>NZ_JAQAHD010000012.1:0-165529 GCF_027871605.1 Agrobacterium sp. CFBP 3001
GACCCGGGCTCATCCACGGGATCAATGTCCCCAGGGGGGATCGGTCTTCCATCCGCCACCGCACAAGCGACAATAGCACAGCGCGGCGAAATCAAGTTACAAGGGGGCAAGGGTGGTGAGATACGGCAGCGGTGCCCCCTCATCCGACCCTTCGGGCCACCTTCTCCCCGGCGGGGAGAAGAAACGCCCGGCAATGCCGGGCGTCCTTAATCCACTCAGAGCAACTTAGCGGTTGCGGCCGCGATGGCCGTTGCCGGAAGCGCGTTTTTCCTGGCCGTTGCCGCCGGCAGGGGCGTGGCGGTTGGCACCGCTGCCGCCGGGCTTGCGGGCCGGGCGACGGTGCTTGCGCGGGCCGGCCGGGCGGCCTGCATCGCCTTCAGCCTGCTTGACGCGCTTGAAGTCGGAGGTGACTTCCAGATCGTTGTCCGCGTCGCGCGGAGCATGGTGGCGCGACGGGCGGGATTCGCCGTTGTGACGGCCACCTTCGCGGGGACCGCGCTGATGGCCGCCATTGTTGTTGCGGCCGCCGCGGTTGTTGTTGGGGCGCGTCGGGCTGGCAAGACCGGCCGGGCGTTCGCCGGAGGCAACCGGAATATCGATCTTCATCAGCTTTTCGATGTCGTGCAGCAGGCGGGTTTCGTCCGGGGCGCAAAACGCAATGGCGATGCCGTCGCGACCGGCGCGGGCGGTACGGCCGATGCGGTGAACATAGGCGTCCGGCACTTCCGGCAGGTCATAGTTGAAGACGTGGGTGACGGCCGGAATGTCGATGCCGCGGGCAGCGACGTCGGTTGCCACCAGCACCTTGATCTCGCCATCCTTGAAGCCCTTGAGAGCGCGCTCGCGCTGGCCCTGGCTCTTGTTGCCGTGGATGGAGGCGACCTTGAAGCCGATATGTTCGAGATGCTTGTAGAGCTTCTCGGCGCCGTGCTTGGTGCGCAGGAACACGATGGCGCGGCCATCCGGGTTTTCGTTGAGCGACTTCTTCAGAAGCTCGGTCTTGTCGTTCTTGCCGGCGACGAAGTGAACATATTGCTCCACCTTGTCGGCTGCCTTGCCGGGCGGGGTCACTTCCACCTTGAGCGGATCGGTCAGGTAGCTGTGGGCGAGATCGGCGATCGCCTTCGGCATGGTGGCCGAGAAGAGCAGCGTCTGGCGCTTGGCCGGCACCATCTTCGAAATCTTGCGCAGATCGTGGATGAAGCCGAGATCGAGCATCTGGTCCGCTTCATCGAGCACCAGATAGGTGACCTTGGAGAGCGAGATGGCGTTGCGGGCGATGAGATCCAGCAGGCGGCCGGGGGTCGCCACCAGAATATCCGTGCCCTTTTCGAGCTGGAGCTGCTGCTTGTTGATCGATGCGCCGCCAACCACCTGGTTGATGCGCAGCGGCGTCTTCTTCACGAAGGAGCGCAGGTTTTCGCCGATCTGGTTCACCAGCTCGCGGGTGGGGGCGAGGATGAGCGTGCGGCAGGTGCGGTTTGCCGGGCGGTCCGCCTGCTTCATCAGCATTTCGATGATGGGCAGGCCGAAAGCGGCGGTCTTGCCGGTGCCGGTCTGTGCGAGGCCGATCAGGTCACGGCCTTCGAGCAGCAGCGGAATGGCCTTTGCCTGAATGGGAGTAGGGGTCGTATAGCCAAGCTGGGTAACGCTGGCCACGATCTTTTCGGAGAGGCCGAGTTCGCTAAAACTGGTCAATATAATGCCTTTCGGGGCGCCAAAAACCAATCGTCCGGAACAGGGCTGCTGTCCGGCGGTTTCGGCGTCAAGAACCCCGCGTGAATTGGGAACTTGTGGGTTGGAATAACTTTCTGCGCATCAGTGCGGCACATGCCGTCTTCTGTATTCTTTGCGCTTTTCCTTCATGCGGGCCAGATTCCTTATTTTAAGGACGTCTTTCCGGTCATATGCTGCAGCTCACGCGGCTGCCGAAGGTGAAAGCTTGAGGGCCATGTGGGCGTTTTGTGCGTCAAAGTCAAGCGATAGTTTTGTAACGCCGCCGCTGGAGGGCGCATGGCAGCCATGCGTGGGGTAGCCGGCGATTGCCGGGACGGCGAAGAATTATGGTTAAAAAAGGGTAACGACACCGTCGGATACATAGCAAAGATCGATTTTCTCACATAACGTTTTTTGCGACGGCGTCCGGAAATATTTGATTCGACAGAAATGGACTGCAAGGTGTGGAGTATCGATTGACCGAAGGCTGCGGGTTGCTGGAAAAGGCTTGCAGGGCCGTTGCCGCCCTGGACCTGCCCGCGTGCATCAAGGACAGCGAACTTCGCTATATCGCGGTCAATTCCGCCTATGCCCGGATCATGGGGCGCCCGCCCGGGGCATTCAAGGGACACACCAGCCTTTCCCTTTCCGCCGATATTCGCGATGCCGAGCGTGAGGACAGGGAGCGCCGCTCGCTGGTCTTCGCCACGGATGAGATAATTGCCTGCCATGGTGGGGGCGCGTCCGGGCCATACACGCTTCGCTGCGAACGTTTCACCGGTGACGACGGCAATCTGTTCCTGTTCGAAGCGTTCGAGGATATGCCGTCCGCCACCGCGGAGGTTTTTCCGCAAGCCGACAGCGCTTCGGAGCTGCTGTTCGGCAGCGGCGTGATCGATCTCGTCGATGCGGGTATCGTGATTTATGACCGCGAAAACCGGCTGGTCTACTGCAATACCCGCTTCAGGGAATTCTATAGCGCGCTCGGTGTCGACCTGAAGGCCGGCGTTCCGCTCGAGACGCTGATGAGGGCGATTTATTTTTCGAGCGGCTACCGCGATGCGAAGGCCGGCGATCCGGCGTTCGAAGGGTGGATGCAGGAGCAACTGCGGGATTTTTCCCTGCCCTATCTCGAAAGGGTGGAGCAGTTTGCCGATGGCCGCTGGGTGCGCATGGTCAACAAGCGGCTGGAAAACGGCATGCTGGTGGGACTGCGGGTGGATGTCACCGAGTTCAAGGCGCATGAGACGCTTCTGAGCACGCAGATCCGCGAGACCTGGCTTCTGCGCGCCGCGCTTGAGCAATTGCCGGTCGGCGTTTTCCTGAGGGATCAGGACAGGCGCCTGACCTTTGCCAATGCGGCCTATGAGAAATTTCTGGGCGGCAGCCTCGCCGACCATATCGGCAAGACCGAATGCGAGATGTTTCCGGAGGATGGCCCGCAGTTCCAGCGGGAAAACGAGCATATTCTGCGAACCGGGGAAGCCATTGAAAAGACCGGAAGCGTTCCGCTTGCGGATGGCGGCATCATTCCCGTCATCACAAGGCTCGGCCGGGTCGCGACGCCGGATGACGACTATTATCTGGTGGGCTCGGTCACCGATGCCAGCCTGTTGCAGGACCGGGAAAAGGCGCTGATCGCCGCGCAGGCCGAGGCTGAGGCGCTGCACCGCCAGCTTGAAGCGGTTCTGCATGCCCTGCCGGTGGGCGTGCTGCTGCTCAGCGCCGATCTCGTCATCGAATATGTCAATCCGTTCTTTTATGAGGTCTGGGGCGAGATCGGCGGCGAGAAGTCGCTTGTCGGCAAAAGTTATCGCGAATTCATGGAGATGAATTTCGACAGCGGCCTTTATGACTATGGCGACAGGCCTTTCGATGAGGTCTATGGCGAGCGGGTGCAGCGGCTTCTGAAGGAGGAGGTCTTTGCGCCCCGCGAGGTGCGCAGCAAAAGCGGCAAGGTCACGGTGATTTCGAAAACCCGGCTCGAAGGCGGGAAAATCCTCAGCACCTATGCCGACGTCACCGATGTGCGCATGCGCGATGTTGAGATCAGCAAGGCGAAGGCCGAACTGGAGCGGGTCGGCGAATATATGCAGGGCGCCACGCGCGCCATGGCGCAGGGGCTGGTGCTGGTCGAGCAGGGCACGATCATCATGTCCAACGAGGCGATGGCGCGCATGTTCGACGTGCCGCCGCATCTTCTGGAAAAGGGCTGCAACTGGTCGGGGTTCTTCGCCCATTGCGCCGGGCGCGGCGATTTCGGCACTGCCGGGGAGGCTGCGGAGACGCTGCGCGCCTGGAGGGAGAATATCGCCGCCAACCGACCGTTTTCCTGGCTCATCCATGTCGCCGGCAAAAGCTGGCTCAATCTGGAGGCCACCAACAGTTCCGGCAATTACTGGCTCATCATCGTCACCGATGTGACCGAGATGAAGCTGCGTGAAGAGGAATTGCAGCGGCTGCTATCGCGTGCTGAAGCGGCGGATCGGGCCAAATCGGAATTCCTGGCCAATATGAGCCATGAAATCCGCACGCCGATGAACGGCGTTCTCGGCATGGCGGAGCTTCTGGCCAAGTCCAATCTCGATACGCGCCAGAAGACCTTTACCGATATCATCGTCAAATCCGGCAATGCGCTTCTGACGATCATCAACGACATTCTCGATTTCTCGAAGATCGAGGCCGGGCAGATGAGGCTGCGCAGCGTGCCCTTCGATCCGGCGGAGGCGGTCGAGGATGTGGTGTCGCTGCTGTCCTCGGCGGCGCTGGAAAAGGACATAGAGCTGATCGTTCGGATCGATGCTTCTGTCTTCGGCAAGGTCATCGGCGATGCCGGCCGCTTTCGGCAGATCGTCACCAATATCGTTGGAAACGCCGTCAAGTTCACCGAAATGGGGCATGTGCTGGTCGAGCTTTCGGCGCGTTCGGCGGAAGCCTCCGAGGCCATCCTGTCACTGCGCGTCGAAGACAGCGGCATCGGCATTCCGGCCGACAAGCTCGAAACCATCTTCGACAAGTTCAGCCAGGTCGACGGTTCCGCCACGCGTCGGCACGAGGGAACGGGGCTGGGGCTGGCGATCACGGTCGGTCTGGTCGGCCTGTTCGACGGCACGATCAAGGTCGTCAGCGATGTCGGCAGGGGATCGACCTTCGAGGTCAATATTCCGTTTCAGGTGACCGAGAGACAGCGCGACCTCCCGCTTCTTTCCGTGGCGATCGAAGATATCCGCGTGCTCGTCATCGACGATAACGACGTCAATCGCCGCATATTGACGGAGCAGTTGCGCAGTTGGGGCATAGATGGCCACGCGGTGGAGGATGGGCCTTCCGGCATCGCCGTGCTTGAGGAGGCGGCGTCGCTCGGTTTTTCCATCGACGCCATCGTTCTCGATTATCATATGCCTGTCATGAACGGGCTGGATGTGGTGGAGCGGATCCGGGCGGATGCGCGCTTTGACGACATCGCCATTGTTTTCCTGACCTCCATGGATGTCGTCGGCGACGAGACGCTGTTCACCGATCTCAATGTGCAGGCGCATCTGATGAAGCCGGCGCGGGCGCGGCTCCTGCGCTCCACCCTGTTCGACGTGGTGCGGGATGTGCGGCTGAAACGCGCCCGGCAAGCTCCGGTCCCGCGTGAAGGTCTCGGTGATGGCGCCGTCCGGCCGGAAAAAGGCTCCGCCGAAAGAAAGCAGCGCGATGCCGCATCGACGGCGGTGCTGGCGCGGCATCGGCCCAGCCTTGTCGATGTGCTGGTGGCCGAGGACAATGACGTCAATCAGATTGTCTTCACCCAGATATTGCAGCAGGCGGGTCTGCGCTTTCTGATCGTCGGCAATGGCAAGAAAGCCGTGCAGGCGTGGCAGGAGAACAATCCCGCCATCATCCTGATGGATGTTTCGATGCCGGTCATGAACGGACATCAGGCGACGCAGGCCATCCGCGCCGCGGAACGGACCGCCGCCGACGGCCGGCATGTGCCGATCATCGGCGTTACCGCCCATACGCAGGAGGCGGACCGGGAACTATGCCTGCAGGCAGGCATGGATGATTATCTGTCGAAGCCCATCAGCCCGGAAACGCTCGAAGACAAGATCGCGCAATGGCTGGGCGAAAACATGCCGCGCCGCGACGTGCCGGGCGTGTGACTTTTCGACCGAAACACTGCTCTGCTTCGCGTCAGCCGAAGGGTTTGGTCCCGCAGAGCATTTCCCGCTTTCCGGCAAAACCTTTCCGGCGCTCCAGCTCAAAACCGGCGGCGATGAGGTTGCGGCGAACGAAGCCGGCGGCGGCATAGGTGGCGAATGTGCCGCCAGGCACCGTCTTTGCGAGAAGCGCCTGCATGATTTCCAGCGACCACATGTCCGGATTGCGCGCGGGTGCGAAGCCATCGAGAAACCAGGCGTCGAAACTTTCCTCGCTTGCGGAAATGCCGGCGAGCGCCTCGCCGCAAACCACCGTCAGCTGCGTTTCGTCATCGAGCTGAATTTCGACCCGTCCTTTCGGCTCGGCGGGCCAGAGGGCGGTGAGCGCCTTGCGTTCGGCATCCACTTCCGGCCAGCGGGAAAGCGCCCGGTCGATTTCCTCCGCCTTCATCGGGTAGAGTTCGAAGGAGATGAAATGCAGTGTGGAGCGGCCGTTGCGCATCTCTTTCCACTGGCGCCATGTTTCGCAGAGGTTAAGCCCGGTGCCGAAGCCTAGTTCGCCGATGCGGAAGGCGCCCTTCCGTTCGAGCCAACGCTCTGGCAGACCGTTTCCGGAGAGGAAGACATGGCCACATTCCAGCCTGCCGTCCGTCTGACAATAAAAATGGTCGTCAAAGGCCAGTGAATAGGGCATATCCCCGTCACGCCAGTCGAGCGCGGTGGGGGTTTCCCCGGCCGGTGAACCGGCCGCTGCGCCGGTCTGTGTGATATTTTCGTTGGAATGTTTCATGGCTAAAGCCGATAATCCCGCTTTCGAACAGGGTCAATCTCCAAGATTGCCGGCTTCCGTGCCGCTTCTCATCGTCGGCGGCGGCATCATGGGGCTGTGGGCCGCCGTCAAGGCGGAGCGGCTCGGCATCGATACATTGCTGGTGGAGGCGGATCGCCCCGGCGGCGGCGGCAGCGGCGGGCTGCTGGGCGCGTTGATGCCGCATATGCCGGACCGCTGGTCGGACAAGAAACAGTTCCAGTTCGATGCCCTCGTTGCGCTGGAAAAAGAGATTGCCTTGCTGGAGGCGGAGACCGGGCTTTCCGCCGGCTACCGTCGCTCCGGCCGTATCATTCCGCTGCCGAGGCCGCATCTGCGCGCCATTGCCGAACGGCACGAACGGGATGCGCTGGAGAACTGGGTGTCGGGCGAGCGCCGGTTCCATTGGCATGTCGGCGACAGGCCTTCAGTCGCGGGCTGGGTGGATGATGCGGCGGGTGAGGCGGGTTTCGTGTTCGATACGCTGGCGGCGCGGGTTTCGCCACGTGCGATGATCGCCCTTCTTTCGGCTTTTCTCGGCAAGGCGCGGCATGTGCGGCTGGCGGAAGGTTGCCGCGTTCTTTCGCTCGACGCGGATGCCGGGCGGGCGGTGCTGTCGTCGGGCGATGAGGTTTCTTTCGGCCATGTCATCGTCGCCAACGGCCATGGTTCCTTCCCCCTGATCCGCGATGCCCTCGGTCTGGAGGCCGGTGTGACGCTGGGGCAGGCGGTGAAGGGGCAGGCAGCACTTCTCGACGCGGCAGCCGACCCGGCGATGCCGGTCGTGTTCCTGAACGGTCTTTATATCGTGCCGCATGAGGATGGCACGGTTGCGATCGGCAGTACCAGCGAAGATTGTTTTTCCGATCCCTTCAGTACCGATGAAAAGCTCGAAAAACTGCTTGCCGATGCGTCTGCCGTTGTTCCCTCGCTCATCCGCGCGCCGGTGCTGGAACGCTGGGCCGGGCTGCGCCCGAAGGCGGTGGGGAGGGACCCGATGGTGGGCACGATCCCCGGTCATCCGAAGCTCGTTGCGCTGACCGGCGGCTTCAAGGTCAGCTTCGGGCTCGCGCATTTTCTCGCCGATGCGGCGTTGCAGACCGTGTGCGGTCACACGCCTGTCATCCCCTCGGGCTTTCGCCTTCAACAACACGTGAGTATTGCCGCTGCGGACTTTAGAAAGTTCTGATCAGGCCGCCCACGTCGTTAATCTGTCACGCAAATCACTTATTTGCTGGCCTGCAACGAGGCCGGTTTGTCCGCATTTGCGGCGAGGTGACAGTGCATGCGATACGCCATTCATTTCACGCCTTCCCCCAATGACCCCCTGACGCAGGCGGCTGCCGCGTGGTTGGGGCGCGATGCCTATTCCGGTCAGGCGGTGGAGCCGCCGGGCATGATCGATCTCGGCATGCAGGAGATTTCCTACCATACGGCCCTGCCGCGCCGTTACGGTTTCCATGGCACGATCAAGGCCCCCTTCCGTCTTGCGGAGGGGCATTCCGAGGCCGCGCTTCTGCGTGACCTGATGTATTTTTCCGGCAGGCAGGAGCCCTTCACACTGCCGCAACTGGTGGTGGCAAGGCAGGAGAATGTCTTCAGCCTCGTTCCCGAGCGCCCCTGCGAAGTGCTGCATTTCTTTGCCGCCCGCGTGGTGCAGGAATTCGACCGTTACCGGGCGCCGCTCTCCGACGCGGAAATCGAGCGGGCGGATCCGGACCGGCTTTCGGCCTCGCAGCTCACCAATCTGCATCGCTGGGGCAGCCCGCATGTGATGGACGAGTTCCGGTTCCAGATGTCGCTGACGGGCGGTGTGGAAGCTTCCAGCAGCCAGAGGATAGAGCGGGCCGTGCGCAAGGTTTTCGAGCCGCTGCTGACCCGATCCCTGCAGTTTTCCAGCCTTGCGCTTTTCATCGAGGATGAACCGGGCGCGCCTTTCCGGGTACATTCGCTTCACCCCATGGGCCGTGTTTCCGCCCGAAAGATCGCCTGAAGGGCACGTCGGCGCAATCGTATACAAAAAAGCATCGGAATGTCGGCAAGATTGATCTCGACATTCCGGATGCGGATGCTACCGTTCGGATATCGCATATCTGAAGTGTCTGTTGCGCCCCTTCCGGGTCATCGCGCTTCGGAGATCTGTTTTATGTCTCCCGAAATCGGTTTCCGCCTTGGGAGAGATGTTCTGGGTGGCTGCATGATTTCCGAAAATTACTCCCGCAATCTGGTGGGCTATGGCCGCAATGTTCCCGATCCGAAATGGCCGGGCGGTGCGCGCATCGCCGTGCAATTCGTCATCAATTACGAGGAGGGCGGCGAGAGCTGCATTCTCGACAATGACAAGGCTTCGGAATCGCTGCTGTCGGAAATCGTCGGCGCCCAGCCCTGGCCCGGCCAGCGCAACCTGAACATGGAATCGATCTACGAATATGGCTCGCGCGCCGGCTTCTGGCGGCTGTGGCGCATGTTCACCGGTCTCGGCGTCACCACCACCGTGTATGGCGTGACCGCCGCCATGGCCCGCAACCCGGAAGCCGTTGCGGCGATGAAGGAAGCGGGCTGGGAAATCGCAAGCCACGGTTACCGCTGGCTGGAATATAAGGATTTTTCCGAAGAAGAAGAGCGCAAGCACATAGTCGAAGCCGTGCGTCTGCACACGGAGGTTACCGGCGAGCGTCCTTACGGCATGTATCAGGGCAAGCCTTCGGACAATACGCTGCGCCTTGTCATGGAAGAGGGCGGTTTCCTCTATTCGTCGGATTCCTATGCCGACGATTTGCCCTATTGGGTCAAGGGTGCGAAGCACGAGCCTTTCCTGATCATTCCCTATACGCTCGAAACCAACGATATGCGTTTCGCCACGCCGCAGGGCTTCAATTCCGGCGACCAGTTCTTCACCTATCTGAAGGATGCTTTCGATGTGCTTTATCAGGAAGGCGTCGAGGGCGCGCCGAAGATGATGAGCGTTGGCCTGCATTGCCGTCTTGTCGGCCGCCCCGGCCGCGCGGCGGCACTTCGCCGTTTCATCGAATATGTGCTCGGGCATGAGAAAGTGTGGATCCCGCAGCGCATCGAGATTGCCCGTCACTGGCATGAACATCATAAGCCGGAGGTGCTTTGATGGTGACGCGTGAGGACTTTGTCACCCGCTTTGGCGGCGTGTTCGAACATTCGCCCTTCATCGCCGAACGGGCCTATGATGCTGGCGGAGCCGGCCTGGAACTGACGGCGAAGGCGGTTCACGCCGCGCTTAGCGCGCAGTTTCGCGCGGCTTCCGAGGCGGAAAGGCTCGGCGTGTTGCGGGCGCATCCCGATCTTGCCGGCAAGCTGGCGATTGCGGGCGAGTTGACGGCCGACAGCCGTAACGAACAGGCCGGTGCGGGGCTGGACCGGCTTACCTCTGAAGAGCACGCCCGTTTTACCGAATTGAACGGCGCCTATACCGAAAAATTCGGCTTTCCTTTCATCATCGCGGTCAAGGGGCTGAACAGGCATGATATTCTAGCTGCCTTCGAGACGCGCATCGGCAACGGTGCAGCCGAAGAATTTGAGACGGCGACGGCGCAGGTGGAGAAGATCGCCTGGCTGCGCCTTTCCGCGATGTTGCCGGAAGGCTGAATTGGCGAGTGGTGGCCGTTCTGCTAGAATCGCGCTGTCTGGAGATGAAGATCATGAGACCTTCCGAGGTGCTGGAAAAGAACAGGGAAGCGATCCGCGAAGCGACGAAACGCTTCAACGCGGCAAACCCGCGCGTGTTCGGCTCCGTCGCCCGTGGCGAGGACCGGCCGGACAGCGATCTCGACATTCTGGTGGATGCGCTGCCGGGTACGACATTGTTCGATCTCGGCGGTTTGCTGGAGGAATTGAAGGCGCTGCTTGGTGTGGAGGTCGACGTCGTCACCTCGGGCGGCCTGCATTCGGATATACGGGCGCGCGTTTTGAAGGAAGCCAAAGCGGTATGAGCACGGATCGGCTTCTGCTCTATCTGAAGGAGATGGATGTTGCCGCCTCCAGAATACGGGATTTCATTCAGGATATGGATGAGGCCGCTTTTTCTTCCGACACGCGGACGCAGATGGCGGTCATGATGGCCCTTGCCCTGATTGGCGAGGCGGTCGCCAAGCTCGACAGGCATTACCCCGCATTTTTACAGCAGCACCCGGAAATTCCCTGGATCAAGATGAAGGGTATGCGCAATCTGATCGTGCATGATTATTTCCGGGCGGAGCTCTCGGTCGTCTGGAAAACGATAACGCAGAGCATTCCGGATTTGCAGGCGCGTCTCTCCCTCCTCCGAAACTGGCATGCCCAAGGTGAATGACATTTGACTGATTTTCTCGACATAAAACCTCTCACCAAAGAGGCTTTTGCATCCTTCGGCGATGTGATCGAAACGACACCCTCTTCCATGCGGCATATCAATGGCGGCCAGACCGAGCGGCATCATGCGCTTGCAGCGCCTGAGGCTGCGGGTGAGGGTGCGCGTGTCATCCTCAATATTTTCCGCGGGCAGCCGCGCGCCTTTCCGCATCAAATCGAGATGATGGAACGGCATCCGCTTGGCAGCCAGAGTTTTTCGCCGCTTTCCGGCCGACCCTTCCTCGTGGTCGTCGCCGATGACGACGGCGGCCGGCCCGGCCGGCCGCAGGTGTTTCTGGCGCGGGGCGATCAGGGCGTGAATTACCGCCGCAATGTCTGGCACTATCCGCTGATGCCGTTGCAGGCGGTTTCGGATTTTCTGGTTGCCGACCGTGATGGGCCGGGTAACAATCTGGAAGAGTATTTTTTCGACAAGCCCTATATGATCGCGGAGCCCAAGCCATGACCGGTTTGACCACCCATGTCCTCGATGCCGCCCATGGCACGCCCGCAGAAGGACTGACGATCGAGCTCTACCGGCTCTCCGGCGATTGCCGCGAGAAGCTGAAGACAGTGAAGACCAATAGCGACGGCCGTGTCGATGGCGGGCCTCTGCTCGTCGGCGACAGTTTCAGGGCCGGGGAATATGAGCTGGTTTTCCATGCCGGCGATTATCTGCGCGGCAAGGGTGTTGTGCTGCCGGAGCCGGCCTTTCTCGATATTATCCCGATCCGCTTCGGCATTGCCGATGAGAGCGGCCATTACCATGTGCCGCTTCTGCTTTCGCCCTATAGCTATTCCACCTATCGAGGAAGCTGATTGCCATGATCTTTGCCGCGATTGCCGATATTCATGGAAACTGCGCCGCGCTTGAAGCCGTGCTGGAGGATATCGCGAGGCTTGGCATCAAGGACATCGTCAATCTCGGCGATTGTTTCAGCGGCCCGCTGGAAGCGGGGTTTACCGGCGATGTGCTTGTTGGCAACTGGATTCCCAGCATTCGCGGCAATCATGACCGGGAACTGATCGACCGCGCGCCGGAGGAGATGGGGAGCTGGGAGAGGCCGGCGCATGCGCAGCTGAGCGCCGCCCATCTGGACTGGCTGCAAACCCTGCCGTTCAGCATGGTGTTCAAGGATGTCGCCTATTGCTGCCATGGTTCGCCGCGTGACGATCTGGAATATTGGCTGGAAACGCTGTCGCCGGACGGCGTTCTGAAATTGCGGCCGCTGGCCGAAATCGAAGCCATGGCGGAAGGCATCACCCAGCCGCTGATGCTGTGTGGCCATACCCATATTCCCCGCACCGTGCAGCTTTCCGACGGCCGGCTGATCGTCAATCCCGGCAGCGTCGGCTGCCCCGGCTGGAAGGACGACACGCCGTTCGACCATCACGTCGAGGCCGGCCACCCGCTTGCCACCTATGCCGTGCTGGAAGAGACCGGGCGCGGCTGGCAGGTCTATTTCCGCAACATCCGTTACGACAATATGGCCATGGCCGAGATGGCGAAGGTCAACGGCATGTCGCATCTGGCCGAAGCCTTGGCCGGTGGCTGGCTCAAGCGCTGATCCTCACCCCTCGCTGATCATCACCACGCAGGAATAAGATTGCGCCTTCAGTTCCTTGCAGGCGGAAACCGCCGAAGACTGGTCTTCGAAGCCGGTGAAACGGGCGCGGTAGAGGGTTGCCGATCCGCTTTGCACGGCTTCTGTGTAGGGGGCGATCCCAGCATAATTTCCGGCGATGTTGGAGCGGGCATTGGCGAGCAGCGAGCGGGCGGCGGCTTCGCTGTCGGTGGCGGCGATCTGCACTTCCCAGCGGCTTCTCTGGCCGGCGGAGACGGCAGCGGGGGCCGGCCGCGGGATGGCCGAAACCTGCATCATGTCGGCCATCTGGTTATTCGCCGTGGCGATCTGCATGGCGACCGGATCCTGGCGGCGTTCGGCGAACATCGGCAATGGTACGGAAGCGGGGGGTACGGAAGCGGTGGGCGCGGCTGCGGGCGTCACAGCAAAGGTGCGGCTGACATTGGCGCTGGCGACGAGCTGTTCGGTGTTGCGGCTTCTCGATGCCTGCGGCACGGCCTTGTCGAGAAGGGCGGCCATCTGCGCATCGCGGCTGCGCGCGGTCTTGCCGCCCAGCACGACGCCGACGACGCGGCGACCATTGTGATTGACGGCGCTGACGAGGTTAAAGCCGGAAGCATTGGTATAACCGGTCTTGATGCCGTCCATGCCCTGATAGCGATACATCAGATTGTTATGACCGCGAATGCGTTTTCCACGGAAGCTGAAGGATTCCATGGCGAAGAGGCCGTATTCCTTGGGAAAGTCGCGCTGCAGCGCAAGGCCGAGCCTGGCCATGTCACGCGCCGTCGTCACCTGCGATTTGCTGGGCAGGCCGGAAGCGTTGCGGAACACCGTTTTCGTCATGCCGAGCTGGCGGGCCTTGCGGGTCATCATCTCGGCGAACCTTGCCTCGGAGCCGCCGAGATGATCGCCCATGCCTTCCGCCATGTCGTTGGCGGATTTGACGATCATGCCGTAGACCGCCTCGCGCACGGTGAAGGTCTGCCCCTGGCGCACATAAAGCTTCGAGGGGATGACGGCTGCGCCGTTCTTGGACATCTTTATCTTCTGGTCCCAGCGAAGCCGGCCGGAATGCAGCGCCTCGAAGGTCATGTAAAGCGTCATCATCTTGGTGAGCGAAGCGGGGTAGTTCAGCACATCGGCATTGCGCGCGGCCAGAACCTTGCCGGTATTGGCGTCCATGATGAAATGGGCGTAACCGGCCTGCGCAGGCGATGCCTGCAATGAGAGGATCGCGCAAAAGAAGGCGAGTGCGAAGACCCATGCGCCCGCCATTCCCCGTTTGATCGTTCCCGACATAATTCACCCCTTTTGTTCGTCCGCCGCGATGAGCGAAGTTTTACTGACACTTTCCGGCAACAAAACCGCTAAAACTTTAGAGATCGCTTTCATGCTTAATTAAGTATGAATTTCAAGCCGGCGGCAGGCCTCACAATTTCCTTGAAAAGAAACCAACCGTCCGGTATGTTCTGAGACATGAAAAATGCACATGAACGGAAAAAGCAGCCTGAGATCGTTCGCCGCAGTCTTCTCGATTGCGCGGCGAAACTCGCTGCCGAGCAGGGTGTTGCAGCACTTTCCGTGCAGGCGGTGGCGGATGCCGCCGGGGTGACGAAGGGCGGGTTGTTTCATCATTTTCCCTCCAAGCAGGCGCTGCTGGAAGCGGTGATGACTGACCTTCTGGCGGCTCTGGACGCTGAGATCGATGACCTCGTCTCACAGGATTGTGAAGCTTTTGGGAGCTTCACAAGGGCCTATGTGAACGCGGTTTTCTCGGATCGGGGCAGGGATTCGGGCAGGCAATGGGCAGCGATCTCGGTTTCCATGGTCGGTGAACCGTCGCTTCGGCGCATGTGGAACAGCTGGATTGAGGGACGTCTTGCCCGTCATAAAGAAACGGATGACGGGGTGGTACTGGAGATGGTGCGGCTTGCGGCTGACGGCATCTGGTTTGCCGATCTACTGGCCGACGATGGCAAAGCGGGTGGCGACAGGGCGGCTCTGAGGGCCCGGATGATCGCCCAGACGAAAAAGGAAGTGGAACGATGAACGCGGCTGTTTTGACCTATGGGGCGCTTGTCGCGGCCATCGTCTGTGAGGTCATCGCAACTTCCTTTCTGCAGCAGTCGCAGCAATTCACCCGGCTTTTGCCGACGGTGCTGATGGCGCTGTTTTACGGTGCGGCCTTTTATCTGCTGTCGTTCACGCTGCGGGCGCTGCCTGTCGGCGTAGCCTATGCCATCTGGAGCGGGCTCGGCATCGTGCTGATTTCCGGCATCGGCTATTTCGTGTTCCGCCAGGCGCTGGATATCGCCGCCGTTGTCGGCCTCGGGTTTATCGTGACGGGGGTGGTGATCGTGAACGTGTTTTCGAAGACGGTGGGGCATTGAGGGGCTGGGTGGTCTAGCGCGAAGGCGATACCGACCGCCGTCATCCCGGCCTTGAGCCGGGATCCAGCGCGATCAAGTCTTTGATCGCGAGAGACTCTTTCGCGGCGCAGACGCGCCGCGGCTTGATGCCGGATCTAGTCCGGCATGACGGTAGAGAGGTCTGCGAGCTCTCGTTGCCATGCCGGAAGTTCTGCCCTTCTGATATCACGCCAGAATGCTGCGATCCACATCCGTAATCAGCCTTTTGCCGCAAAGCGCCATGCTGACATCCATTTCCTTGCGGATGATCTCCAGCGCCGTCGTCACGCCCTGTTTGCCATCGGCACCGAGGCCATAGAGGAAGGGACGGCCGATATAGGTGCCTTTGGCGCCGAGCGCCACGGCCTTCAGCACATCCTGACCGGAGCGGATGCCGCCATCCATATGCACCTCAACCTTGTCATCAACTGCGTCGACGATTTTCGGCAGCATGGCGATGGAGGAGTGCGCACCGTCGAGCTGGCGGCCGCCATGGTTGGAGACGATGATGGCGTCGGCGCCGGTATCGAGCGAGGCGCGGGCATCTTCCTCATCAAGGATGCCCTTGAGGATAAGCTTGCCGCCCCAACGTTGCTTGATCCATTCGACATCCTTCCACGACAGGCGCGAATCGAATTGCTCCGCCGTCCAGGAGGAGAGCGATGACAGGTCGGAGACGTTTTTGGCGTGGCCGACGATATTGCCGAAGCTGCGGCGCTTGGTGCGGGCCATGTCCAGGCACCATTTCGGCCGGGTCGCCATCTGCCAGATATGTTTCGGGGTGAATTTCGGCGGTGCGGAGAGGCCGTTGCGCAAATCCTTGTGGCGCTGGCCGAGAATTTGCAGGTCGAGTGTCAGCACCAGTGCGGAGCAGCCGGCGGCCTTGGCGCGGTCGATGAGATTGTTGACGAAATCCCGGTCCTTCATCACGTAAAGCTGGAACCAGAAGGGTTTTGAGGTGACGGAGGCGACATCCTCGATGGAGCAGATGCTCATGGTGGAGAGTGTGAAGGGCACGCCGAATTCTTCGGCTGCTTTGGCGGCCAGCATTTCGCCATCGGCATGCTGCATACCCGTTAGCCCGGTGGGGGAGAGCGCCACCGGCATCGAAACCTTCTGGCCGATCATTTCTGTGGCCAGCGAACGATCGGTCATATCCACCAGCACGCGCTGGCGCAGCTTTATCTTGGAAAAATCATCCTCATTGGCGCGGTAGGTGCTTTCCGTCCATGCGCCGCTATCGGCATAGTCGAAAAACATTTTTGGCACACGGCGCTGAGCCTGTTGCTTCAGGTCCGCTATGGTGAGGATTTTGCCCATGGATAAAGCCTTCACATTTGAATGATGGCTTCACATAACATGAATGGGACGCCTGCAACATCAAAATCGACGGGGTTCATCACCAGAAAGCCCGCAAAAACAGCTCGGTTCCCAATAAAAGCAGGCAAATGAGGAACCAGCGCCGGAATGTGGCCGGGCTGACGATGTTACGGATCTTCTGGCCGAGCCACATGCCGAGAAGCGCGGGCAGCACGGCGAGTGCGGAAACCGACAGGTGCTCGACGCGGAAGGCGTTCTGATAGGCAAGGCCTGCGGCAAGCGCAATGGTCGAAACGGTGAAGGAAAGGCCGAGCGCTTGCACGAGATCGTCGCGGTTGAAACCGAGCGACTGGATATAGGGCACGGCGGGCACGACGAAAATTCCGGTGCCGCCGGTCAGCAGGCCGGTTGTCAGCCCTATGGCCGGTGAGAGCCTGGATTCCAGCCGCGCCGGAACTGAGAGGGGTTTGGCGAAGAGGCTGTAGGCCGCGTAAGCAGCAAGGCATAATCCGAGAGCCGAGGTGGTCCAGACGCCGGTACCTGCCGTCATCAGCCGGATGCCGATGAGGGTGCCGGCGGCGATGGCGATCATCATCGGCCATAGCCGCGCGACGATAGCCCTGAAATCCGGCCCGGCCAGCAATTGCCAGATATTGGTGACGAAGGAGGGCAGGATCAGCAGCCCTGCGGCAAGGACGGGCGGCATGAACAGGCCGAGCACGCCCATGGCGACGGTGGGCAGCCCCATGCCGGTCACGCCCTTGACGATGCCCGCGACGGTGAAGGTGGCAAAAACCATCAGCATGGTGGTTGTGTCTAAATCCGGCACGGCGCACTCCAGAGGTCATTCGCGTTTCGGCCGCGATGGCGTCAGCTTGTCATTAGAAGCGAGCGGGTGCGGCCACGGTTTCTTCCCCGCCGGGGAGAAGAAAGACGCGGCACCCGCTCGATTCAATATGTGATTGTGTAAAGGAGTTTGTGGCTAAGTGCTTCGGCCCCAGCCGAACTATGCCAGCACGCTCTTCATTGCCCTGCCGGCCACATAGGTCTCAACCACCGTGCGGTCGTCCCCCATGGTCAGCATCAGGAAGAGTTCTTCCGTAAGGCTGTTCACCACTTCCATCTTCAGCGCCATGGCGGGGGTGGAAGAGGCGTTGAGCACGGTGATGTCTGCGTCCGTGCCGGCCTCCAGCGTGCCGATGCGGTCGACCATGGAAAGCGCCTCGGCATTGCCGCGGGTCATCAGGTACCAGCTTTCCAGCGGGTTGAGGCGTTCGCCCAGCAATTGCTGGATTTTGTAGGCCTCGTCCATGGTACGCAGCATGGAATAGCTCGATCCGCCGCCGATATCGGTGGCGACGGCGATGCGAACAGGCTTTTCGCGCCGTTGCAGCTTTTTCATCGGGAACAGGCCGGAGCCGATGAAGAGGTTCGAGGTGGGGCAATGCACGGCCACTGCGCCGGTTTCCGACAGCACATCCGCCTCGCGCTCGGAGAGGTGGATGGCGTGGCCGAGCAGGGTCTTGTTGCCCATCAGTCCGTAACGCACATAGATGTCGGTATAGTCGGTCGCTTCGGGGTAGAGTTCGCAGGTATATTTGATCTCGTCCAGATTTTCCGAAAGATGCGTCTGGATGAAGAGATCGGGAAATTCCTGCGCCAGCGCCTGCGCGGCTTCCATCTGTTTCGGGGTGGAGGTGATGGCGAAGCGGGGGGTGATGGCGACGTGGTTGCGGCCTTTTCCGTGCCAGTCGGCGATGACTTGGCGCGTCTCGTCATAGGAGGTTTCCGGCGTGTCCAGCAGGCCCTGCGGGGCGTTGCGGTCCATCATCACCTTGCCACCCACCATCAGCATGTTGCGCTTCATGGCCTCAGCAAAGAAGGCGTCGGCGGAGGTCTTGTGCACGGAGCAATAAGCGGCGGCCGTGGTGGTGCCGTGGCGCAGCAGTTCGTCATAGAAATGCGTGGCGATGCGCTCAGCATGGGCGCTTTCGACGAAACGGCATTCTTCCGGGAAAGTATAGGTGTTCAGCCATTCCAGCAGGTTGGCGGCATAGGAGCCGATGACCTGCATCTGCGGGAAATGCAGGTGCATGTCGATGAGGCCCGGCACGATGAGATGCGGCCGGTGGTCCTTTTCCTCGATGTCTTCGGGGGCTTGCTTGCGGATATCGGCGTAGTCGCCGATGGCGACGATCCGGCCGTCTTCGATCAGCAGGCCACCGTCTTCGATATAGAGATAGCTTTGCGTATCGTCGATTGCGAGCGGCGCGCGGCGGAAGCTCAGCAGGCGGCCACGCAGCAGAACCATGCTCATTCAGTCTTTCCTTCGGCTTTTCCTGCCCCGGAAACCGCGCTTTCGTACCAGGCGGTCAGCAGCTTGCGCTCATCCGGGGTGATGGCGGTGATGTTGCCGGGAGGCATGGCATGGCTGCGCCCGGCTTGCAAATAAATTTCACGCGCATGGGCGGCGATCTGTTCGTCGGTTTCGAGCTTCACCGATTTCGGTGTGAAGGGCACGCCTTCCCACACCGGTTCGGCCGCATGGCACATGGAACAGCGGCCCTGGACCACATCGCGCGCCTTGGCAAAATGGGTGTCGGCGACGAATTGCTGCTGCATCGGCGAAAGCGTCGCTGCTTTCTGTTCTTCCTCGCCGGTCAGCACTTTCGGCACGGTGGAGAGCCACATGATGACGATGAAGATGAGGGCGGTCAGCAGCCAGGTCCATGTGGGTTTTCCCTTGCGGGCATGGGTGGTGTTGAACCAGTGGCGGATGGTGACGCCCATCAGGAAGACGAGTGCCGCGATGATCCAGTTAAACTGCGTGGCAAAGGCCAGCGGATAATGGTTCGACAGCATGAAGAAGATGACGGGCAGCGTCAGATAGTTGTTGTGCAGTGAGCGCTGTTTGGCGATGCGGCCATATTTCGGGTCCGGCGTGCGCCCGGCGATCAGGTCGGCAACCACGATCTTCTGGTTGGGGATGATGATGAAGAACACATTCGCCGACATGATGGTGGCAGTAAAGGCGCCGAGATGCAGGAAGGCGGCGCGGCCGGTGAAGACCTGTGTGTAACCCCATGCCATCGCCACCAGCGCGACATAGAGCACGATCATCAGGCCCCAGGTATTGTTGCCGAGCGGCGATTTGCAGAGGAAATCGTAAAACAGCCAGCCGATGGCAAGCGAGGCGAGTGACAGACAGATGGCCTGGAACTGGGTGAGCGCCAGCACCGAATGATCGATGAGGAAGAGATCGGCCCCGCCATAATAAACGATGCAGAGCATAGCGAAGCCGGAAAGCCAGGTGACGTAGCTTTCCCATTTGAACCATGTCAGGTGCTCGGGCATCTGGGCAGGGGCAACCAGATATTTCTGGATGTGATAAAAGCCGCCGCCATGCACCTGCCATTCCTCGCCATAGGCCCCCGGCGGCAGATGCGGCCGTTTGACCAGCCCGAGATCGAGCGCGATGAAATAAAAGGATGAGCCGATCCAGGCGATGGCGGTGATGACGTGGAGCCAGCGGACGGCAAAGGCCATCCATTCCCACGCAATGGCGTATTCGTACATGCGGTTCCCCTGATCCTTGTGCAGCGCACCTTGCGAGAAATTTGACCTTTAGGAAAGGGAAAAGCAGAGGGCAGGCGGTGATTGTTCACAATCTGGCGCCGTTGTGTCCGCAATCTCTATTGAGTTCGCCCGTGTAGGTGGGCTGGCCCGGTAGAGTTGCAGCCCCTCATTCCTGTCGCATAGTTTGTGCTTAGCTGGCTAACGCGACTCAGCTATTATCCTTTGTGCAGTCTGCCGATGTGCTAAAATATAAGGCTGCGGAGTCCTGCGGGGCGCCTTGCCGGAAATCCATTCCGGTTTTACGCCGATGCGCAGGGCTTCCATGATATGTTTCGCTGGCGGTTCTTCCGAAAGCGGGCGCTGCGAACCCTGGGTGGGGGCAGATCAGGGGCAGGTATCGCAGTTCCCGGTGCCGTTGTGTCCGGGTGGGTGTTGATGTGAAATTTGAATAAAGGGACGCAATGATCTTCCGGCAGCCGCCGTTGTTTCAACGGAGACCATGCCGATGCGCCTTGTTCTGACGGTCCTCTTCTTATCTCTGGCGTTCAGCGCCACCGCGCTTGCCCATGAATCCCACAAGGGGTTCAAATATGAAAGCTATTGCTGCAATGGCGACGCCGAAACCGGCGACTGCCAGATGATTCCCACGCGCAGTGTTCGTGTTACGCCTGACGGTTACGAGGTCTCGCTCGCACCCGGCGATCACCGCATGGTCACCCGACGCCATGTCTTCAGCTGGTCGCAGCGCGAAGCAAGACGATCGGAGGATGGCGAATATCATCTCTGTCTGTTTCCGGATGAGGACACGCCGCGCTGTTTTTATGCGCCGGACATGGGGTTTTGAGGCAGTTGCTGCGGCCGGCTTTCCTCGATCCGCTTCAATATCCAGTCGCGGAACAGCCTTATCTTGCGAATGTTCCGGCGGTTTTCGGGGTAGACCAGCCAATAGTTCTTTCCTTCGCTGCTAAGGTGCTCGAAGGGTTGATACAGGCGGCCGAGCGCAATCTCATCGGCATAGAGTTCAGGGGTGAGCATGGCCACCCCCTGGCTGGCGATTGCGGCGGCGGCTTCGAAGGCCTGCACATTGAGGCGGCTGCGGGGATAACGGTCAAGGCCGGGATTTTCAACACCCACTTCCCGAAACCATTGGCTCCACCAGATATCGCCGGGATCGATGATGCGCAGGCGCAGCAGGTCTTCGGGCTTGTGCAATCCGCCGATGCTGTCGGCAAGGCCCGGATGCAGCATCGGCGTGTAAACGCCACGCAGCAATTGATGATAGATCAGCCCTTTGCCGCTATCTTTGCTCCAGCGAATGGCGACATCGCAATCCGACTGGGAAAAATCGATCAATGCGCTTGATGTGTCGAGCCGCACGGCAATCGAGGGATGTTCGAGCTGGAAAGCACCCAGATGCCGCGAAAGCCAGCGTGAGGCGAAGGTGGCGGTGGAATGGATTGTCAGGGTCGTATCGGATGTGTCGCGCACATTGTCCACGGCCTCCCGTAGATTGTTGAAGGCTTCCGCGACTTTCGGCGCGAGTTTCTGCCCGGCCTCGGTCAGCGAGACCTGTCGCGCCTTTCTGATGAAGAGCGGCTCGCCGATATTCTCCTCCAGCAGTTTCACCTGATAGCTCACTGCCGTCTGGGTCATGCCCAGCTCTTCGCCGGCCTTGGTGAAGCTCAGATGCCTTGCGGCAGCTTCGAACACCCGCAGGGCATTGAGGGGAAACTGGCGGGACATTTTCATGGATAAGTTCTCTTTATGCCAATTGCCGAAGGTTTCATTGGTTTTTCTCCGGAAAACAGAGCATTTTTAGCTCAATTCATCAACTGAGCTTCTGACATTTTTGAATGGAGACGAACATGCGCACAGCACTCTTGCGCGCGTGGTCCCGCCTGCGTGCGGGCCTGCGGACAGCGGAACGGTTTACTCTTGAAAGCCTCGCACCGGACAATCTGGCGGATGAAAGCCTGCCGGATGGGCTCAGGCGTGATCTTGGCCTTGAGGATGGCCGTGTCGATTTTCGCTGCGACGGATTTCGGCAGCGGAAAATGCTTGCAACAACTCGGCTGCCACAAGGGCCGCTATGATCGCAGGCCGCTTGTCCCTGACGCTATTACCGCCGATGGGCAGGATGAGCTTTGCAAGGCGGGACATGGGCTCTCCCTCCCGCTCCAGCCAATGGGCGAAGGTGGCGCGTTTGGTCTTCGAACCGATCATGCCGACATAAGCGAGATCGTCGCGGGCAAGCGCTTCCTTCGCAATCAGGAAATCGAGCGCGTGATCGTGGGTGACGATGATGGCCGCGCCGTTTGCCGGGATTTTCGCGACGAGCGCCTCCGGCATGGGGGTCAGCACGGATGCGATGTTCACTGGAAGATCGTGCAGTTCGTTTTCCCGCGTTTCCACCACTGTCAGCGTCAGGGGCAGCAGCGACAGCGCCTCGGCCAGCGCCTTGCCGACATGGCCCGCCCCGAAAATGAAGACGGCCGGCTGCTGCTCGGCCTCGCCCTTCACCCTCGCTTCCAGCGCTGCCGCAATTTCCGAAGTTATCAGCCGGAACCGGAGCAGGGTGCGGCCGCCGCAGCACTGGCCGATTTCCGGCCCTAGCGGAATATCCATGCGGTCTTCGGCAGCACCTGTTCGCAGCATGGCGCGGGCGCGGTCTATCGCCATATATTCAAACTGCCCGCCGCCGATGGTTTCCCACAGGCCGTCTTGCGAGACCAGCATGAAGGTTCCGGCCTCACGCGGGGAAGACCCTTTCACGGCCTCGATTTCTACGAGGATCGTGGCTGGATATTGCGCGAGGAAGCTGGAGAGGGAAGTCATGGGTCTCCTCTCACACCTTCTTCAGCCGTTCCACCGCCATCAGAACCCGCTCGGGCGTTGCCGGTGCGTCGAGGCGCGGGCAGACCTTGTAATCGGCGACGGAGGCGACGGCCATGGAGAGGGCTTCGAGAACCGAGATCGCCAGCATGAAGGGCGGTTCGCCCACGGCTTTTGAGCGGCCAATGGTAGGCTCGGCATTTTCCGCCCATTCCGCCAGCTTGACGTTGAAACTCTTCGGCCGGTCGGAGGCGAGCGGGATCTTGTAGGTGGAGGGCGCATGGGTGCGCAGCCGCCCCTTGCCATCCCACCATAATTCCTCGGTAGTCAGCCAGCCCATGCCCTGCACGAAGGCACCCTCGATCTGGCCGATATCGATGGCCGGGTTCAGCGATTTGCCGACATCGTGGAGGATATCGGTGCGCTCCATCATATATTCGCCGGTCAGCGTATCGATCGACACTTCCGAGCAGGCCGCGCCATAGGCGAAATAATAAAACGGCGTGCCGCGGCCGGCGGCGCGGTCCCAGTGGATTTTCGGCGTCTTGTAAAAACCGGCGGCGGAAAGCTGCACGCGGGCGAAATAGGCCTTTTTGATGAAATCGTTGAAGGCGATTTCCTCAAGGCCGATGCGCACCCGGTTCGGCAGGAAGACGACTTCTTCTTCGGGGACGTTCCAGTTCTCGGCGGCGAATTTGACGAGCCTTTCGCGGATCTGGCGGGCGGCGTCATAGGCGGCCATGCCGTTCAGGTCCGTACCGGAGGAGGCGGCGGTGGCCGAGGTGTTCGGCACCTTGCCTGTGGTCGTTGCGGTGATTTTCACCCGGCCGATATCCACCTGGAAGGCATCGGCCACCACCTGTGCCACCTTGGTATAAAGGCCCTGGCCCATTTCGGTGCCGCCATGGTTCAGGTGGATGGAGCCGTCATTATAGATATGCACCAGTGCGCCCGCCTGATTGAAGGCGGTCATGGTGAAGGAGATGCCGAATTTGACGGGGGTGAGCGCGATACCCTTGCGGATGATCGGGCTCGTTTTGTTGAACTCGATGATCGCCTCACGTCGCGCGCGATAGTCGCTGGAGGTTTCCAGCTCCTCGACGATGCGGGCGATGATGTTGTCCTCGACCTCCTGATGATAGGGCGTCGTGGTGCGGCCCGAGCCGGTCTCGCCGTAGAAATTCAGCTTGCGGATATCGAGCGGGTCCTTGCCCACCGCATAGGCGATTTCCTCGATGAAACGTTCCGCGCCCAGCATGCCCTGCGGGCCACCGAAACCACGAAAGGCGGTGTTGGAGACGGTGTGGGTTTTCAGCGGCCGCGAGGTGAGATGCACATGCGGGTAGAAATAGCTGGAATCGGCGTGGAAAAGCGCACGGTCCGTGACCGGGCCGGAGAGATCGGAGGAAAAGCCGCAGCGGGCGGCATAGGTGGCGTCGACGGCGTGGATGCGGCCTTCCTCATCGAAACCAAGCTCGTAGTCGACGCGGAAATCGTGGCGTTTGCCAGTCGCTGTCATGTCCTCGTCGCGGTCGGGGCGGATTTTCACGGCCCGGTTCAGCTTCTTGGCGGCGATGGCGCAGAGGGCGGCGAACTGGTTGCCCTGGGTTTCCTTGCCGCCGAAACCGCCGCCCATGCGGCGCACCTGCACGGTGACGGCGTTGGACGGCACCTGAAGCATATGGCTGACAATGTGCTGGATTTCGCTCGGATGCTGGGTGGAGCTCCACAGCGTCACCTCGTCATCCTCGCCCGGCACGGCCATGGCGATGTGGCTTTCGAGATAAAAATGCTCCTGTCCGCCGATCCGCATGGTGCCGGTGAGGCGGCGCGGTGCGACATCCATTTCGATCTTGGCATCGCCGCGCTTGAGTGTCATCGGATCGATGACCAGCGCGCCGCCATTTTCAATCGCCGTGTCGATATCGGTGAAATGCGGCAGGTCCTTATAGGTGACCTTCGCCTTGCGGGCCGCCTTTCTGGCGATATCGCGGGTTTCGGCAAAAACCGCGAAGATCGGCTGGCCGTGGAATTCCACCTTGGTTTCGGCCAGCAGCGGTTCGTCGTGACGGCCGCCGGAAGAGATGTCGTTTTCGCCGGGCACGTCTTTGCCAACCATGACCCACAGGACGCCCGGTGTTTTTTCCACTTCCGAGAGGTCCATCGAGACGATTTCGGCATGCGCCCGGTCGGAAAGGCCGAGAGCGCCATGGATCAGTCCGGCGGGTTCGGGAATATCGTCGATATATTCGGCGCTGCCGGTCACATGCTTATGGGCGGAATCGTGCCGGAGCGAAGCGTGCATCGGGCCGTCGATTTCGGTCTTGGTCTTGTCGAAGCTTGTGGTGTCCATGGTTCAAGCCTCCTCCAGTGCAAAACGCATAAGTTCCTGCTTTTGCCCCGAAGTCTCGAGGAAAAATCGCGTCAGCAGGTTCTTGGCCGTCAGTTGCCGATATTCGGCAGTCGCGCGCCAGTCGGTCAGCGGAGTGAAATCCTCGTCCAGCAAATCGCGCGCCGCATCGATCGTTTCCTGGCGCCAGGGCTTGCCGAGAAGGGCTGCCTCCAGATGCGCGGCGCGTTTGGGCGTACCGGCCATGCCACCGAAGGCGATGCGGATGTCTTCGACCGCGCCATCGGCATCGAGCGTCAGGTTGAAAGCGCCGCAGAGCGCGGAAATATCCTCGTCGCGGCGCTTGGAAATCTTGTAGACGGCGTAGAGGCTTTCCGGCTTCCGGAACGGGATGAAGAACTTTTCGACGAATTCGCCGCTCAACCGGTCCTGTTTGCCATAGTCGATGAAATAGCTTTCCAGCGGCAGGCTGCGGTTGCCGGAGGAGGATCGCAAGGTCAGCGTCGCCCCGAGCGCGATCAGCGCCGGAGGCGTATCGCCGATGGGCGAACCGTTGGCGATATTGCCGCCGATGGTGCCCATATTGCGTACCTGCTCGCCGCCGAGGCGGTCGAACAGCCGGGCAATCGGCGGGAAGTGTTTCGCAACGGTCTTGAAGGCCTGGCTATAGGTGACGCCGGCGCCGAGTGTTACGCCGTCCGCATCTACGGTGATGGTTTGCAGATCCCCGAGATTGTTGATGAAGATGACCGGGTTCAGCGCCCGCATCTGCTTCGTCACCCACAGGCCGACATCGGTGGAGCCGGCCACGATGGTCGCTTTCGGCTCAGCGGCGTAAATCTCGGTCAGTTCGGCCAGTGTCGCCGGAACGATGGTGCGGTCCTCGCCGTGGGTGACGATGATTGTTTCATTGGCGCGGATCGCCCAGAGCCTTGCCATGATATCCGTGCGGTCCCGTTGCAGCGGGTCGAAGAGCGCGCTCGGGCGGGCAGCGGCGATCTTTTCGGCGGCGCGGACGATCGGCTCATAACCCGTGCATCGACAGAGATTGCCTTGCAGCGCCTTTTCGATATCGGCGCGGCCGGGGCTTTCACTGGCAAGCCAGAGACCGTAAAGCGACATGATGAAGCCCGGCGTGCAGAAACCGCATTGCGAGCCGTGGAAATCCACCATCGCCTGCTGCACGGGGTGTAGCGTACCGTCGCGCGCGGCCAGATGCTCGACCGTCACGATATGGCTGCCCTGCAGCGAGCCTAAAAAGCGGATGCAGGCATTGACGCTTTCATAACGCAGCGAGCCATCCAGCAGCCGCCCGACCAGCACCGTGCAGGCGCCGCAATCGCCTTCGGCGCAGCCTTCCTTGGTCCCGGTCAACCGCTTGCTGATGCGGAGATAATCGAGAAGCGTGTCTGTCGGTCCGAAATCCTTCAGCGAGATGGTTTCGCTGTTGAGGATGAAGCTGATCGCGTCGTTCATGCAATGCCCTGCTTTTTTGACCGGCTGCCGAGCCGGTTTCTTGTCATTGTCCCTGCGCATCATATGCACGCCCGCAGGCGTATATCGATTTCCGTTTTGGCAATTCATTGTTTCCAAAACGGAAAGAAAGTTCGGCAATTATTGCGCCGTCCAGCCGCCATCCACGGAAATATGGGTGCCGGTGATGTTGCTTGCGGCGTCGCTTGCCAGAAACAGCGCAGCGGCGGCCACGTCATCGACGGTGACGAACTGCTTGGTTGCCTGCAGTTCCAGCATCACGTCGTTCTTCACCGCCTCTTCGCTGATGCCGCGCACCTTCGCCATTTCCGGTATCTGCTTTTCGACGAGCGGTGTGAGCACATAACCCGGACAGATGGCGTTGACGGTAACCCCGGTCTGCGCAAGCTCGAGCGCCGCCGTCTTCGTCAGGCCCATGATGCCGTGCTTGGCCGCCACATAGGCCGATTTGAACGGCGAGGCGACGAGACCGTGGGCGGATGCGATGTTGATGATACGGCCTTTTCCGGCCTTCTTCATCAGCGGTATCGCAGCCCGCATGGTATGGAAGGAACTGGTCAGATTGATGGCGATGATCCAGTCCCATTTCTCCGGCGGAAATTCCTCGATGGGCGCGATATGCTGGATGCCGGCATTGTTGACGAGCACATCCACCGAGCCGAGTTTTTCGTGCGAGGATTGAATGAGATCGGCGATCTCGTCCGGTTTCGTCATATCTGCGGGGTGATAGAGCACGCGCCCGCCGCTTTCCGCTTCCAGCAAAAGGCGCAGTTTTTCGATCTCGTCCTCATCGCCGAAACCGTTCAGTACAATATTGGCGCCCTCCCGCGCAAATCGCTGCGCAATCGCAAGGCCGATACCGCTTGTAGAGCCCGTCACGATAACTGTCCGATGCATGCTTTCCCCTTTTTGCATTACTTCGCACATGTTTAAGCAAGGTATGCCCAAAGGGGGCGGGCTGGCAATCGCCATTTGGCACCATTTAAGGGGAGCTCGGTAGCGCGGTGAAACAGGCCGCGCCCATCCATTTTTTCGAAGCTAAGCATCCAGATTCTGCATTTGCCTGCGGGAGCTTCCGTCCCTATCTCTGAGGCAAGCAAACAGAGGTATCATCTATGGAACTCGGTCTTTACACATTCGCGGATGTCAATCCCAACCCCGCCGATGGCCGTGGGCCGGAAGGCGCGCGTCGGCTGCGGGAACTCATCGAAGAGATCGAGCTTGCCGATCAGGTCGGGCTCGATGTCTTTGGCCTCGGGGAGCATCACCGTCCGGATTATGTCGTCTCCTCGCCCTCCACCGTTCTCGCGGCGGCGGCGGTGAAGACGAAGAATATTCGCCTGACGAGCGCCGTTTCGGTGCTGAGTTCGGACGATCCGGTGCGGGTGTTCCAGCAGTTTTCGACCGTCGATCTCCTGTCGAACGGCCGCGCCGAAATCATGGCCGGGCGCGGTTCCTTCATCGAATCCTACCCTCTGTTCGGTTACGATCTCGAGGATTACGACGTGCTCTTCGCCGAAAAGCTCGATCTGCTTTTGGCGCTGCGGGAGCAGGAAATCGTCACCTGGTCCGGCACCAAGCATCCTGCCATTAACGGGCGCGGCGTTTATCCGCGGCCGCTGCAGGAGCGTCTGCCGGTGTGGATCGCCGTCGGCGGCACGCCGCAATCGGTGGCGCGGGCAGGCGCCATGGGTCTGCCGGTGGCGCTTGCCATCATCGGCGGCGAATATCGCCGCTTTGCGCCGCTGTTCGATCTCTATCATGAGGCTGCGCGCCGCGCCGGGCAGGAAAAGACCAAGCTGCGCACCAGCATCAATGTCCATGGCTTCATTGCCGACACCACCGACAAGGCGGCGGACCAGTTTTACGGACCGCAGGCGGAGGTGATGAACCGCATCGGCCGCGAGCGTGGCTGGGGGCCGACGAACCGCGCGCATTTCGACGCCGCGCGCGGGCCGGAGGGCAATCTCTTCCTTGGCGAGCCGGAACTGGTGGCGGAAAAGATCATCAAGGCGCATGGCGTTTTCAGGAATGACCGCTTCCTGCTGCAGATGGCCATCGGCCTGATGCCGCACGATCAGATCATGCGCGGCATCGAGCTTTATGGTACGAAAGTCGCCCCGATCGTCAGAAAAGAATTGACGGGGAGCGCCGATCCGGTGAAAGCCACGGCCTGATGATTGCCAAGGCGGGCGTTTTGAGACCCGCCATACAGAACGACGGACAGAGACATGGTCATTTCCACCGAAGAAGAACTGGTTCTGCTGAAGGACATCGGCCGTTTATGCGCCGTCGCGATACAGACCATGGCGGACGCGCTGGAACCCGGCATCACCACGGCCGAGCTGGATGCCATCGGCCGCAAGGTGCTGGAAGATAACGGTGCGCAATCGGCGCCGGAATTCTGCTACAAGTTTCCCGGCGCGACCTGCATCAGCGTCAATGAGGAAGTGGCCCACGGCATTCCGGGTCCCCGCATCATCAAGGCGGGCGATCTCGTCAATATCGATGTCTCGGCGGTGAAGAACGGCTTTTTCGGCGATACCGGCTCGTCTTTCGCCGTGCCGCCGGTGAAGAAGGACATCGAGCGGCTGTGCCGCGATGGCAAACGCGCCATGTGGACCGGCCTGCAGCAGGTGAAAACCGGCCGGCCTTTCGCCGATATCGGCAATGCCATCGGCGCTTTTGCCAAGAAGAACCGCTATACGCTGATCACCAATCTCGCCAGCCACGGCATCGGCCGCTCGCTGCACGAGGAGCCAAAGGAACTGGCGACCTGGCCGGACAAGGACGAGCGGCGCATCATGCAGGAAGGCATGGTGTTTACCGTCGAGCCGTTCCTGTCGACCGGCGCCTATTGGGCCGAGGACGGCGATGACGATCCATGGACGCTCTACAGCGATCCGAGCGCGCCGACGGTGCAGTATGAGCACACCGTGGTTGCGACGAAGAACGGGCCGCTGGTGCTGACGCTCGCTGAGTGACAGCTACACCTGCCTCCGTCACCCTCACTTTTAAGGTCGGAGCGAGCGCGTGCCGCTTATTTCTTCTCCCCGAGGGGGAGAAGTCCGCGGCAGCGGGATGAGGGGGCGCCCTCGCCGGATTTCGGAGAGCTGCCCCCTCATCCGACCCTTCGGGCCACCTTCTCCCCGGCGGGAAGAAGAAATACGCGGCACCCGCGGAACGCATCGATGCTCGCCGCATGACAGATAACGACCGCTTATAACGCCGATCAAAATAACTCGCTTGTCCCTTATCCGCGCCGTTGCGATAAGCCATGCATGAGCATCGACAAGCCACTTTCCGCCAGACATCTGACCGCACTTGGATTTTCCGGGGCGCTGATGATGGCCTCCGCCATGGGTTTCGGCCGCTTTTCCTTCACCCCCATTCTGCCCGGCATGATGGCGGATGTTCCGCTTTCGGCGGGGGATGCGGGTATCGTGGCAGCGGGTAACTTCGCCGGTTATCTGGCGGGGGCGGTTCTGGCGGCCTATTCGTGGGGTTCGGGGCGGGAACGGCTGGTGGCGCTCTGCGGCCTGTTTTCCACCGGGGCATTGTTGCTTGCCATGGCGGCTTTCAATTCCGTCGCGGCCTTCACCGTCATCCGGTTTCTGGCCGGTGTTGCCAGCGCGCTCACCATGATCTTCACCTCGCAGATCGTTATCGGCCATGCCGTCAAGGCGGGCAGGGACAGCGTTCAGGCGCTGCATTATGGCGGCGTCGGTGCGGGCATCGCGATTTCCTCGCTTGCGGTCTATCTGATCGGCGTCGTTTTTGACGGCGGCGGCTCCTCATGGCGCGAGGAGTGGATCGCAGGCGCTGTCTTTTCCTTCATCACATTCATTCTCGTCTGGCGGGTGCTGCCCGCAGGCCCGCCGCGACATGCATCCTCGGTGGCGGAGCCACCGCTCAACTGGACGCGGCCGCTCTTCCTGACAACGCTGGCCTATGGGCTTTTCGGTTTCGGTTACGTCATAACCGCCACCTTCATCGTGGCGATTGCCCGCATGGCCGCTGCCGGCGCCTTCGTGGAGTTTCTGGCCTGGTTCATCACCGGCTGCGCCGCCGCCATTTCGCTTTTCCTCTGGAAACCGGTGTTGAAATCGCAGGGGCTGAAACGCGCCTTCGTCATCGTTCTTGCCGTCGAAGCCGTCGGTGTTTTCGCTTCCGTCATGCTGCCGCCGGTGCCGGGTGTTCTCGCCGGAGGCCTGCTTCTCGGGCTGACCTTCATGGTCATCACCGCCTATGGCCTGCAGCTCGGCCGGGAATTTGCCGGGCCGAGCCCGCGTCGCGCCTTTGCGTTGATGACGGCCGCTTTCGGCACGGGCCAGATTGTCGGGCCGCTTGCTGCCGGCTGGATTGCCGAAGTGACAGGAAGTTTCACCGCGCCCAGCATTCTCGCTTCCGCCGTGCTCGTCGTCAGCATTCTGCTGATGCTGCCGGTGCTCGCCACGGAGCGGCGGCGCTAGGCCGCTGGCTGTCTTTTCCTGCCTTCATCCGGTGTTTCCGGTGGGCATCGCCCGCTATCTGCGCCTTACATCTTGTTAAGGTCGTCGCTTCTCCGTTGCTGTGCACAAATTTCTGCCCTAGGTTCGGGCCATCTAGTGCTTCGCCAATAATGGCTGATTTCAAACGCGCGTGAGTTCGAAACGTGTTTCATTCCTTCTTTCCCAAACCGAAAATCTTCTTCACGTCGGCCATTATCTGGGCTTTTTTCGCCATTCTCGGATGGTACTTCATCGTTGAAGGGTTAGGTCGGTCTTGGGGCTACGTAATGCCTGAACAGGAACCCTACGATCTCAGCTACTTCCTGGTCCCGGCTAACCTGTTCTTTTACGGTTATCTCGCCTTGTGTCTGGCGGCGTTCGGTGGGGTATGGACCGTTATCGCCAAGGATCACCCCTGGAAGTACTGGTCCATCTGGGGATCGCTGCTGATTATCGCGGTGACCTATTTCGGCGTTCAGATTTCGGTCGTTATCAATAATTTCCGCCGGCCTTTCGGTGACCTTCTGCAAAATGCGCTTTCGAAACAGCCGGGCATTGAGGTCTGGGATTTCTATAGTCTCCAGATCGTATTCGCCAAGATCGCCTTTCTCAGCATGGCCGTTTCGATCCTGACAGATTTCTTCACCAGCCATTATATCTTCCGCTGGCGCACCGCGATGAACGACTTCTACATGTCCAAGTGGGAAAAGCTGCGCCACATCGAAGGTGCTTCCCAGCGTGTTCAGGAAGATACGATGCGGTTTTCCTCGACGCTTGAGGCATTGGGCATCACCCTGATCAATTCGGTGATGACGCTCGTCGTGTTCCTGCCGATCCTGTTTGCGCTGTCGTCTTATGTCTCTGAATTGCCGATCCTCGGCGAAGTGCCGCATGCGCTGTTCTGGCTGGCAATCGTCTGGTCCATCTTCGGCACGGTCCTTCTTGCGACAGTCGGCATCAAACTGCCCGGCCTGAACTTCCGCAACCAGCGTGTGGAAGCCGCCTATCGTAAGGAACTGGTCTATGGCGAGGACCACGCCGACCGCGCCCAGCCGCCGACAGTCAAGGAACTCTACTCCAATGTGCGGAAGAATTATTTCCGTATGTACTGGCACTATCTCTATTTCAACGTCGCACGGTATTTCTACATTCAGGCCGATGCGGTGTTCCTGCTTCTGATGCTCGTTCCGACCATCGTGGCGGGCAAGATCACCTATGGTATCTACCAGCAGATCGCCACGGCCTTCGGTCAGGTCAGCAATTCGTTCCAGTATCTGGTCAATTCCTGGACAACGATCATCGAGCTGCTGTCCATCCATAAACGTCTTGTGGCCTTCGAGGCCGCGATCGACGACAAGCCCCTGCCGGATATCGACGAGCGCTATCTTCAGCGGGAAGCGGAAGCCGGAGAGCTGGCGGCCAACAAACCTTGAAAAAAGGCGGTCGATTGGCCGCCTTCGGGTCTTGAGCACGTCCTACGAAGACGATGTGTTTGGTTAACTGCCTCATTCGCACCCGTCACCCCGGACTAGATCCGGGGTCCAGCGCGATCAAGTCCTTGATCGCAAAAGACTCTTCTCACGGCGCAGACGCGCCGTAGCTGGATGCCGGGTCATCCTCGGGCTTGTTCCGGGGACCGGCATGACGGAGGAGGGGTGTTCGACCTTTGTCACGAACAGGAGAGTATGAGGAAGTTTACCCCTCGGTCTTTTGTTTCTTCCGCGCCTCGATCATCGGCATCGCCTCGGCATAGCTCACGCAGGCGACATCCTGCCTGCCGCAGACTTCGCGCAGCAGCCGCTCGTAGGCGTTCCAATAGGCGCCGCCATTCATCTTCACGAAGTGGAAGCCCATCTGTAGCGGAATGCGCTCGCCATTATATTGCCTGTCGAATGCATTGCGGAAGGCCGTATAGGCGCGCTCCTCGAATTCCTTCGAACGATCAGGCGTTTCGATGCCGATGGAGTGGCGGATGAAGAGATTGTAGTCCATGGCGATGATCGGGCGGTTGCCCGGACCTTCGGGAATGAGCGGCAGGCCGAAATGCTCTATGCCGTCGCGCTCCACCGGCCATTCCGGTCCCTTGGTGATGCTGGTGGCGTCATAAACGAAACGGTGCTTTTTCTGCGCTTCGGTCAGCGCCGGCCCCTGCGAGAGATACGGCGCGCGGAAACCATTGATCTTTTTCACCATCTCGCGCCAGCCTTCGGGTTCCTCGCCCTTTTTGCCGATCATCTGCCAGGCGTTTTCCAGCGTGCTGGTGAAGGTGGTGAATTCGCCGTCCCATTGTTCGGCCGTCCATTGCCCGCCATCGAAATGGCCGCAGGTGTGGTTGCCGATTTCGTGGCCTTCGCGATAGGCGGCCCAGATGTTTCTGAGCCTTGCCTCCACCTCTTCCGGCGACTGGCCGAAACCGACATTGGAACGGCCGGACTTCTGGCCGGGTCCCTGATAGGTCTTGGCGCTGGTTTTGCGGTCCATCACCAGCGTGCAGGCAAGGAAATAGGTGAAATGCGCGCCGACTTGCTTGCCCGTCGCCCGGCTTCTTTCCCACAGCGTATTGTCGCCCGCACCGTCGAAGGACACGATGACGAGCTGCTTCGGCTTCTCAGCCTCTTGCGCAAAAGCGGGAAGGGCGGCGAGAAGCGACAGGGAAAAGGCGGCAAATGGGCGAAACATCAGTTATCCGTCATATGAAACACCGTGGCCTTTTGCGGGTGGAATAAGGCGAAGCTTTGAATAGTCTGGCGTTTTCATGACTTTCGGCCTAATTCCTGTTGCAGCTTGCGGTGATAGGGCCGCTTCGTTCCACCGGGGGACCGTGTTTCATGCTTTTTCTCGCACTCTGTCTTGCCTTGTTCCTGCTGACGCATCTTTTGAAGGTGGTCGCACCGCAATTTCGCGCGCGGATGATCGCGTCGATGGGCGAAGGCCCTTTCAAGGGCGTCTATTCGCTCGTCAGCCTCATCACGCTCGGCCTCGTCATCTATGCCTTCGGGGAAGCGCGGCAGGAAACCGGAATGTTGTGGTATCCACCTGTCTGGATGAGCCACATTGCCGTGACCCTGATGCTGCCGGCGATGATCTGTCTCATCGCCAGCCTCATCCCGGCTGGCCACATCGCGACGAAGACGAAACATCCGCTCATTCTTTCGGTCAAGATATGGGCGCTCGCGCATCTTCTGGCCAATGGCGAGACGTCTTCCATTCTTCTTTTCGTATCGTTCCTCGCCTGGGGCGTGGTGATGCGGATTTCGCTGAAGCGCCGGGAACGGGCAGGCGAAAAAGTGGTCCGGGACTTCGTTTCAGGCCGTTACGATCTGGTGGCCGTTGTCGGCGGCATCGTCCTGTGGGGTGCTTTCATCCTGAAACTGCACGAATGGTTGATCGGCGTTCAGCCCATCGTCCTGTAGGAAATCAACGTTTCCCCCTTACATATCAGGCAAAATAGGCTAGAAGGCCGACCATGACCCGGTTGGCCTTACTTTTGCCGATCCGGGTAAGCGGCTTGGTATGTCCGCGGACGGATGGATCGGGACACGATCTCCGCGCGGGTAACGGAGAATTTGATGGCAAACGAGAATGATACCTTTATCCGCGAAGTGAACGAGCAGATCCGCTCCGAGCAGCTGTCGCGCTTCTGGGGCCGTTACGGTATCGTGGTCGTGGGTGCGGCCGTTCTCGTGGTTCTGGGCGCCGCCGGCACCGGTATCTACGAATACTGGAACACCAGCCGCGCTTCCAATTCCGGCGACCAGTTCCTTGCGGCGCTGAAGCTCGCTTCGGACAACAAGACGGATGAGGCGCTGAAGGCCTTCGCCGATCTCGAAACCTCCGGTCATGGCAATTATCCGGTTCTGGCGAAGTTCCGCTCGGCCACGCTGCTGTCGCAGAAGGGGGATGCGGCCGGCGCCATCGCCGCTTTCACCGCCATCGGCAACGATACGTCCGCACCGCAGGTCTTCCGCGACACCGCCAAGGTGCGCGCGGCCTGGCTGCTGGTGGATAACGGCACCTATGATCAGGTCGTCGCCCTTGCGGAGCCGCTCAGCGCCGAGGGCCAGACCATGCGCGCTTCCGCCCGTGAAGCTCTGGGTCTTGCCGCCTACAAGGCCGGCGATTTCGCCAAGGCCAAACAATGGTTCGAGCAGATCGTCAGCGACGCGCAGGCGCCGCGCAACGTGACGAACCGCGCGCAGATCATGCTCGACAATATCACCGCTTCGGGCAAGGCTGCCTAACGCCGCTGCGCCACGCAGGATCGCGCTGGCATTCTGTGCATTGCCAAAGCGATCCAACTCATTATTTTACGCATGTCCTTTGCCCAAAACAGGTAACGTTTTGGGCAGACGTGCTTTAAGGAACCAGGATCAATGAGCTTCACCGTCGCCATAGTCGGGCGCCCCAATGTCGGCAAGTCCACGCTTTTTAACCGTCTCGTCGGAAAGAAGCTGGCGCTGGTGGACGATACGCCGGGTGTGACCCGCGACCGCCGCCCCGGCGAGGCGAAGCTGGTCGACCTGCGTTTCACCATCATCGATACCGCCGGTCTGGAGCAATCCGGGCCGGAAACGCTTCAGGGCCGCATGTGGGCGCAGACCGAAGCGGCAATCGACGATGCCGATGTGACGCTGTTCGTTGTGGACGCCAAGGCCGGATTGACGCCGGCCGACGAGACGCTCGCCGAAATGCTGCGCCGTCGTGGCAAGCCGGTGGTGCTGGTGGCCAACAAGTCCGAAGCGCGCGGCTCGGATGCCGGTTTCTACGACGCCTTTACGCTCGGTCTTGGCGATCCTTGCCCGATCTCGGCCGAACACGGCCAGGGCATGATCGACCTGCGCGACGCCATCGTCGAGGCGATCGGTGAAGACGTGGCCTTCCCGCCTGAGGTGGACGAGGCGGAAACGGATATCGTTCTGCCGCGCAGCGAGCCGGGCAGCGAGGACGAAGAAGACGAAGAGCCGGTTTATGACGAGACCAAGCCGCTGCGCGTCGCCATTATCGGCCGGCCGAATGCGGGCAAGTCGACGCTCATCAACCGTTTCCTCGGTGAAGACCGCCTGCTGACCGGCCCGGAAGCCGGCATTACCCGCGACAGCATTTCGGTCGAATGGGACTGGCGCGGCCGCACCATCAAGATGTTCGACACGGCCGGCATGCGCCGCAAGGCCAAGGTGACGGAGAAGCTGGAAAAGCTTTCGGTGGCCGATTCGCTGCGCTCCATCCGTTTTGCCGAAACCGTGGTGATCGTGTTCGACAGCACCATTCCCTTCGAAAAGCAGGATTTGCAGCTCGTCGATCTCGTCATCCGCGAAGGCCGCGCCGCCGTGCTCGCCTTCAACAAATGGGATCTGGTGGAAGACCCGCAGGCCTATCTGGCCGATCTGCGCGAGAAAACCGAGCGGCTTCTGCCGCAGGCGCGCGGCATTCGCGCCGTGCCGATTTCCGGCCAGACGGGTTATGGCCTCGACCGGCTGATGCAGAACATCATCGACACCGACAAGGTCTGGAACCGCCGCATCTCCACCGCCCGCCTTAACCGCTGGCTGGATTCGCAGACGACCCAGCATCCGCCGCCGGCCGTTTCCGGCCGCCGCCTGAAGCTGAAATATATGACGCAGGTCAAGGCCCGCCCGCCGGCCTTCATGATTTCCTGCACGCGGCCGGAAGCTATTCCGGAAAGCTATACACGTTATCTGGTGAACGGTCTGCGCAAGGATTTCGACATGCCGGGCGTGCCGATCCGTGTGCATTATCGGGGTTCGGATAATCCGTTCGAGAGCAAGGCGAAGAAGCGGCGTTGATTTTGATGTGAAGGGTCGCCGCGTATTTCTTCTCCCCATCGGGGAGAAGGTGGCCCGAAGGGTCGGATGAGGGGGCACCCTCTCCGTATATCTCGACCGTCGCCCCCTCATCCCGCTGCCGCGGACTTCTCCCCGGCGGGGAGAAGAAACAAGGGGCACCCGCTCGCTCCAATTTCACGGTTTTGAAGAGTAAAAGACCATGCTGATCAAGCAGACCGACTATCACCGGATTTACCGCGTCATCAACAGCCTGCTCATCAGCCAGAATGCCGATCCCGCCTCGGCCTCCATGTATTTCAGCACCTTCGGCGCCTTCATCCTGCAGCAGCATTACAAGGTGAAGGCGGTGCCGAAGGGTGGGCTTGCGGCCTATAATCTCGGTGGAACCGTGCTGCTATTCGCCGATCACCGTGAAGACGGTTATGTGACGGGCGCGGGCGAGAACTTCCACTGCTGGATCGAGGCGGATGGCTGGGCGATCGATTTCATGGCCCCGGCATTTTCGGAAGGCGCCGATGGGCTTTCCGTGCCGGCGAAAATGTTCCAGCGGTCGCTTGCCGCCATGGCGGCATCCATCAACGATCTCGGACAATCCGGTGATTTCTTCTATCGTTCCGAACCCGAAGCCACGGCAAGACGCTTCGCCGACTGGCACAGGCAGGCGATGATCGGCGATATGGCGAGCGTTGCCGCCAGCTGGTTCCGCAAGTCGCCGAAACAGATGGCCGCCTCGCTTTCGGTAACGGATCGCGACGGCAAGGCGCGGACCGTGCCGCTTTCCGGCCAGATGCTTACCGGAGCATGGTGAAGGCGGGTTACGCCGCGCAGTGTCGATCCTCAAGGTTTTGTCAGCAAAAGGCCTTTTGATTTATAGGGGCAATGTTGCTACGCAGGCTGGGCTTCACCATCTCGCACTCACGCCGCCCGATAGTCTGGTGCTGGTTTTCCACGGGACGGTGGCCGTCATACCCAACAGCGCCCTGCCGATTGCTGCAAAGGACATCATCGAGAAAATCAATCACTGGTGCGCAGCCCAACGGAAAGAGCTTCTTTCCTTGTCCTGAGGCGGTATCATCCGGAAACAGAGGACGGCCAGCGTGTTCTCGCGGCAGCCGCCTGACGTCAATCAGCAGCCCGACCCCGTTCTAAAGATAACGGCAGTCGCGTCCTTATTGCCTTGTGACATTCCCGCTTCGTTTCGTCCACCATTCCCGAACAGAATTTCGGGGATCGGCCTCATGCAAGTTGAGAACGCGACAGCAGCGGCAGGGATTTTCCTGCCGCGTGAATGACATTGTCGAGGAACTGCCGTGAGGCTTTTTCCCAGCTGTAGCTTCTGGAAAGCGCCAGCGCCTCCTGCGGCGAACAATGAAGTGCCGCAAGACAGGCATCGCGAAGATTGTCGTCCAGCGCACCGGCTGCCGGGTTGCCGCCGAGAATATCGATCGGCCCGGTGACGGGGAAGGCGGCCACGGGCACGCCGCTTGCCAGCGCTTCCAGAATGGTGTTGCCGAACGTATCGGTCTTCGAGGGGAAAACGAAGACATCGGCCTGCGCATAGGCATCGGCCAGCTCCTCACCGGTCTTGACGCCGGTGAACAAAACGTCCGGATATTTCTCCTGCAATTCATGGCGGGCAGGGCCATCGCCGATGACGACCTTCGAACCCGGCAGGTCCAGTTCCAGAAATTCCGGCAGGTTCTTCTCCACCGCCACACGTCCCACCGTCATGAAGATTGGGCGCGGCAGATCGAAAGGCAGCTTTGCTTTCGGGCGGGGATGGAAAAGCTCGGCGTCGATGCCGCGGCTCCAGCGCTTCAGGTTGCGCACGCCGCGCGCTTCCAGTTCGGTCTCAAGGCTCGGCGTTGCCACCATGCAGGTGTTGCCGCCATTGTGGAACCAGCGCACGAAGGCATAAAGCCAGCTTTCCGGCACAGGGAATCGCGCCGCCACATATTCGGGAAAGCGGGTGTGATAGCTGGTGGAAAAACGCATGCGGTTCTTCACACACCAGCGCCGCGCCATGAAACCCAGCGGCCCTTCCGTCGCAATATGCACGAAGGAAGGCTGGCTTTTTTCGATCTCCGCCGCCACACGGCGATAACCGGCAACCGAAAGGCGGATTTCCGGATAGGTGGGGCAGGGGATGCTGTAAAAACTCTGCGGCGTGACCATTCGCACATCGACGCCGAGCCGCGCGAGTTCGGTATTGGTGTTTTCTATGGAGCGAACCACGCCGTTGACCTGCGGGTGCCAGGCATCTGTGACAATCGTGATTCTCGTCATGAAACACTGATCCTGCTCATCTGCGCGCGGGCGAATCCCCATTGCCCGGCTTCTGCCCGTATATGCGGCGTGCGTGTTACAGGATCATGTCAGGGTGTGTGACGGCGGGGAAGCGTGGTTTGTGCGCAGACGTTTGCGCGCTTCCCCGGTGCGACGGAGCCTTATCCCACCAGCGGCAGCAGCTCGGGGCTGATCAGCGCGCCGTGGTGACCGATGACGGTTGCCGCCGCCCTTGCCGCGAAGGTGGCCGCTTCCTCCGGCGAACTGCCGGTCACATAACGGGCGAGGAAAGCGCCGTTGAAGCTGTCGCCGGCGCTTGTCGTGTCCACCACGTCTACGGCCTTCACCGCCGGGGCGTGAGTGCGACTGCCGCCGAAATCGAGCGTCGCGCCCTTGGCGCCGTCCTTCACGACGATGTTTTCGACGCCAAGAGAACGGTAGCGGTCGATGGTCGCTTCCACGGAGACATCGCCGAAATGGCTCGCCTCGTCATCGAAGCTCGGCATGACAAGCGCTGCGGCGCGTGCGCCGTTGGAGATGGTCTCAAGCATCGTATCCTTATCCGCCCACAGGCGCGGGCGGATGTTGGGGTCGAAGACCACCAGCTTACCCGCCGCCCTGGCGCGTCGCAGTTCGGCGAGGAACGTATCGACATCATGGGCGGAGGCGAGAATGGCGAGCGTGATGCCGGAGAAATAGACGACATCGGCGCTTTCCACCGTCCTGCGCAGGTGGTCCGCATCGGCGGCCAGCTGCCTTGCGGCGGCGGCGTTGCGCCAGTAGCTGAAGGTGCGCTCGCCGTCCTTCAGGTTGATGAGGTAAAGGCCGGGCGTGCCGCCCTTGATGCGGCGGATTTTCTCCGTGCCGATGCCGGCATCGGCGATGAAGGTGAGCATGTCTTCAGAAAGAGGATCGTCGCCAAGCGCGGTGAAATAATCGACCGACCAGTCGCCCGGCAGGCAGGCCCGGGCATACCATGCGGTATTGAATGTATCGCCGGCAAAACCCTTGCGCAGCAGCCCGTTGCCGGCCTGCGACAGTTCCACCATGCATTCGCCAATCGACAGAAACCGTCCGCCCACGCCGTCATCCTCCCGTTTTTTCCAGCCATGCGGCTTACGACGAGTGCGCGCCGCTGACAAGGGCGGTTCTGGCCGTTTGTGCATGTGCGAAGTTCCGGTTTACGCGGCGGCGGCAGCTTTATATTCTCTGGCAAGACGCCCACAGGAGATCGCCGATGACGCTGCCCTATGCCCCGGTCCACAAACCTCAAGCACAATCGGACTGGTGGAAGGGAGCGGTGATCTATCAGGTCTATCCGCGCTCGTTTCAGGATACGACCGGCGACGGCTATGGCGATCTTGCCGGGGTGACGAAACGTCTGCCCTATATCGCCTCGCTTGGCGTTGACGGTATCTGGCTCTCGCCCTTTTTCACCTCGCCCATGGCTGATATGGGTTATGATGTTTCCGATTATTGCAATGTCGATCCGATGTTCGGCACGCTTGCCGATTTCGACGCGCTGATGGCCGAGGCGCACCGTTTGGGATTGAAGGTCATCATCGATCAGGTTATCTCGCACACGTCGGACCAGCATCCCTGGTTCGTGGACAGCCGGGCGAGCCGCACCAACAGCAAGGCAGACTGGTATGTCTGGGCCAATCCCAAGCCGGATGGCACGGCCCCCACCAACTGGCTTTCCGTGTTCGGCGGACCGGCATGGGAATGGGACGGCGTGCGCAAGCAATATTACATGCACAGCTTCCTCGCCTCGCAGCCGGATCTCAATTTCCATAATCCGGATGTGCAGGATGCGCTTCTGGAAACCGTGCGGTTCTGGCTGGATCGCGGCGTTGACGGTTTCCGGCTCGATACCGTCAACCATTATTTCCATGACAAGCTTTTGCGCGACAACCCGCCGCTTTTCGACGAGGAAAGTTTCGGTCTCGATGCTTCCGACGTTAATCCCTATGGCATGCAGGACCATCTCTACGACAAGACGCGGCCGGAAAACGTGGCTTTCCTGAAGCGTTTTCGCGCGCTGCTCGACGAGTATGAGGGGCGCGCCACGGTGGGTGAAGTGGGAGACGGGGCGCGGTCGCTGAAGACAGTGGCGGCTTATACGTCCGGCAATGACAAGCTCAACATGTGTTACACTTTCGACCTGCTGGGGCCGGATTTCAGCGCGAAGCATCTGCGCGCCTCGGTCGAGACCTTCGGCAAGGTGGTGACGGATGGCTGGGTGTGCTGGGCCTTTTCCAATCACGATGTGGTTCGCCACCTCAGCCGTTTTTCCGAAAGTGTAGAGGAGCAGGTGCGGGTGGCGAAGCTTGCCATCTGCGTTCTCGCCAGCCTGCGCGGTTCCATATGTCTCTATCAGGGCGAGGAGCTGGGTCTGACCGAGGCGGAACTCGCCTTTGAGGATCTGCGCGATCCCTACGGCATCCGCTTCTGGCCCGCCTTTAAGGGGCGGGACGGATGCCGCACGCCGATGGTGTGGGAAACCGGCAAGCCGAATGCCGGTTTTTCCAGCGCTGAAAAGCCCTGGCTGCCGGTGCCCTATGTCCATGGCATGCAGGCTGTGGACGCGCAGGAGCGCAAGCCGGACTCGGTTCTGAACCATTACCGCGCCGTCTTGTCATTCCGCAAAGGTCACGGCGCGCTGCGCGATGGCGACATGCATTTTATCAAGACCAATCTCGATGTGTTGGCCTTCACGCGCCAGAAGGGGGATGAAAAGCTGCTCTTCGTTTTCAACCTCACCCGTGAGGCGGTGGAATTCCCGATACCGAAGGCCATGCGGGTCACCGATATACTGCCGATGCCGGGTTTCGCACCGTTATTCGATGCGGGTATCGTGAAGCTCGAGGGGCTGGATGTGTTTTGCGGGGGCGTTGCATGAGCGGCCAATTTGCCATCGAGACGGCTGGCGAAGCATCGCTCGATGAGTGGTCCCTTCTGCGACACCGCTTGTGGCCCGATGCTTCACCCGCCGAACATCGGGCGGAGTTGCAGGACGTCTCCGACAATGAGGTTGGATTTATTGCCTATGATCCGGCGGGCATGGCCATCGGTTTTGCCGAAGCCAGCCTGCGGCACGATTATGTCAACGGATGCGACACCTCGCCCGTGGCGTTTCTCGAAGGCGTTTATGTGGAGGAGGCCTTTCGCAAACAGGGCGTTGCGGCTGCATTGATTGCCGAAGTAACCCGTTGGGCGACCAGCAAGGGTGTGAGCGAACTTGCTTCCGATGCCGATATTTCCAATGTCGATTCACACCGCATGCATGCGGCGCTGGGATTTGAGGAAACGCAGCGGGTGGTTTATTTTCGCAAGTCTCTGCCTCCGGATTGAGGGTATGGGCACAGCAGAAGATGCAGCGATCTCTGCTGATTACGTATCCTGCTTCCCTCATTCCTGTGCTTGTCACAGGAATCTAGCCAGCCCAAGTCATTGGGCTGAAAAGACTCTCTCGCCGCGCAGACGCGCGTCGACTGGATTCCTGTGACAAGCACAGGAATGAGGAGGTCGGTGCGTCTTATGCGCATTTACCGTCTTCCGCCGAGGCATTTTCCGCCAATCAAATCAGCGCAAACCGATCCACATCCACCATGCCCATATCGGAAATCTTCAGATGCGGGATGACGGGCAGGGGCAGGAAGGCGACCTGCAGGAAGGGTTCTTCCAGCGTCGTGCCGAGTGCATAGGCTGCTTTTCTAAGCGTGTGCAGCGTATCGCGAACGGTCTCATAGGGTTCGAGGCTCATCAGCCCGGCGACGGGCAAAGCGATCTCGCCCGTCACCCTGCCGTCTTCCACCACCACGAAGCCGCCCTTGATTTCGCCGAGCCGGTTGGCGGCCAGCGCCATGTCGTCTTCGCTCACGCCGACGACGCAGATATTGTGGCTGTCATGGCCGACGGTGGAGGCAATGGCGCCCTTTTTGAGGCCGAAGCCCTGAACGAAACCGTTGGCATGGTTGCCGTTCTTGCCGTGGCGTTCGATGACGGCGACCTTGATGATGTCGTTTTCAAGATCGACGGTGGTCTGGTTGCCATCCGTCGGCAGCCTGTAGCGGCGGTGCTCGGTAATGATCTTGCCGGGAAGCACGCCCATGATAGGGCTTTCGCCCTCCGTGACCGGCACGCCGAAATGCGAGGCGAGCACGGGTCTTGCTTTGACGCTGTCAAGGCCGACGGGTGCGACCGGTTTGCGGGTGGCAAAAAGGGCGTCATCGACGATCCGGCCGCCGGAAAGCACCATGCTCGCCTTGCAGTTCTGCAGGCTGTCGATGACCACAAGATCGGCGCGCCAGCCGGGTGCTACAAGGCCGCGGTCGCGCAGGCCGAAGGCTTTCGCGGCGGAAATGGAGGCGGCGCGGTAGATGGCGAGCGGTTCCACGCCGCTGGCGATTGCGGTGCGGATCATATAGTCGAGATGACCCTGTTCGGCGATGTCGAGCGGGTTGCGATCATCCGTGCAGAGGGCCAGATAGGGCGACAGGCGTTCGGTGATGATCGGCATCAGGGCGTGCAGGTCCTTCGAGACCGAGCCTTCGCGCACCAGAATATGCATGCCCTTGCGGATTTTCTCCAGCGCCTCAGTCGCGCTCGTGCATTCATGTTCGGTGCGGATGCCGGCGGCGAGATAGCCGTTCAGCGCCGTGCCGGAAAGAAGCGGTGCATGGCCGTCGATATGCTGGCCCCGAAAGGCCTCTAGCTTCGCCATGCACACCGGATCCTTGTGGATGACGCCCGGAAAATTCATGAATTCGGCAAGGCCGATGACCTTCGGGTGGCCCCGGAACGGCAGCAGCTTTTCGATGGGCAGATCCGCGCCGGCGGTTTCCAGATGGGTGGCGGGCACGCAGGAGGAGAGCTGCACGCGGATGTCCATGATGGTTTCCATGGCACTGTCGAGGAAGAACCGAAGCCCCTCTACGCCCAGAACATTGGCGATCTCGTGCGGGTCGCAAATGGCCGTGGTAACGCCATAGGGCAAAACGCAGCGGTCGAATTCGTGGGGTGTCACCAGCGACGATTCGATATGGAGATGCGTATCGATGAACCCCGGAACGACGATCTTTCCGGAAATGTCGATTTCCTGTCGCCCCTTGTAGTTCTCGCAGGTGCCGACGATGGTGTCGCCACAGATGGCGATATCCGAAGCGACGAGTTCTCCGGTGACGAGGTCGAAGAAGCGTCCGCCCTTGAGAACCATGTCCGCCGGTTCACGGCCCGTACCCTGATCGATGCGCGTTTCAAGTCTGGAATTCATGCGGGTTTCTTCGGCTCCTGATTTACGTCGTATGCGAGAATTTTCACTATTTACATTCTGTGGTTGTTTCTTGGTCTATTCCGATTGATTCTTTGAGTTTTAAATATATCCAGAGTAAAAAATTTTCATATTTGTGTTATCTAATCTTCCGAGGTGCAAGTTTAGGCAGGGTTGGGAAGACTGGACTTCACCTTTATAGTTTAGCCGGTTGCGCGCCGACATTTTTACGAATTACGGTTTCAGGTTATCATTCCCGGGAAGGAAAATAAAAGCATCTGATGCTCAAACGAATTTCCACCCAGCAATTGACGATTGGCATGTTTATCGAAGCGGTCGAAGGAACGCTTTCGAACCAGGGATTTTTAAAACGGCACCGCTTTCTTTTGCGGCACGAGGAATTAATGCGTCAATTGAAATCAAGCGGCGCCGAAAGCATCGTCATCAACACCGCCAGGGGATACGATACCGAAGGCAGCGCGCGTTCTGCGGCGGTTTCGCCGCAACCGGGCAATTGCTCGGAAACCGTCGCTGCCGTCACCCACGCCGTGCGCTCGGCCGCCGATACGATTGCCGAGACATTTGCTTCCGCAGAAGAGGGCGGCGTCGTTTCGCTGAAGGGCATGGCTGCGGCGGCGGGCAAGATTTCCGATGCCGTGCAGTCGAACCCGGCGATTTTCATCGGCGTCACCCGCCTGAAATCGAAAGACGAAACGACCTTCGTGCACTCGGTCTCCGTCAGCGGGCTGATGATCCTCTTCGGTAATTATCTCGGGCTCGACAGGGGAACGGTCAATCTGCTCGGCATCAGCGGGTTGCTGCATGATATCGGCAAGGTGGAAATTCCTTCATCGATCCTCAACAAGGCGGAAGGGTTGAGCGCCAGCGAGCGGGAAATCATCAATCTCCATCCCGCATTCGGCCGGGATATATTGTCGCGCAATGTGCAGATGCCGGAGATGGTGCTCGATGTCTGCTTCAATCATCATGAGCGGATGGATGGCGGCGGTTATCCGAGCGGCCGTGCGGGCAGCCAGATCAGCCTCTATGCGCGTATCGCGGCGATTTGCGACGTCTATGACGCCATCACCTCGGTCAGGCCCTACAAGAAGCCGTGGACGGCGAATGAGGCGCTGACCTGGATGCTGCGGCGGGAAGGGCATTTCGACACGCAGCTGCTGAAGAAATTCGCGCTGTGTATTTCCGCCTCGCTGCCGAGGGGTTAGTTGCCGAAGATGATCGCCATGTTCAGGCTGTCGATGTAACGCCCGTCGATCAGAACGGCATCACGGCCCCGGCCTTCATGCACAAAACCGATCTTTTCATAAAGCGCGATTGCTCTGGCATTGTCGGCATGCACGCTCAGTTCCACACGGTGCAGCCCGCACTGACGGGCGGCATCGAGCGTCTGCCGCATCAGCCGTCCACCCAGCCCCTTGTCGCGATAGGCCGGCAGGATGCCCATGCCGAGGGTGCCGCAATGGACGCGGGTGTCTCTGCTCTGGCGGCGGATATCGCACCAGCCGACAACGGTGTTATCGGCAATCGCCACGAATTGCGGATGGTCGTTTTCGATCATGTCGAGAACGAAGGCGCGGACCGAATCGAGCGGCGGCGCCTTCAGGAAGCTCAGATATTTCCGCTCACGCGATACCGCATCGAGAGCACGGTGAAAACTTTCAACGTGCTCCGCCCGGATGGGTTCGATGCTGATGGCGTCGGCAGCAGCCATCATGCCGCCTTTGTCTTCGCCTTGCGGGTCAGATGCACCACGACGTTTTCGATCATGCGCATGCCGGCGTCCTGGCCGAGTGTCATGATCGATTCCGGGTGGAACTGAACGGCGGCCACCGGTTCCTTGGCGTGTTCGATGCCCATGATCGTGCCGTCCTCGCTTTCCGCCGTGATGATGAAATCACGCGGAAGGGTGGAGGGGTCGGCGAAGATCGAGTGGTAACGGCCGACGGTTACTTCCTTGCCGAGACCGGAGAAGACGAGACCCGGTTCCAGCACGCGGATGCGCGAGGGCTTGCCGTGCATCGGCACCGCAAGCTGGCGAAGCTCGCCGCCATAGGCTTCCGCCAGCGCCTGAAGGCCGAGGCAGACGCCGAAGATCGGCAATTCGCGGGCGCGGGCGGCCTTGATCGTCGCCTTGCAGTCGAAATCTGTCGGGCTGCCCGGTCCGGGAGACAACACGACGAGATCGGGCTGGAAGCGATCGAACACTTCTGCCGCAACCGGCGTTCTGACGGTGGAGACGGTCGCGCCCGTCTGGCGGAAATAATTCGCCAGCGTGTGCACGAAGCTGTCTTCATGGTCGACGAGCAGGATCTTCACACCGGTGCCCACCTTGGCGGCGTCACGCTTGGTGGAAGCGGCGTTGGTGCCTTTGGCATCGCGAATGGCGGCGATCATGGCGGATGCCTTCAGTTCGGTTTCGGCTTCTTCTTCCTGCGGATTGGAATCGTTGAGCAGCGTTGCACCCGCACGCACCTCGGCAATGCCGTCCTTGATGCGGATGGTGCGCAGCGTCAGCCCGGTATTCATGTCGCCGTTGAAACCGACCATGCCGATGGCGCCGCCATACCAGGCGCGCGGGCTCTTTTCATGGCCCTCGATGAAGCGCATGGCCCAGAGTTTCGGCGCACCGGTGACGGTGACGGCCCAGGCGTGGCTGAGGAAGCCGTCAAAGGCGTCCATGTCATCGCGCAGGCGGCCTTCGATGTGGTCCACCGTGTGGATGAGGCGCGAATACATCTCGATCTGGCGGCGGCCGATGACCTTTACCGAACCCGGTTCGCAGACGCGGCTCTTGTCGTTGCGGTCCACATCCGAGCACATGGTGAGTTCGGATTCGTCCTTCTTCGAATTGAGCAGCTTCAGGATCTGCTCGCTATCGGCAATCGGATCGTCGCCGCGCTTGATGGTGCCGGAAATCGGGCAGGTCTCGATGCGGCGGCCGGAGACGCGCACGAACATTTCCGGCGAGGCGCCGACCAGATATTCCTGATGGCCGAGATTGATGAAGAAGGAATAGGGCGAGGGGTTGATCGCCTTCAGGCGGCGGGAAATCGCCGACGGATTGCTTTCGCAGCGTTCCATGAACTTCTGGCCGGGAACGACCTCGAACAGATCGCCGCGACGGAAGCTTTCCTTGGCCTTCACCACCAGTTCGGAATATTCACCGGGACGGTGATCGCCCTTGGGCGGGATCGTATCCGTGGTCTTGAAGGGATCGGGCGCGATGTCGGAGGACTTGCCGTCCGTCGTCACGCCGGCCTTTTCGAAGTCGTAGCGGTCGATCCAGGCCTTGGCGGAGTAATGGTCGACGACGAGGATTTCGTCCGGCAGAAACAGCACCATGTCGCGCTGGTCTTCCGGGCGCGCCAGCGACAGCTTGATCGCGTCGAACTGGAAGGCGAGATCGTAACCGAAGGCGCCGAACAGGCCGATGGCCGAATCCGCATTCGAATAAAAGAGGTCGACGATGGCGCGCAACGCCGTGAAGACGGTCGGGATTTTCGAACGCTCTTCTTCGGTAAAGACGCGGTCCGGCTCGTTGACGGTGAGATCGAGACGGCGCGTGGTGGAAGCGCCAAGCGTGAGATCGGGCGTCGCCTTCAGCTTCTCGGTGATGAAGGAAAGCAGCACTTCGCCGCGACCATTATAGGCCTCGATCCACATTTTGCGGCCGAAACAGGAAATGCCGAGCGGCGGATCGACGATAGCCGTATCCCAGCGGGTGTAACGGCCCGGATATTCGTAGTTGGACGAAAAAACCGCGCCGCGATGGGAATCGAGCTTTTCGATATAATTATCGATGGCGCTGGCGTAATCGGCGGGCCGACGCTTTCGGCTGACCTTGATGCCGCCTTTCGTCTCGTAGGTTTCCGCTCCGTCATCCTGAATGATCGTTACCATTTCTCTCATACTTCCCGTTGTTCAGGCCCGATGACAGGCGGCACAATAACAAAAAAGCCGCCTGAAAATTCGGGCGGCTTGGACTTTGTCTGAAGACATGACTGGTCAAGGCCGCGAAAAGCTGCCCCACCACCAGTTAGCAATGTTCTTAGACACGATGTTCATGGGAAAATTGTTAGCGCGCACGATCCGCCTTGGCAAGCGGATTTCGGTGAGGGAATGAACCTTACGGGCCGTGGCGGCGTTGCACTCCTGCCGAAACGGTCAGGAGTGCCCCGAAAAATGCTTCATCGCCTGTGTCTTCTGGTAACCACCCTCGCATTGATTTCCGCCTCTGAACCGCCGGCGCAGGTGCCGGTGCCGCAACCGAAACCGGGTGAGGGGCAATCCGCCACCCCCTCGGAAAAGCCATCGGACGAGCCGCCGCAAAGCCCGATGGAAGCGCCGAAACCGGCCCCGAAACCGCAGGCCCCGGAAGTGGGGAAACCGGATGACGGCAAGACGCCGGAGCCGGTGAAACCGGAAGACCCGGCCGCGCTTCGGGCATGCCTTGGCGCGTTGAAGGATATCGGCGCGGAATTCAAACAGCTCGAACCGATCCGCGATGCGGAGCAGGGCTGCGGCATCGAAGCGCCTGTCGAGCTTTCCGTGGTTCTGCCCGGCATCAAGCTGGAACCTTCGGGGACCATGCGCTGCGAAACCGCGCTCGCGCTTTCCCGCTGGACAAAGGAAATGATGCTGCCGGCTGCGGCTCTGGCTATGCCGGAGAAAAAGGTGACGGCCATCGCCAATGCCTCGACCTATATCTGCCGCAACCGCAACAGCGCGGAAAACGGCAAGATTTCCGAACATGCCAAGGGCAATGCCGTCGATATTTCCTCGATCGCCTTCGATAAGGGCGAGCCGCTGGTGATGAAGCCGCGCGGTGAAGACGGAACGCCGGAAGGCGCTTTCCAGCGCACGATTACCGCCGCCGCCTGCCTGTTCTTCCGCACGGTTCTTTCGCCCGGCAGCGACGCCACCCATCAGGACCACCTGCATCTCGACGTGCTGGAGCGCAAGGGCGGCTATCTCTATTGCCGCTGACAAAAAAGGGGCGACCCGAAAGCCGCCCCGACTGGAGATGATGTTTCTGCCCGGGTTTAAAATTTCTGGGTCAGAGAGATTTTGAAGGTGCGTCCGGCTTCCGTATAGAAGTCGGCCGGCTGGTTGACGGTGCTGACGGAATTCGGGTTCACGTCGCGAACGCCGACGGCATTCCAGTATTTCCTGTCGAACAGGTTGTAGATGCCGGCCTGGATGCGCAGGCCCTTGGTCTGTTCCGGTTCCCACCAGCCGGTCAGGTTGAAGACGCCATAGCCGGGGGCGTCGAAGGTGTTGGCCACCCTGTCGTCACGCATGCCGGAGGAGAAGACACCGGTAAATTCCGTGCCCCAGACGTCCTGCTCGTAGCCTATGCCGACGACGGACTTGAAGGGCGCGACCGTGCGAATGAATTCGTTGGTATCGGTGTCCTTGCCATAGGCGTAAGCAAGCGAAGCGTGGGCGAAGAAGCCGTTGGCGAGGTCCTTGCGGACCTTGGCTTCGACACCGGAGATTTCGACGTTGTTACGGTTGCGATAGGTGAAGAGCGATCCGTTGCCCCTGCCGCCGAAGCCGGGGAAGAGCGTTGTCGACGTCGTGTACTGCTCGATGAAGTTCTTGTACTTGTTGTGGAACAGCGTCAGGCTTCCCGTGAGGTCGCCGGAGGCGTAGTTCGCACCGATCTCGAAACCGTTGCTGGTCTCGGGATTGAGGGCGGAGTTGCCGACAACAGCGTAACCGGAGCTGACGTTGGAGAAGTTCAGATACAGTTCGTTGATCGTCGGGGCACGATAGGCCATCGACCATTGTGCGAAAAGCTGCAGTTCGGGCGTGACGTCATAGGTGGCAAGAAGCTTCGGCGAGAAGCGCGAGCCGCTATTGCCGCTCGGCAGGCCGAATGTTCGGTAGCCGCTGTTGCTGGAAACGGAGCCATCGGGATCGTAATCGTAGGAATCGAAGCGCAGGCCGGGGGTCAGGCGGAAGCCGTTGCCGAAGGCGATTTCGTCATCGAGATAAAGACCGAGGCTCTTGCCGCTCACGTCAGGCATGTCCGATTGCGACGACGAGGTCGATCCGGCCGTGTTGGCGAAAAGCTCCTGGCTGAAATCGGTCGTCATGGCGTTGCCGCCGAAACGGACCGTGTGCTGCACGCCGCCAAGCTCGAAGCCGGATTCAAGGCCACCGACGATGCCGAATGCGCTGTTGCGCATGCTGTCTTCGCGAATATAGAGCGAATTGTTGGTCAGGCGGTCACCGGCACCGGATTCCTTGGAAAGACGCGTCCAGTAGAGCGAAAGATTGGCGGCGTCGATGAAGCCATCGGTCGAGGGCGCTTCGTATTCGTAATCGAGCGATACGCGATCGCGCTCGGTATCCTCATAACCCCGGTAGTCGCCGATCCGGTAGGTCGAGCCCGAAACGCTGACGCCCTGCAGGGTCTTCATGTCGCTGCGGTTTCTCAGAGAATAGCGCTCGGCCGTCAGCCCGATGCTGTGACCGCCTTCAAGATCCTGACGGATCTTGAACATCAGGTTGCTTTCATAGGTGTCGGCGGGATTGGGCTTGGTGCGGCGCGTGCCGTAGATATCGGCGGTGCCCTTGTTGTCCGTCTCGTTGCCGCGCTTGTAGGAGCCCTGGAACAGGACCGAAGTATTCTCGATCTTCCTGGCGACGGCGAGCGATCCGCCCACGCTTCTGTCTTCGCTGTCATAGGTGGTCTTGGCCACGCCGCCCCAATCCCTGCCTTCGCCGATCAGGTCTTCCGGATCGAGCGTGCGCAGCACCAGCGCGCCGCCGAGGGCACCGGAGCCGATACGGCTGGAATCTGCGCCACGCACCACATCGACCGTCGAGAGCGAGGAAAAATCGAAGCTCGAACTCGTATCGCTGAGCGTGGTGGTTGCCTGACCCTGACGGGCGAAATTGTTGAAATAAGGAACGGGAATATTGTCGATCAAAGTGACGACGCGCGCGCCGCCGAGGCCGCGGATGAACAGGCCGCCGGGCCGGCCGGGCTTGGCATCGACGTAATCGACGCCCGGCTCCGTGCTGTTGCCGAGGTCCTTGATGCTACCGATATCCTTCTTGCGGATGTCTTCCGCCGTGGTCTGGCTCGCCAGCGGCGTGTCGGCGGCGGCATTGGCGCTTTTGACGCGCTTGCCCTTGACGACGATCCTTTCAAGCGTGGTGGCCTCGTCCGCTTGCGCCGCGGCGTCCTGGGCCCGCGCGGGGCCGGCAAGCGGCAGAAGAGAGATGGCAGTGCACAGAAGCAGCGCGGAATGCGTGCGCGAAATGGACATTAATTACCCCCAGGTAGGCGCGCGAATGGGCCACGGCGTGCAAAAGCACGCCGCGCTTGCCGCCGCGGCTGAAACTGTTTTGATTGTTACGGGCGAGCCGATAAGCGAGGACTAAAAAACATGACGATAACTGTCAACATATTATATATGACTTTTTGCATCATGTTTTAAAGCATAACAGTATGTTGCAAAAATATGACGCTTATCCGCTCTCGACCCTCATTGGTGAATGGGGTGTGAAAACGCCACGGTACGGTCAAAGTCCCGACATTGCCGCTTGCTAGGATATTCGCAGCCAGTTTACATGGCGAAACAAACCATGCCCCAACAATAAACAGATTATTAATCGGATACGGAAATGAAGTCTCTTGAACTGCTCGTCGAGCGGATCATCCTCTCCAGCCGCTGGCTGCTCGTCGTTTTTTATCTCGGGCTCGTCGCGGCACTGGCGGTTTATGCGTTTTCCTTCGCGCTGAAGTTTCTGAAAGTTGCGAAGAACGTTTTCACCTACGACGAAGCGGACATGATCCTCGCCATGCTGGGTCTGATCGATGCGGCGCTGGTCGCCAGCCTGATCGTCATGGTGATGATTTCCGGTTACGAGAACTTCGTCAGCCGCTTCGACGATGCCGATGCCGAGGTTTCCTTTCTGGGCAAGCTCGATTCCGGCAGTCTGAAAATCAAGGTCGCATCGTCGATCGTGGCGATCTCGTCGATCCACCTGCTGCAAATCTTCCTCAACGCCAGTCAATATTCGGACAGCAAGCTGATGTGGTTCACCATCATCCATCTGGCTTTTGTCGTCTCGGCGGTCATGCTTGGTTTTCTGGAAAAACTGATGGCCAAGCCGAAGGACAAATCCGAAAAGCCGGTGCTTTGATCAGGATGGTCCAGCCGATATGAAGGTCGTAACCCCGTTCTGGCCAAGCCGCATGTTTTACGCTCCGGGCGCTGCGTCCCGGCGTGTCGAGGGTGCGTGAATGGTGAAGACGGAGCGTCAGGCCAGACTTTGCGACGATCTGTCGGCTGCGGCCGACAAATCCCAATGGCTGGAGGCCCTGCGGGAAGTGATGCGCGCCTTCGGTTACGCCTATGTGACCCTTTTGCGCTTGCCCGGCGGCCAGAATGCCTATGCCTTGCCGACGGTTGTCGAAAGCAGCCTGCCCATCTGGGTCGTGAATGCGATGACCCGGGACGGCGCGCTTGGGGAGTGTCCCGTCATCAAGCGCGGCGCTTCATCGATGATGCCGCAATATTGGTCGCTGCAGGATCCGGATATTGCCTGCGGACCGCTGGTGGATGCGGCAGCCTCGCTGAGCAGCATGGGCATTACGTCCGGTCTGATGGTGCCGGTGCATGGCATGTACGGCAACCGGCATCTGATGAATTTCTCGGGCGATCGCGATATCCTGCCGCAAGCCGCGCTCAACGAGCTGGGCATGATCGTGCTGCATGCGCTGGAGGTTTATGACCGGCTTTGCCGCACCAACTCAAAAGGTCCATCGCCTTTGACGAAGCGGGAACTCGATGTGGTGCGCTGGACGGCGCAGGGAAAGACCTCCGTGGAGATCGCCGAGCTTCTGTCCATCTCGGAACATACCGTCAATGCCTATATGAACAACGCCATCCGCAAGCTCGACTGCGTCAACCGCACCCAGCTGGTGGCCAAGACAATACGCCTTGGCCTGATAGACTGATCGACCCTGCCGTTCCCGTCAGGCCTCGCCTTACCGGTCGAGAACCGAGCGAAGCTCGACGAGATTAGAGCGGACCCGCAAAACGTAAAATCCCATGGTGGCGAGGTGCGAGGGCATGATCCAGCCGCTTTCCTCACCATTGGAAATGATCGCCGGCTGGATGCGCAGGGCTGCGCGGGTCTGCAACAGCGTGTCGTTCCACAGGTTGGTCAGGTTACGCTCGCGGATGACCTGCGCGAAGTCCGATCCGGCGGCGGAAAGCACGCCGTAATAACCGTAGAGCTGGCCATAGGCGAACCAGAAGCGGTCGTCGGCACGGGTATCGAACCAGCCGCCATTATAATTTTCCGAGCGTTCGCGCAGAATTGCCGACGTGGAGCCGATATCGCCGGCGATACGGTCGATGAACTGGATGAGGTTGTCGGCGCGGGTATCGAAGACGGCCTTGCAGGCGGCGAGTTCGCCATTGAAGGCCTGGAAGCTGCGGATGGCGGCGCGGTAATAGCTGGGGGTCGGGGTCTTCGGGCCGAAGGGATCGAGACCGAAATACCAGGAATACTCGCTGAACTGCATGTTGCCGCGCGCTTCCTGGAGATTGTTGTTGATGCCGGAGGTTCCGCGCACGCGGCCGAGCGTATCCACAAGTTCCACCGAGGTGCGGCGCACGGCCTGGTTTACACCACGCTGGAAAGACGCCTTGTTGTCCAAAAACGGCGTGCTGTCCCAGTCCATGCCGAAAAGGCCGAGACGATAGAGCAGCATGGAGGAAATCCACGCGTTCTGGTTGACGTTGAAATCGGTGAGATCGGCGGCTGCGTCGACGATGGCCGAACGCTGGCAGACCGGCGCGGATGTGTTTGCGGCGGCGCCCGTTGCGCCACCCGCCGGGGCGGCGGCCGGCAATTCCTGCCCGGCAGGCACGGTGCGCTCTTCAAGCTTGTAGCGCGCGACGTAATCCGGGTCGAAATTCGTCCAGACCTGGGTTTGCCAGATGAAATATCCGTAGAAGCCGGCAAGAAGAATGACGATGAGGGCGATCGGGCCCTTGATGAGCCAGTTGCGGCCGCTGTACCAGCCGTGGGCGGCCATGAAGGGCCACAGAAGCCAGGCGACGAGAAGACCGGCGGCCCTGCCGATGGCGCTGAAGGCTGCCTGAATCAAAGCGGTGATCCGGTCGATCATGTCGTCATAGTCTCCTCTGCCCGTGGGGCTGGACGCCGGAAGAAAAACACGCGGGCCATCCGCGCCCTTCGGCGCTTCGTACAAACCGCGGTCATTTACTGTCTTCCAGATATGTCCCGGTCAACCGGGATACAACATGATTGCGAAACTTTTCTCAACCTGCGGTCCGCGCCGGCCATTATGGCTTTCCACACCGATTGTGGAGGAACAGCCGCCGCGGAACCGAAGGGATATGTCCTCAAAGGCCGAGCTTGGCGATCTCGTCGTTCAGCCGGTCGCGCGCCTTTTTCGGCAGTTTGCCGTTCTTGACGGCGTCCAGATTGGCCGGCGCGGCATCGCCGACGACAACGAGCGCGATCATGCCCATGCCCAGATGCGGTGTGCATTTGACGACGTAGGCGCCTTCCTTCTCGACCGTCAACTTCACCGTCTCGTTCATCTTGCCCTTGAAGTCTGCGACACCCTCGGGGATCATGTCCTTCACGGCTGCCGCATCATGGCCCTTGTCGACCGGGACGAAGGTAATGACGTCGCCGACGGCGGCCTTGACGGTTGCGGGCTCGAAGACCATCGCCTGACCGTCGCTGCCCTTGTTGAGCATCTTCACTTCGATTTCGGCAGCAAGGGCGGGAAAGGCGAAAAGACCTGCGAGAATGGCGAGGCCGGCGAATTTGGCAGTTCTGTTCTGCATCGTTTTGCTCCTGAGAGAAAGCACATCCACGCGAATGTGTCGCCGTCGTCTTAGCCCAGGAGCGGGGGAGTCATCTTTGCGGAAAATCAAATGCGGCAACCGGACGCAGATGTCCACTCGCCCTTGAACGTCTCCACCCAGTGGCGGCGGCAGAAGGAAACATATTTCTCGTTGCCGCCGACATCGATCTGCGCGCCTTCCGTCACGACCTTTCCTTCATTGTCGAAGCGGGCCACCATCGTCGCCTTGCGGCCGCAATGGCATATGGTGCGGATTTCGCGAAGCTCGTCGGCAATGGCCAGCAGTTCTTTCGAGGCGGGGAAAAGCTTTCCCTGAAAATCCGTGCGCAGGCCATAGGTCATGACCGGGATGTTCAGCCTGTCGACAATGTCGGCAAGCTGCCAGACATGGTGCTCGGAGAGAAAATTGGCTTCATCGATGAAAACGCAGGCGACCGGCGCTTCGGCAGTGAGGGCCGATACCTCGGCGAACAGGTCGGTATTCTCATCGAAGGTCAGGGCGTCGGAAGAGAGGCCAATTCGCGAGGCGACACGGCCGACGCCGGCCCGGTCGTCAAAGGCGGCCGTGAAGATCAGTGTGCGCATGCCGCGCTCCTGATAATTGTAGGATGCCTGCAGCAGCATGGTCGATTTGCCGGCATTCATCGTCGAATAATTGAAATAGAGTTTTGCCATTATCCACTCCCGGAGCACCGTTGCATCATTCCGACGTGCGTTTGAATGCTCCAACCTCTTCAATCGGCACACCGTGCCTTCACAAACCTGTCCCGGTTTTCCAGCCGATGCTGCATCCAGCGTCTTTTGACGGCGAAGACGCGGATTGAAAAGTATGGCCGTTGGAAAAACACAGATTTCTAAGGTCTGCCCTTTTTCGACATTGCACCGCTGAATACCGACATTTTCACCATTTTGTCGCAAACGGTGCGCCAAAGCACGCAAATGCGCGCGAGTTGATTGTGTCCGGCAGATATTGATAATGGCAAGGGAACGAAAAAACAGGGAGCAAGCCATATGTTTGCAAATAGAAGCCGCTGTCTGGCCCTGGCCGCAGCAATCTCCTCCATGACGTTCAGTGCGGCCGGTGCTGCGGAACCGGCAAGCTGTGGCACAGTGCGCTTTTCCGATGTGGGCTGGACCGACATCACCGCCACGACGGCGACCGCCACAGTGCTTCTGAAAAGCCTTGGCTATGAAACCGACGTCAAGCTTCTCTCCGTACCCGTTACCTACACATCCCTGAAAAACAAGGACATCGACGTCTTCCTCGGCAACTGGATGCCGACCATGGAAGGCGATATCGCGCCTTATCGCGAAGACAAATCCGTGGAAACGCTGCGGGAAAACCTGACCGGCGCGAAATACACGCTGGCGACCAACGCCAAGGGCGCCGAACTCGGCATCAAGGATTTCAAGGACATCGCTGCCCACAGCGCCGATCTCGGCGGCAAGATCTATGGTATCGAGCCGGGCAACGACGGCAACCGACTGATTCTCGACATGGTGGCCAAGGACAGTTTCGGTCTGAAGTCATTCGAGGTGGTCGAGTCGTCCGAACAGGGTATGCTCTCCCAGGTGGCCCGCGCCGAAAAATCCGGCGAGCCCATCGTCTTCCTCGGCTGGGAACCGCATCCCATGAATGCGAATTTCAAGCTGACCTATCTGACCGGCGGCGACGAGGTGTTCGGCCCCAATCTCGGCGGCGCGACGATCCATACCAATGTCCGCAAGGGTTACGTCGAGGAGTGCCCGAATGTCGGCGCCTTCCTCAAGAACCTGCAATTTTCCCTGCCCATGGAAAACGAGATCATGGGCAAGATCCTGAATGACGGCCTTGAGGGCGAGGCGGCTGCAACCGCCTGGCTGAAGGCCAATCCGACGGCGATCGAGCCCTGGCTCGCCAACGTCAAGACCAAGGACGGCAGCGCTGACGCCCTGCCTGCCGCCAAGAAGGCTCTCGGCCTCTAAGCCGCAAGACGATGCATGACTGCATCCGGCCTGCGCGGCAGGCCGGATCAGCGGGAAATAACGATGCCCATGCATGACCTTGCCTGTGAATTTTCAGACATTGAAGGTCATGCGCCAGCACCGCGTCCGGCAGTTCCGCTGCCGGCCGTCATTTCTGCATTGGAGCAATCCCGGTGAAACGGGATGACGATGCTCTATTTCTTTGTTGTCTGCGCAATTCCGGACGCAAAACCGCTCTGCACTTTTGCCGGAATTGTTTTAGTTCACGAAAGGTCTTTTCTTACCGTGGAATGGCTCAGCGCTCCTGAAAACCGCCTGCCCGTCGGCCGATATGCCAAGGAGGCCATTGACTGGCTGACCGGCAATCTCGCTTTTTTCTTCGATTGGCTTTCCTTCATTTTCCAAAGCGTCATCAACGCCCTGCTTTATGTGCTGCAGGCGCCGCATCCGCTTGTCATCGTCGCGATCCTGACGGCGCTTTCCGCCTGGACGCGCCGCTCCGTCGGCATGCCGGTCTTCACGGCGCTCGGCCTGCTGCTCATCATCAATCTGGGCTACTGGAAGGCGACGACGGAAACGCTGGCGCTCGTCATCGCCGCCAGCGCCGTGTGCATGATCATCGGCATACCGCTCGGCATATTGGCGGCGCGGCGCAAGTGGATCTATGCCGGCATGCGCCCGGTGCTGGACCTGATGCAGACCATCCCCACCTTCGTTTATCTGATCCCGGCGCTGGTGCTGTTCGGTCTCGGCATGGTTCCGGGGCTCATCGCCACCGTCATCTTCGCCATTCCGGCCCCGGTGCGGCTCACCCGTCTCGGCATCGTTTCGACGCCGCCGGCGCTGGTGGAGGCGGCCGTCGCTTTTGGCGCCACGCCTTCGCAAGTATTGCGCAAGGTGGAGCTTCCCTTCGCCGCGCCGCAGATCATGGCCGGCCTTACCCAGACGATCATGCTGTCGCTGTCGATGGTGGTCATTTCCGCCCTCGTCGGCGCCAATGGCCTCGGCGTACCCGTGGTGCGCGCGCTCAATACCGTCAATATCGCCATGGGCTTCGAAGCGGGACTGTGCATCGTCGTACTGGCGATCGTTCTCGACCGGCTTTTCCGCCTTCCCGGCGCGGAGGATGATCTATGAGTGACGCCATCATCTTCGGAAATGTCGATATCGTTTTCGGCGACCGGCCCGATGCGGCGCTGCCGCTGATCGACAAGGGCAGCACGCGTGACGAGATCAATGCCGAAACGGGACTGGTTCTCGGCGTCGCCAATGCCTCGCTCTCGGTCAGCGAGGGCGAGATACTCGTGCTCATGGGGCTTTCCGGTTCGGGCAAGTCGACCCTGCTGAGGGCCGTCAACGGGCTTGCGCCCGTGGTGCGCGGCAATGTCGGCGTGAAGACCAAGTCCGGCTATGTAGATCCCTATCGCTCGACGGCGAAATCGCTGCGCGATCTGCGCATGCACACGGTCTCCATGGTCTTCCAGCAATTCGGCCTTCTGCCCTGGCGCAATGTGGCCGACAATGTCGGCTTCGGGCTTGAGCTTTCCGGCGTGCCGGAAGCCGAGCGCAAGCGCATGGTGGCTGAGCAGCTGGAGCTGGTCAATCTCTCCGCCTGGGCCGACCGCAAGGTAGGAGAGCTTTCCGGCGGCATGCAGCAGCGTGTGGGGCTGGCGAGAGCCTTTGCCACCGGCGCGCCGATCCTGTTGATGGACGAGCCGTTCTCGGCGCTCGACCCTCTCATCAGAAGCCGCCTGCAGGACGAGCTTCTGGAATTCCAGAGCCGGCTGAAGAAAACTATCCTCTTCGTCAGCCACGATCTGGATGAGGCCTTCCGCATCGGCAACCGTATCGCCATGATGGAGGGCGGACGCATCATCCAGTGCGGAACGCCGCAGCAGATCGTCAAGCAGCCGGCCACGCCCTATGTCGCGGATTTCGTGCAGAACATGAACCCGATCTCCATGCTGACCGCCGCCGATGTGATGAAGCGTGGGGTGGACGAACGCAACGGGCAGATGACAGTCGCCGCCACCGCCCGCCCGTCATCGCCGCTCATCGATATTCTCGATGCGCTGTCAAAACATTCCGGCGCGATCGGCGTCGTCGACAACGGTGCGATCGTCGGCACGATTTCCGCCGATGAAGTTGTCGCGGGGCTGACGCGTCACCGCAAAAAATAGTGATTCGCCTGTCTGAAAAAGAAAGGGCCCTCCATGGAGGGCCCTTTTTCTGTTTCCAGAAGATCTTTACGGCGCAAGTTATACCTTCCCACGGTAGCAAAGAATATTTTTGATATCACAAGTTATGCATGAAAATAATTACTAATAAAAATCATATTGCAAACTTAGAGAAAATTGCGCAAAGTTAATCTAGATTCTTTAGCTCGCTGCTAAATTTAAGGTGGTAATAGATTGTCACCCCAAAATCCGGCGTCGGGTGTTAAGATTGAGGTGCTCAACTTTTTATCGTTTATTGCTTATAAATACTGCCGCTAATACATGGGTTTATCATCAAATTGACAAAAAACAGGCAAAAAGCTGATAATTTGGTCACAATATTTTAAGTAAATAATCGGTGAAGAATAGTCTTTGAAGGGGACACGATATAAGCAAGATTTAGGTATATACAACGTATCGACTGAATTATAAAAACACCTTTTGGAACACCTATAATAGCCACCATGACCGTCTTTTTCGACTGTCATCAGGAGACTTGAGCGTATGGATAATCAATCTCTGTCGGAACATAGCATCGCCGCTGCAGACTTGCTCTCAGCCATGGCGAATCCCAAGCGCCTGATGATCTTGTGCACGCTGGTGGATACGGAAGTGCCGGTCGGTGTTCTCGCTTCACAGGTTGGTCTCAGCCAGTCCGCTCTCTCGCAGCATCTTTCGAAATTGCGTGCCCAGCGGCTGGTGAAGACACGACGGGATGCGCAGACCATCTATTATTCCAGCAATTCCGAATCCGTGAAAAAAATCCTCGCATCCCTCGAGGAAATTTACTGCCAGGCGCAGAAGAGCAGCAAGACCGCTGCATGAGCCCACGGCCCTGTTAAGGCCCGGCAGCATCACTCGATTGAAACCGGCGTACGACGCCGGTTTTTCTTTTCATTGGCCTTTGCTGCGGGCGCATCCGGCACAAGAATCGGGGGCTGCGTATTGGAGCGCTTTTCAGGCCGGCGCGGCAAGCTGTATCTGCTGCTTGAGGCGGCTTGCCGCAGCCGCATATCCGCCGTCGGCACCATCCACGAAATGCATATGGTCTCGCGAAAGCGGAGACGGAACGATACAGGTCATCAATGCGGCATCCTGTTCGTGCAGGCCGTAATAACAGCTTCCCGAGAGGCGGCCCTGTTCCAGCCGCGCGCGGATTTTTTCGAGCCGTGCGGCGTCGATATCCACCGTCATCTTCAGGCCGTCGTCGAATTTCCTGAAATCGGTGTTGCTCGCGACCGAACGCCGGTAGCGTATCGCATTGAACGGTCCGAACGAGAGCCCCGTCACGCTCAAGAGATTGACGAGCAGGGACTCGCCGAGAACGCGAAACGAGCGGCGCGTCTTGCCCCAGACATCGCGATAGGCAGCGCCGGCACGGGCTTCGAGGCCGAGACCCTCGCGCACGAAACCGAGTTTCGGCCCATCCTCCGGCACGGGGTGGCCGTGTCTTGCGTCCTGTTCGGCGAGATCGACAAGATCGACGACCAGTTGGCGAAATGCCGGCATGTCCCGCGACGGCCCCGGCACGGCGATGATCGACACCACCTTGCCATGGGTGGCAGGAATGGGGTTCCAGCGGCATGAAAGGCCGGTGAGATCGGGGCGTTCGCCCTTTTCGGCTGCCGGCAGGGCATATTGCCCCTCCTTCATTCGCGCTTCCGCCCAACTGTTGCCGCCGCCCGAAAACATGGCGTAGGAAACGTCCTCGCTCGCCTGAAAGCGCGCGACACGAATGTCGAAGCCATTTTCACGAATATCCTCGACGGGAACCAGCGCCACGCGCATGGCAAGATCGAGATCGTCTTTCACCCAGCGCTGTACATTCGAAAGCGCGGTGCGTGCGACAGACAGCCCGTGCGGCGGCACCGCGACGGCAGCGCCATCGCCGCCGAAAACGAAGGGCAGGTCGTGACGGCCGAGACTGTTCGATACGCCCGATATGACCGCCGCACCCGCCATGTTGACGGCCTTGTAGCGGCCGGTGCCGATTGCCGAGGTCGAATCGATGATATCGGCGATAGCCAGCCCCCATCCCGGCGGCAGGGCGCGATAAAGCGCCGGGTCGGCCACGTCTTCAAAATGCCGGAAGACGGGCAGGCCCGTCAGAAATTCTTCATCTGCTGCGATCATGGCGTATTATCCTCCAGCGGCGGCCAAACGCCAAGCGTTTACGGAAGGTCGATGCGTCCATTCACACGGCGCAATCGTAGCCGATCCGGCGAATGATTTACCGCTAATAGAGCTAATCCAGCAAAGTGACTTGCATAAATCATCAAACCTTCCGTATGAGTTGAGTGGAAGGCTCGGAATTCAAAAATGGAACGAGTTTTCGCCGGGAGGCGTCCGATAGTTTCATTCGGTCGGCGCCCCATGGCGCTCACCGGGTCCCGCGACCCCCTTTAAGGAGACACCAGGATGAAACTGAAGACATTGACCAGCGTGACGCTTGCAGCGTCCTTCGCATTCGCACCCCTTGCTCATGCCGAAATCGTCATCGGCCTGATTGCGCCGCTCACCGGTCCTGTCGCCGCCTATGGCGACCAGGTGAAGAACGGCGCCCAGACGGCAGTCAATGAAATCAACAAGAAGGGCGGCATCCTCGGCGAACAGGTCGTGCTGAAGCTTGCCGATGACGGCGGTGAGCCGAAGCAGGGCGTTTCCGCAGCCAACCAGCTGGTTGCCGAAGGCATCCACTTCGTCGTCGGTCCGGTGACGTCCGGCGTCGCCATTCCGGCATCGGATGTCTTTGCCGAAAACGGCGTGCTGATGGTAACGCCGACGGCGACCGCGCCGGGCCTGACCAACCGGGGCCTTGCCAACGTTTTCCGCACCTGCGGTCGTGACGACCAGCAGGCCGAGGTTGCGGCGAAATATGTTCTCGCCAACCTCAAGGACAAGAAGATCGCCATCATTCACGACAAGGGCGCTTACGGCAAAGGTCTGGCGGACGCCTTCAAGACCACGCTGAATGCCGGTGGCGTGACCGAAGTTCTCTACGATGCGCTGACACCTGGCGAAAAGGATCTCGGTGCGCTGACGGCCCGTCTGAAGTCCGACAATGCCGACATCGTCTATTTCGGCGGTTACCATCCGGAAGCGGGTCTTCTGGTGCGCCAGTTGAAGGATATCGGTTCCAAGGCTGCCGTCATCGGCGGTGACGGCCTGTCGAACAGCGAGTTCTGGAACATCGGTTCGCAGGCTGGCGAAGGCACGATCTTCACTAACGCTTCCGACGCGCTGAAGAACGACGATTCCAAGGCCGCTGCCGAAGCGCTGAAGGCCGCTAACATTCCGGCGGAAGCCTTCACGCTCAATGCTTACGCTGCCGTGGAAGTGCTGAAGGCCGGCATCGAGAAGGCTGGAAGCGCCAAGGATTCCGAAGCGGTTGCCACGGCCCTGAAAAGCGGTGACGCTTTCCCGACCGCAATCGGCAAGGTGACCTACGGCGAAAACGGCGACCTGACCTCGCAGGCCTTCTCGCTGTTCAAGTGGCAGGACGGCAAGATCGTCGCAGCCGAATAAGCTGATCCTACCGGCCGCACCCTGTGCGGCCGGTATCGTTTTACGGCCGGAAAAGGGTTGGGGCAGCATGGGCGATGCCGGGAAGCGGACTGTTGGAGACATCGGCTTCGGGCGGATATTCCCGATCGTCAGAATTTTCGACGAGGCCAAGGCGCGGGAGTTTTATGTCGATTTTCTCGGTTTCGAGGTCGACTGGGAACATCGCTTCGGCGATAATTTCCCGCTTTACATGCAGGTTTCACGGGCCGGAATGGGGCTTCATCTCAGCGGCCATCACGGCGATGCGACGCCGGGCTCCAACATCTTCGCCACCATGCACGGCGTTCACGCCTATCAACAGGAACTGGCGGCGAAAGACTATCGCTTCATGAAGCCGGGCGTTGAAGAACTGCCATGGGGTGATGTGATGGAAGTGACCGATCCGTTCGGCAACCGCATTCGTTTCTGTGAGCAGAAAAGCGGAGAGTGATGTTTTGGGCCTGAGCGCAAGGCCCTTGACCTTGTTCTCCGTTTGAACGATAGAACGCGCAAATAGCGAACCGCGCGCACGGAGACCCCGTGCGCGCGGTTCGTGCGTTTTGGCAATCGGTCATGCAATTCGTTCGCATCCGCACGGGGGCAAAAATGAACAGTGAAGGCAATACGCTGGTCCGGAAGCTCGCATTCTGGAGCATTCCGCTTTCTTTCGGCGTGCTGGGCCTCAAGCTCGTGGCCTGGTGGGTCACGGGCTCGGTCGCGCTTTTATCGGACGGTCTGGAATCGACCGTCAACGTGGTCGCGGCCTTCATCGCCTATTTTGTCATTCGTTATGCGCAGAAGCCCGCCGATGACGACCACCAGTTCGGCCACCACAAGGCGGAATATATTTCCGCCGTCGTGGAGGGCGTGCTGATCGTCGTTGCCGCGCTTCTGATCGTGCAGGAAGCCTGGGGCGGTCTTTTCAACCCGAGGCTGCCGGAAGCACCGGCCCTTGGTCTTGCCATCAATGCGGCGGCGGGTGTCATCAACGCCATATGGGCGACGATCCTGATTCGTGTCGGCAAAAGACACGCCTCACCGGCACTGGCCGCCGACGGCCATCACATCATGTCCGATGTCGTGACCTCGGCAGGCGTTCTCGTCGGCCTCGTTCTGGCGCTGCTGACGGGTTATGCCATTCTCGATCCGCTGCTCGCCATTCTGGTGGCCATCAACATCCTGTTCCAGGGATCCAAGGTCATTCTGCATTCGCTTGGCGGGCTGATGGACCGGGCCGTGGAGCCGGAAGAGGACGAGGCGATCAAGAAGGCCATCGCCGAACATTGCGGCGGCGTCATTGGCGTCCATGATCTGAGGACACGCCGGGCCGGCTCGGCCGCCTTCATCGATTTTCACGTCGTGGTCCCTGCTGTCATGACGGTGCGCGAGGCGCATGATATTTGCGACCGCCTTGAAGATGCCATAAGGGACGTCATACCGGGCGCCAGCCTTGCCATTCACGTCGAGCCGGAAGGCGAAAAGGCGCATGGCGTCAAAGTGATTGTTTGAAAAACAGGAGTTTTCCATGTCCGTGACGGATGTTTCCGGCCTGTCGCAGCTGGGCACGAAGGTCGATACGCCAGAGAGCCCGGAAAAGGCCGTTCTCGAAAAGGTGCCGAACGGCAATGCCGGCACCGATTACGTGGTGCGCTTCACCGCACCCGAATTCACCTCGCTTTGCCCGATGACCGGCCAGCCGGATTTCGCCCATATCGTCATCGACTATATCGCCGGCGACTTTCTGGTGGAATCCAAGTCGCTGAAGCTGTTCCTGCAATCCTTCCGCAACCACGGTGCATTCCACGAGGATTGCTCGGTCTATATCGCCAGGCGGCTGGTGGACCTGTTACAGCCGAAATGGCTGCGTATCGGCGCTTACTGGTATCCGCGCGGCGGCATTCCGATCGACGTCTTCTGGCAGACCGGACCGGTGCCCGAGGGCGTGTGGCTGCCGGATCAGGGCGTTCCCACCTATCGCGGTCGCGGCTGATCCGGCTTCTACGAGATTAAAGGTTCAGGCGAACGAACCGTCGTCGCCTGAATCGAAATCCGCGTCGTCGGCGCTGTCGTCATCGGCCTGCTGGATGTCGTCGTCGTCGTTGTTCTGGGGGCTGGTGTTGTCGCCGTAATAATTATTGATGACGGTTTCCTCGACAGGCGCGTTACCCGCGGCATTGCCACCGCCGAAGGGCGAGCCAAGGCCGAGCGACGACATGTGGCTGCCGAAAATACCGCTCAGCGAATTGGCGAGCAGCATGCCGCCGGCGACACCTGCGGCCGTTCCGAGCGCCCCCTGCAAAAAACCACCGCCGGAAGAACGCCCGAATGCGGCGGGCTGCTGGCTCCAGGGACCGCCGGGTTGCTGGCCGGCTGGCGATCCCCAGGGACCCGCCGTCTGGCCGGCGGTATCGTTGCGCCATGAGGTTTGCGGGGCAGGGGCGGGTGTCGGCGCTGGCGGCTGTGACTGGCCGGTTCCGAAGATGGAACTCAGAAAGCCGCCCTGCGCTGCGGCCTGCGGGGCGCTATTGCCGCTTTCCAGCGCGTGGATACGGTCTTCGAGCTGCTTGATATGGGCTGCTGCCGCCTCCAGACCCTTTTCCTGAACGATCACCGCCTGGGCGAGATAATAAGGAGCTGCGGGCTGATCGCGCACGGCGTCTGCGATCAATGTTTCCGCCTCGCGGTCACGCGGGGTGGCGGATGCGGTTCTGGTCCTGTCGAACAGGGCCTTGAGAAGCTGGCTTTCTTCCGGTGACATATGATGCCTCCTTACCGTGAAGCGAAAATCCACGATAAGGAGGTAGGCCTCAATTCCGGCTTTTCAAAGCAGCCCGAATTTTAAATTTCGGTAATGATCGTCAACCGCCGAAGGCGAGCGAGAGACCCGCAATCGCCGTCAACGCGCCGACCGTGCGGCTTGCGACCGAGCCGAAACGGGCAATGCCGAGGCCGAGCGCGATGCCGGCCGCATGCAGGATGGCGGTGGCGATCATGAAGCCGATGCCGAATTGAAGCGCGCCGGCGCTGCCGAGTTCACCGCCATGGGCGTGGCCGTGGAAAAGCGCGAAAGCACCGACAACGGCCGCCGCCGCTGCCGTCGGAAGCCTTGCCGCCATGGCAACGAGCAGGCCGAGACCGATGACGGAGGCGAGAATGGCCGGTTCGACGAAGGGAAGCCCGATGCCATAAACAGCCATCAGGAAGCCGGCGGCCATGGTTCCGACGAAGGCGGAAGGCACGATCCACAGCGCCTTGCGGTCGCCCTGCGCCACGGCGATCTGCGAGGCCCAGATGCCGACGGCCACCATCGCCAGAATGTGATCCGCACCGAAGAACGGGTGGGAGACACCGGCCATGAAGGAGCCGTGTTCTTCCGGGTTCAAATGCGCGAAAGCGGGCAGGGCGGTAACGCCCAGTGCGGCGGCAGTGAGGCTTAGTCTTTTCAGCATGGTTCCCTCTTGAAATTATGGCCGTCCGCAACGGAATCTTGGGGCTTCCCGCAGCAGGCGGCGCTGCAATGAGGCGTCAAAGATATCGCGAAGGCAGACAGGCTGTCCATGCGTCATCTGCCGGGGGTGCTGTTTATTGTTGGCGGGCAAACCTTGCCTTTTTCTCTCATTGCCTTACGTAACAAGTCGCACTATGTCCGAAGGGCATGCACGAATTTTGCTGGAGAGAGCCGTTGATGAACGAAGACGAAGACGACAAGAGCAAGGAACTGCCGATCGGCAAGGAAACGGAAGCGAATCTTTTCAAGTCGCGTTCGATCTTCATCTATGGTGGCATCACGCAGGAACTGGCGCAGAAGGTCTGCACGCAGCTCGTGGCTCTCGCCGCCGCCAGCGACGACGACATTCGCGTTTACGTCAATTCGCCGGGCGGCCATGTCGAATCGGGTGATTCCATCCATGACATGATCAAGTTCATCAAGCCGAAGGTCTATATCATCGGCACGGGCTGGGTCGCTTCCGCCGGCGCGCTGATTTACGTTTCGGTGCCGAAGGAACGTCGCCTCTGCCTGCCGAACACCCGCTTCCTGCTGCACCAACCCTCCGGCGGTACGCGCGGCATGGCGTCCGACATCGAAATCCAGGCCCGCGAAATCATCAAGATGAACCAGCGCCTGATCAAGATCTTCTCCAAGGCCACCGGCCAGAGCGAAGAAAAGATCGCCAAGGATATCGATCGCGATTACTGGCTCGGTGCGGAAGAGGCCAAGGACTACGGCCTCGTCGGCAAGATCGTCGAAAGCCAGTCGGAACTCTGAGTTTTCGATTTTTCAGTTGAGAAAGCCCGTATCGGTGAAAACCGGTGCGGGCTTTTTCCTTTCAGGCCGGTGTTATTTCATCATGTCGCAGGCCTTCATCATGTCGGCCTTTTTCATCTTGTCCATTTCCATGCCGGCCTTGTGCATGCAGTCCTTTTTGCTGGCCTTCTTGCCGGTCATGGACATGCCATCCTTTTTCATCGTCTCCGTCTTCATGGTGTCGTTATGCATGGTATCCTTCTTCATCGTATCGGTTTTCATGCTGTCGGCATGGGCGATGCCTGCGAAGGAAAGAGCGGACAGAAGGGAAGCGGCGGCAATGGCGGTGAAAATGCGGGTCATGAAGGGTCTCCTCTGGACGTCGTTGAATGTCCGCCGGCATCGTGCCGGGGCTCACGATTGTCCATTCGGCCGGGAACGGCCGGCCGTTACATCTTCACGCGCTTGTGACGACAAGTTCGGGCGAGATTTTTTTAAAGCCACTATGTAACACTATCCTGCCGATTGCGAATAACCCGATAGTGACGATGACAGGCAGCCCTTCGGAAGAAACACTGAAAATGCTGATGCTGCGTTCCCTCGATGGGGACGAAGGCGCCTACAGGCATTTGCTTCATGCCCTGAGACGGCTGCTGATCGCCTATTACGGCCGGCGCATGGGAGCAGCTGCCAGAGGCGATGTCGAAGATCTTGTGCAGGAAACCCTGTTTTCGCTTCACGCCAAGCGGGAGACCTATGACCGTGCGCGACCCTTTACGGCCTGGTTCTTTTCGATAGCGCGCTACAAGCTCATTGATCACTATCGGGGCCGGGGTGCGCGCGTGCTGGCGGAAGTGGAACTCGATGAAACGCTGGAGGCGGAACCGTCCGTCGATGCGGTCACGGCCCGCATGGATGTGGAGCGGCTGCTTGATGAGTTACCGGAACGGCAGCGGGATCTCATTCGAAGGGTGAAGCTCGAAGGTCACTCAATTGCCGAAGCGGCGCAAAAATCCGGCCAGACCGAGCTTGCGGCGAGGGTCGGTATTCACAGAACGCTGAAAGTCCTGGCGGCAAAGTTGCGGGGGGACACGTGAGGAAGACGGAAGACATCATCGACCAACTGGCGGGCGATCTGAAACCCGTACGAGCTTTTGCGCTGGAGCGGAGGCTGGCGCTCGCCGCCTTGCCCGCGCTCGGCGTTTCGCTGCTGCTGATGGTCGTCATTCTGGGGCTGCGCAGCGATATGAATGACGCCATGACCGAACCGGGTTTCTGGGTCAAATCCGCCTATAATGTCCTGCTGGCCGTGACCGCATTTTTCGCCGTCATGCGTCTTGCGCGGCCGGACGGCGACAGGGGTGGCCTGTTTGCGTGGCTTGCGGTGATTTTCGTGGCCATGGCGGTCATCGCGCTCGTCCAGCTTGGATTTGCCGTGCCCGGCACCTACAGGACCCTCATTCTCGGATCGTCGGCGCTGCATTGCCCGTTTTTGATCGTTGCTTTCGCGCTGCCGCTGTTTATCGCGAATTTCTCGGTTCTCAGGCGTTCGGCTCCCGCTGATCCCAGGCTTGCGGGTTTTGCCTCGGGCATCGCAGCAGGTGCGGCCGGGGCATGGGTTTATTCGTGGTTCTGCACCGAAAACGGCATGGCTTTCGTGTTGATCTGGTATTCGCTGGGCATCCTGTTGACCGGCATCATCGGCGCTTTTGCCGGTTCACGTCTGCTCCGCTGGTGAAGGCATGATTGCCGATGCCGGCCCGGACATGGTCCAGAACCGGCATTCTGCTTCATGTGGATTTCACTGACCCAGATTGGCGGGAATTGCGAAAGCTGCAAACTGGGTGAACTGCTTGCCGGTGTTGAAATTGTCATCGGAAGCGATGACGAAGAGCTGCTTGCCATCCACCACCGGGCCGAAAGCGAAGCTTTCGATATTGTCGATATCGAGGCCGAAATCGCCTTCGTTGATTTCGAACCAGGCCGATTTGGATACGGCGGCCACGGATGCGGGATCGATCTTGTCCTTGCCGAGAATATTGTCGGCGCGGGACATGTCGGCGATGAAGAAGCGGATGTGATTGCCGACGCCGGAAGCGAAATTGCGCTCGACAGCGACGAAACGGCCATCCGGCAGGGCCGCGATGGCGGAAAGGCCGTTGTCGTTATATTTCGGCTCGGCGGCTGTCGGCGTCTTAGAGATAGGCTCGGTTACATAGACGTGCTCGGCGACCGGTTTCAGCGTCGCTGTGTCGATGACGAGGATGCGGGCCGGGCTGCCCGCCTGCGGGGTCGCCTTGGGGCCGTCCTGGGTGAGCGCATTTTCGGTGGCGGCGATCAGCCGGCCGGGCATCAGCGTCAGGCCTTCGAGAGCGAGGTTGTTCTGTACGCCCCTGGTCTTGGCGTCATCGACGAGATAGGCGTTTGGCAGTTCCAGCCGCTTCACATTGCTGCCGTCGAGGCCCGAGACGTAGAGCGCCGGCTGGTTCTTCAGGTCGCGTTCGGAGGACCAGTAGAGCTTGCCGCCCTTGCGGTCGAGCGCGATGCCTTCCGCATCGATGCCCTTCGGCGCAAAAGCAGCGCCGGTCTCGTCCTTCAATTCGCGCGTGGCGGCGATGTTGAGCGTGGCGGCGCCTTCCGCGACAGTCAGCTCCAGCTCGTAATAACGGGCCGGTCCTTTTTCCACGCGGTCATCGGAAATTGCGAGATAACGCCCGGTTTCGCTGTCAAAGGCGAGATCGGAAATGCCGCCGAAGGTGACGCCATCGATGGAGAGGCCTGATGGAACGACGATCTGGCCGAGAAAGGCCGGCGGCGGCGGGGTCTGGGCCGCGGCGGGCAAAGCCGCAAAACAGCAGGCGACGGTGGTGACGATGCGGAGCATGGCGAGGGTCCCTCTTGTGGCGGATGACCGGTTGTGGTGCAGCGAGGATTAGCGCCGTGCCGCTAAACTTTGATGACGTTTTCCATGCTGCCGTACCTGAAGTCTGGCGGCTCATCTTGCCAAGCGGCGTCTTTTTTGATCCTGAATATAATCACGCTTCATCCAAAGCGTGTCGCCATCCCCGGATTCGCGCGTCACGCTTCAGTTTTGTTTCTGCCTGTCGCCAATGCGGACCGCTGCGGTTGTTTGCGACAGACAGCAGGCCGCAGAGTGCTTCATGCTGAAAGATTTTTCCGTTCAGAGCCTGTTCATGGGCTGCCTCACCGCCTTTGTCGGTTTCGCCAGCTCCTTCGCCGTCGTGCTGCAGGGCCTGAAAGCTGTCGGCGCGACGGATTTCGAGGCGGCGTCGGGGCTGATGGCGCTTTCGGTGGCGATGGGGCTTTGCGCCATTATTCTCTCCGCCGCCACGCGGCTACCCATCAGCATCGCCTGGTCGACACCGGGTGCGGCGCTGCTTGCGACCACCGGCGTCATTGAGGGCGGCTTTCCGGCGGCCGTCGGCGGGTTCATCATCTGCGCCATCCTGATTATCATCGCCGGCCTGTTCCGGCCCCTGGGAAAGGCGGTCGCCTCCATTCCAGCGCCCCTTGCCAATGCCATGCTCTCTGGCGTCATCATCGGCCTGTGTTTTGCGCCCATCAAGGCCATCGGCTTCAACCCGGCGCTGGGATTGCCCATCATCCTCGCCTGGATCGTGGTGGGAGCATTCAAACGGCTGTTCGCCGTGCCCGCCGCCCTTGCCGCCTTCGTGCTGGTGATGATTTTTGGCGTCGAAATTCCGGCGGGTGCGCTGGACAGCGTAGCGCAATCGCTGACACCGCCGATGGAGTGGGTAACGCCCGTCTTCAGTCTCCACGCGGTTGTCTCCATCGCGCTGCCGCTCTTCATCGTCACCATGGCCTCGCAGAATATTCCCGGCATCGCGGTGCTGAAGGTCAATCATTACGATCCGCAGCCCGGACCGCTTTTCGCCTCGACCGGCTTTTTCTCGCTGCTTTCCGCACCTTTTGGCGGCCATGCCGTCAATCTTGCGGCGATTACGGCTGCCATGTGTGCTGGCGAGGACGCCCATCCCGATCCAAAGCGGCGTTACTGGGCGGCGATCATCGGCGGTGTCGGCTATATTATTTTTGGCCTTTTGGCGGGCGTGGTCACCGCCTTCGTGGCGCTGGCGCCGCCCATCCTCATTCAGGCGGTGGCGGGGCTGGCACTGGTCGGCGCCTTTTCCGGCTCCGCTGTCGCAGCCTTCAGGGAGCCGGAAACCCGCGAGGCGGCGGCCATCACTTTCCTCATCACGGCCTCCGGCCTTTCCTTTGGCGGCATTTCCGGGGCCTTCTGGGGCTTGATCGGCGGCGGGCTGATGATGGCGTTGCAGCGAATGGTGAAGCGTGGTTAGATAGGGAGCTTATTGTTTTAAAGAAATACTATTTATGGATTTCGAATTCGATCCTGCCAAAAGTGAAAGTAACAAAGACAAACACGGAATAGATTTCGTCGAGGCAAGAGCGCTTTGGCTGGACGAGAAAAGACTCGTCGTTCCTCTCGAAACCACGTCGGAAGAGCGGTATATTATGGTCGCCCAATTACGCGGAAAGTGCTGGAGCGCCATTTACACTTACAGAAATGACCGGTTGCGTATCATCTCCGTCAGGCGTTCCAGAGACAAGGAAAGGCAGCGTTATGAAGACGATCAGCGCTGAAGAATTTGACAGGAAATTCGACGATGGCGAAGACATCGACGATTATCTCGACTGGTCCAAGGCAAGCCGTCCGGGACTGGAAATGGTGCATGTCGATATCGATCTGCCTGAAAAGCTTTTGCGGAAAGTAGATGCGGAAGCGGTGCGCCTTGGCAGGACACGACAATCCCTGATGGCCGAATGGATTGCCGAAAGGCTGGAGAGCGGCAGGCAGGGAAAATAACCGGCGCACGGCACAAGATCACTTGTCAGACCGCCAGCCGCTGTTTATACACATCGCCATGAGCAACAGCATCGCAACCATTTTTGGCATGAGCGCGCAGATTTCTGCGAAGGCCTCGCCGTGCGGTGCACTCTCGCTTCTTAGCCTCGACCTTACACGCGGTTGCCGGGTCCAGTGAGGAGCGCCCGGCGGCCGAAAGCCCGCTGGCGCTAACGCTCCTCATCTCGAAATCTCATTTTATACTGGATTTAGGCCCTGAAGGGCCGCGCATCCGCCGATGGCGAAAGACGCCCGCGGACCGCGCATGGAGGAAGCGAAATGGACGGCAAGATCACCAATATTTCCAAGGGCATGGCTGACGCGAGCGTGAAGTATCGCCCTTATCCCACCATCAATATCCCCGACCGTAAATGGCCGGGCAAGACCATCGATAAGGCCCCTATCTGGTGTTCGGTGGACCTGCGCGACGGCAACCAGTCGCTGGTCAACCCTATGGGTCACGACCGCAAGGCCCGCATGTTCAAGCTGCTCTTGGAAATGGGCTTCAAGGAAATCGAGATCGGTTTTCCTTCCGCCTCGCAGACGGATTTCGATTTCGCCCGCTGGTGCGTGGAAGAGGGCAATGTGCCTGACGATGTCTCCCTGCAGGTGCTGGTGCAATGCCGCCCGGAGCTGATCACCCGCACCTTCGAGGCGCTGGAGGGCGCCAACAAGCCGATCATCCACTTCTACAATTCCACTTCGGAATTGCAGCGCCGCGTGGTGTTCGGCAAGGATGTGCACGGCATCAAGCAGATTGCCGTCGATGCAGCCAAGATGATCACCGATATGGCGGCGAAGGCTGGCGGCGGTTACCGCTTCGAATATTCGCCCGAGAGCTTTACCGGCACCGAGCTGGAAGTGGCGCTGGAAATCTGCAACGCCGTGGTCGAGGTGGTGAAGCCGACGGCCGACAACAAGCTGATCCTGAACCTGCCCTCGACGGTGGAAATGGCGACGCCGAACATCTATGCCGACCAGATCGAATGGATGTGCCGCAATATCGACAATCGCGAAAACGTCATCATCTCCCTGCATCCGCATAATGACCGTGGCACCGGAATCGCCGCGACCGAGCTGGGCCTGATGGCCGGTGCGGACCGTGTCGAAGGAACGCTGTTCGGCAATGGCGAACGCACGGGTAACGTCGATGTCGTGACGCTGGCGCTGAACATGTATACGCAGGGTGTCGATCCGGAGCTGGATTGCCGCGATATCGAGCGCATCAAGGCGGTCTATGAATATTCCAACGAGATGACGATCCCTGAGCGCCACCCCTATGTCGGCGAGCTGGTTTACACCGCCTTTTCCGGCTCGCATCAGGATGCGATCAACAAGGGCATGAAGGCGATCAAGGTCGCCAACCATCCGGTCTGGGAAGTGCCCTATCTGCCGATCGATCCGAAGGATGTAGGCCGCTCCTATGAGGCGATCATCCGCATCAACTCGCAATCCGGCAAGGGCGGCATCGCCTATATTCTCCAGCAGGATTACGGCATCAACCTGCCGCGCAACCTGCAGGTGGAATTCCGCGAGGATATTCAGCGCATCACCGATGAAGAGGGTGTCGAACTGCCGGCCAAGCGCATCTACGAGCGCTTTATCGAGCGTTACGTGACGCAGCCGAATGCGCGCATCAAATTCGTCGATCACCACACCTATCCGGCCGGCGATTTCAAGGGCGTGCGCATCGTTGCTGCCGAAATCACCGATAATGGCGAGGTGAAGCGCATCGAGGGCAAGGGCACCGGCCCGATCGACGGGTTCATCAATGCGCTGTCGGTTTATCTCGGCATTGACCTGTCGGTAAATGATTATTCCGAGCATTCGCTGCAGCATGGCTCGAACGCTTCGGCCATCGCTTATGTCGAGATGGAGCATCCGGGCGGTAAGCTGTTCGGGGCAGGCGTCAATACGAATATCGTAGCGGCGTCGCTGGAGGCGATTGTTTCGGCGGCCAATCGGGTGCTGGAAGAGCGGGCGAGGTAAGTGGGCCTTGAGGGTGGGGCAGGGCACCCCCCTCTGTCCTGCCGGACATCTCCCCCTCAAGGGGGGAGATCAGCAGGAGGCGCTACCGCCACTTCATTCGCAAACGTTGAGATGGGCGAGACCTAACCACGAGTCGATCTCCCCCCTTGAGGGGGAGATGCCCGGCAGGGCAGAGGGGGGTGAAGCCACACGCTCCAACCTCACGGTAGCGAACGCTATTCCACCCGCAATGAAAACCCCAGCGGCCGCCCGTTTTCATAAAACACCCGCACATCCTCCAGCGCCACGCCCGTACCCGTCTCATTGAGGCTGTGACGCTCACAGGCGACGTTCCATGTGCCGGGGCCACCGGAGATATGGAAGAGATTATAGGCCGCGCGCGGTTTTTCACCGCCGGGTCCCTGGCTGGCGGAGGAAATGCCGACGACCGGGATGTGGTCTTCCCCATGATGCGTATTCAGCCAGTAGACCGTGTTGAGATGGGTATGGCCATGCAGCACGAGTTCCGCGCCGCCGACGCCCAGCGCCGCTGCGAAACGGCGGATGCCGATCATGCGCTTGTGGGTGGGGGAAGCGCCCCGAATCGGCGGGTGATGGATCATCACCACCCGGAACAGCCCCTGTTCACCGGCTTTTTTCAAGAGCTCCGCCGTGGCGCGGGCCTGCCGGTTGCCGAAATAACCGGTTGCCGAAAAGGGCGGTGTCGCAATCGAGGTGGAGCAGCCAATGAGTGCGACGGGACCGCGCACGCGCATATAGGGGAAAATCTTGCGGTCGTCGTCCCATTCCGGCGGATCGCCATCGCCACGAACATAGGGATACCAGGCCTGCATGGCCTTGTCGTGCGCGCCGGAAACATAGGCGTCGTGATTGCCGGGAACGACGGAGGTTTTTTCGGGATCGCCCACCTCCTCCAGCCAGTCGGCGGCGGCGCGGATTTCAATCCCGGTCGCAAGATTGACGAGATCGCCGGTAATAGCCAGATGGTCCGGTGACTTTGTCTCCAGATCGTCGAGCAGTTTTTCCAGCGTATCGGTGAAGAGATGCTTGCGGCGGTTGCGGTGCCAGTTGACAAAACCGGTGATACGCTTGGATGCAAGTTCGCGGAAAGTGAGTTTTGGCAGTGGCCCCAAATGGACGTCTGAAATATGCGCAAGTTTGAACATGGCGGCAGAGATAACCTATGATATGCCGCGCGTCCAATGAAAGCCGGCAGGCGGGGAGAAACAAGGGTGAATGACGAAACAACCGGGCGGCAGGCCCGTCCGTTCCATATGCGTGTCTTCATCCGTTTTCTGCATTTCGTTTTTCTGTTCACGCGCGGCGCCACCCTTGGCGTGCGTGCGGCCTGTTTCGATGAAAAGGGCAGAATTTTTCTGGTGCGGCACACCTATCTGCCGGGCTGGTATCTGCCGGGCGGCGGGGTGGAACGTGGTGAAACGCTGCTCGTGGCGCTGCACAAGGAAATCCGCGAGGAAGGCAATCTCGAAGCAGCTTCCAGGCCGGAGCTTTTCCATGTCTATCTCAATCTGGAAGGCAGCAATCGCGATCATGTTGCGCTCTACCGGCTTGACGTCACCCAGACCAAACCGAAAAAGCCGGATCATGAAATTGCCGAAAGCGGCTTTTTCGACCTGTCGGAGCTGCCGGAAGGGGTGACGGCCGCCACCCGTCGCCGCCTCGCCGAGCTTGCCGGCGAAGCGGCGATCGCCGATCACTGGTAGCGGCGGCGGCTCTCCGTCAGGAGAGCGCCTCGCGGCCATGGGCCATGGTCAGGTCCAGTTCCGGGCCGACGGGCACGATGCCGGTCGGGTTGATGGTGCGGTGGCTGCGGTAATAATGCTCCTTGATGTGGCGCATATCCACCGTCTCCGGCACGCCCGGCGTCTGGTAAAGATCGCGCAGGTAATCCGTCAGGTGCGGATAGTCGTGGATGCGGCGGATATTGCATTTGAAATGGCCGACATAGACGGGGTCAAACCGCACCATCGTCGTGAACAGGCGCCAGTCCGCTTCCGTCTGTTCCGCACCGAACAGGAAACGCCGGTCCTTCAGGCGATCCTCCAGCATATCCAGCGTTTCGAACACTTTTACGGCATTCTGCTGATAGGCATCCTGAGTGGTGGCGAAGCCGGCCTTGTAGACGCCGTTATTGACTGTGTCGTAGATCACGTCGTTCAGTGCGTCGATCTCGCTGCGTAGCGCTTCGGGATAATAATCGGCCTGCGAGCCGGTGAGATCGTTGAAGGCGGAATTGAACATGCGGATGATTTCCGCCGATTCATTGGAGACGATGGTGCCGCGCTTTTTGTCCCAGAGCACCGGCACGGTGACGCGCCCCGAATATTTGGGGTCCGCCTTTGTGTAGACCTGCCAGAGTGCGGAGGAGCCGAAGAGGCGATCCTCGGTCGCGCCCGGCGTGCGCTCGCCCTCAGGCTTGAATTCCCAGCCGTTTTCCAGCATCAGCGGATCGACGACGGAGACGGAAATCAGGTCTTCCAGCTTTTTGAGCTTGCGGAAAATCAGGGTGCGGTGCGCCCAGGGGCAGGCGAAGGAGACATAGAGGTGGTAACGGTCCTTCTCGGCCTCGAACCCGCCTTCTCCGGAAGGGCCGGGTGCGCCATCCGCTGTGATCCAGTTGCGGAATTGCGAGGCGCTACGCTTGAAGTGCCCCTTGGTTTCCTTGGTGTCATACCAGACGTCTTTCCATACGCCTTCCACCAGCATGCCCATGACGATCTCCTTAATTGTTTCCTTTTGAGCGATCCTAACCGTTCTGCACTCTTCCGCGAACCCGCAAGGCGTTGAACAATGCGTTTCCGGTCCTGTGGAAACTGAATGGGATAGCGCAGAGATTTGTTCTGGACGGGTGAGAATTTTCCTGATAACTGCAATTTTCACAAATCTGAGGAAATTGCTGACTATGATCGAACCACGGATGCTCCGACGACGCTGACGCTCCTGAACGCCCTTACCGGCGCAGCCGTCATCTATTGTCGCATCCGCATTCTGGAAGTTTCGGTCTCTTCATGTCCAAGCACGATCTTGTCTACCTCACCGAGGACGCGTCGCACGACGACATCATCGACGTCATCAACGAAGAAGCATTCGGTCCCGGCAGGCATACCCGTGCCGCAGCGCGCATTCGTGAGCAGGGGCCGCATGACCGGTCGCTGTCCTTCGTCTGCGCCGATGATGGCGAAACCATTGCCTCGGTGCGCATGACGCCGGTTCTGGCGGGCGGGGTGAAGGGCCATATGCTCGGGCCCCTTGCGGTTCGGCCCTCGCACAAGAACAAGGGCATCGGCCGGGAACTCGTCCGGATCGCCATTGCCGCCGCCCGGCGAAAGGGCTCCGAAGCGGTGATCCTGATCGGCGATCCGCCCTATTACATGCCGCTCGGTTTCGAGAAGGTCGCTTATGCGGCGCTCGATTTTCCCGGCCCGGTGGACCCGAACCGCGTGCTCGTCGTGCCGATTGGCGACGACGTGCACCAGCGGCTGAAGGGCAAGATCGGCTGGCGCAAATGCGAGGCCGTGATGCCGGCCGCCACGGCGGAAGATGAGGGTTTTGAGGAGCCGCTCAGGGTTTACGGGTGAAGATTTTTCTTCTCACCATGAGACTATCCCTTCCGTCATTCCGGCCTTGAGCCGGAATCCAGCCGACGCGCGTCGGCGCGGCGAAAGAATCTTTTTTCAGCCCAAGGACTTGGGCTGGCTGGACCCCGGATCTAATCCGGGGTGACGGAAGGGATGTTGCGAATTACGGGAACCATCGAGACTGCCGTGCCAATCCTCGTGTGGTAAAATCTATCGTCCGGTAGTCTGTCTCGAAACAGCGCGTCTCCCTCCACAGAATTCAATTCCGTTTCCTTCCCCCATGCGATAGCTAGGGAAAGTCGATTTCTGCAAGGGGGCGGACATGACGGCAATCACCATGAATGATGCGCTGGAGCGCGCGGGCGCAGGCGCCTATCAACGGCGTCTGATGGGCATATTTGGCCTTGTCTGGGCGGCGGATGCCATGCAGGTTCTTGCGGTTGGCTTCACCGCCGCCTCGATTGCCGCAACCTTCGGGCTGACGGTGCCGCAGGCGTTGCAGACTGGCACGGCGTTCTTTTTCGGCATGCTGCTGGGTGCTGCCGGTTTCGGGCGGCTGGCGGATCGTTACGGGCGTCGCCGCGTGCTGATCGTCACCGTGGCCTGCGATGCGCTGTTCGGTGTGCTTTCGGTATTCGCGCCTGATTTCACTATTCTGCTCGTTCTGCGCTTTCTCACCGGTGCTGCCGTGGGCGGCACGCTGCCGGTGGATTATGCGATGATGGCCGAATTCCTGCCCGCCAAGAATCGCGGCCGCTGGCTGGTCTTTCTGGAGGGTTTCTGGGCTGTCGGCACGCTGATCGTGGCGCTGGCGGCCTGGGGCGCCAGCCTTGCCGGCGTCGCAGATTCGTGGCGGTATATATTCGCGGTGACGGCTTTTCCGGCGCTTCTCGGCCTTGGCCTTCGTTTTCTGGTGCCGGAATCGCCGCTTTACCTGCTGCGCAGCGGGCGGTTGGAGGAGGCCAAGGCCGTCGTCAACCGCATGCTGGTGACGAATGGGCGCCCGCCGCTCGATGCCGGGACCGGGCTTTTCCAGCCTGACGTTGGCAAAGGGCAGGGGATATTTTCGCCGGCGCTCCGGCAGCGCAGCATCATGATCCTCGCCATCTGGTTCCTCGTTTCCGTTTCCTATTACGGCGTCTTCACCTGGATGCCGGCGAAACTGGCCGGAGACGGGTTCGGTTTCGTGCGCGGTTACGGGTTTCTGGTGCTGGTGGCATTGGCGCAGATCCCGGGTTATGCGCTTGCCGCCTATGGCGTTGAAAAATGGGGCCGCAAGCCGACGCTGATCGGCTTCTGCCTGCTGTCTGCGCTCGGTTGCCTGCTGTTCACGCTCGCGGCCGGGGGCGTCATGATTGCGGCTTCACTGCTGATAATGAGTTTTGCCCTTCTCGGCACTTGGGGCGCGCTCTATGCCTTTACGCCGGAGCTTTATCCGACCGAATCGCGCGCAACCGGCATGGGAGCAGCGGGCGCCATGGCACGGCTTGGCGGCCTGCTAGCGCCGTCTCTTCTCGGTTATGCGATTGCGCAGGGTTTTGGCGTCGCAATCGGCATTTTTGCCGGGCTGCTGGTTCTTGCCGCCATTGCGGCGACGATGATCAATGCGGAAACCCGGCAGGTGGCGCTGACCTGACGCGTCGTTTCCGCGCAATGGCCTGACCCGTTGAGGATCAGGCCGCACTGTTTTGCACCTTACAGCGCCGTGTAGTTGACCGGCAGCCAATCGTAATTGGTGCTGTCGGTGCGCACATGGCCGATGCCGGGGAAGGCGATATGCGCGCCGGCCACCAGATATTTGCCCTCTACCGCCTGTTTGAATGCCAAATCACGCGCCACGACGGCGGCCTTCTGGTCGACGTCGAATTCGATTGCCACGTCAGGCTCATCGAACTGGAGGATATTGCCATGGGTGATATCGCCCCAGAAGACGATTTTCTGGCCTTCGCTTTCCAGAACGACGGCGCTGTGGCCTGGTGTGTGGCCGGCATAGAGGATCGACCCAAGACCGGGAACCGGCGCGGCGTTGTCGGTAAAGCTCTCAAATTTGCCGGCATCGATATAGGGCTGGATGCTCTCTCTCGCTTCGGCATAATATTTTTTCATCGCTTCGGGCGCTGCCTTCGCCTTTGCCTCATCCAGCCAGAAAGCGGCTTCGCGCTTGTTGACGTGCAGGGTCGCGTTGGCAAAAACGCGTTTGCCATTCGCCGACAGTCCGCCGGAATGGTCGGTGTGGATGTGTGTGAGGATGACGTCGTCAATCTCACTGGCCTTGTAGCCCGAAGCTTCGATATTGGCGACAAGCTTGCCAAGGCTCGCGCCAAGATAGGTGCCGGTGCCGGCATCGATCAGCACCAGCCTGTCGCCGGTATTGACCAGAAACGCATTCACGGAGGTCGGCGTCTCGTCCGGCAGGAAGGCTTTCTGCAAAACCTTGGATGCGTGTTCCGGTGTCGTGTTGCTGTAAAGTTTTGCAAGCGGCAGCGCGACGACGCCATCCGACAGCGCGGTGACTTCCACCTTGCCGACCATCAGCCTGTAGAAGCCGGTTGCCTGTGTGGCAGCGAGCGGCGCTTTGGCAAAGGCGAGGGAGGGCGCAATGAAAGGGGCTGCAAAGATGGCGCTGGCGGCGCCTTTGAGAAGTGAGCGACGTGATGGCATTAAAGGCTCCTGAGTTAGGGAACGTCTTGAAACTTTCCGCACTCCAGCTAAGTGTAGGGACGTCAGCAATCAAATCGATGTGACTTATGCAAACTATCGATCATTTCAATCTCCGTTCCTTCGACCTCAATCTTCTCATCGCTTTCGATGCGATGATGGAGGAAATGAACGTGACGCGTGCTGCGCGGCGGCTGAAAATCCAGCAGCCGGCCATGAGCCATAATATCTCGACTTTGCGGACCCTGTTTCAGGATGAGCTTTTCATCCGCGTGGGGCAGGAGATGAAGCCGACGGCGCGGGCGCTCCATCTGGCCGGCCCGGTGCGGCAGGCGCTCAGGCAGGCGCAGGCGGCGGTTTTGACGGCGGATGTGTTCGATCCGGCGACGGAGCGCCGCACATTCCGGCTGGGCATGTCGAGCGAGGTGGAGCTGTTGCTTTTGCCGGATCTGACGGCGCGACTGCGGGAGATCGCGCCCGGTATTCGCATTCTGGCCCGCAGCGGGCAGGAGCAGGAAATTACCGCGATGCTGGATACGGGTGTGATCGACATGGCGGTCGGATGCACCTACTCGAAAGAGCAGCGCCACCATTGCGAGCCGCTTTATTCCTCCAGCGTGCTCTGCTGTTTCAACCCGGCTTTGCTCGATCTGCCCAATCCCGTCGGACTGGACGCCTATATGGAGGCGAAACACGCGGTCATATCGCAGACGGACAGCCTGCATGGCTGCATCAAGGATGCGCTGGAACTGAGCGGCTTGGAAATCGATGTCGTTGCGGCCGCGCCGGATTTCCTCTCGGTGCTGGCAACGGCGCGATCCTCGGCGGTGCTGGCGACCGTGTCCTCGCGCATCGCGCTGCGTTATGCGCCAATGCTGGGGCTGGAAATAAGCCCGGTGCCGGTGACGCTGAGTTTCCCGCCCGTCGCCATGGTCTGGACATTGCAAACTGACGCGGATGCCGGAGCCGTATGGCTTCGCCAGCAAATCCGTGAGGCCATGGGCCGAACGGTCGACGGTGGGGTATCGGGGATTGCGGCCTAGAACCGCTTCTCCAGCCAGGTGATCGACTGGCCGCTGGAAAGGGGGCCAAGCGAGCCTATCTTCGTGAAACCGTAGCGCTCATAGGTTCTCAGGGCATCCGGGTTCATCGTGTCGATATAGGCGCCCATGCAGCCGCGTTTTCTGGCTTCTTCCTCCGCCATGGCAAGCAGCTTCGGGCCTGTGCCCTGACCGCGCATGGCCTCCGGCACGAAAAGAAGCTGCACGTAAAGCCAGCCGCGAGCGGTGTGGCCCACCAGACCGCCGGTGACGGTATTGTCGTCATCGCGGATGGTGATGTTGAGTTCGCGTTTGTCGCTTTCGCCGAAACGGGCGAGATTATAGGCCACCAGCGGATCGCGAATGGCCTTTTCGGCCTCTGCATCCGCGACGTCGCTCAAAACGAAATTCATGTTCATCTTCCCGGGCCGCCGGGCGGCGGCCGTTTCCCGTTTTCCGTTCCGAGACTTGAAGCGCCTTAAGCTCTTCGCTGGAAACGCCCTTACCGGCCCTCACGCCACCACAGCGCGGAGAAGGCGAGCAGCAGGGCGGCAAGCCCGGCAAAACCGGCAAAGAGCGGCAGGGTGTTGACGCCTTTCAGCACCGTCTCGTCGGTCATGCGTATCAGCATGCGATCCTCATCGGCAACCCTGATATCTCCGCGCACGGGCAATATATCGGGCAGCGCGATACGGCCGGAATTGTCGGCGACACGGTGCACGCTGCCCTTGGTGGCATCGGCCAGCGGCTTCAGCGTTTCGGTGGTCGAGATCATCGCCTTGAATTCCGGCGCATCCACCGCGCCGACATGGACGAGGGTGGTGAAATCGCCGTTTTTGATCTCGAACAGCCCGGTTTCGTCCATGCGGCGCTCGATCCTGTAAAGACCAGGCTCCGTGCTGGTGAAGGCCATGTTTTCCGTCTTGCCGGAAGGGAAACGCACGCTGGCCTGACCGGGATCGTCGCCGATGGTCTGGCGGGTGATCTGCAGGGTGCGGCCATTGGCGCGCGCCGTCAGCGCCTCTTCCTCAAGCTCGGGTTCCTTCATCAGCCAGTGGGCGATGCGGCGGTAAAGCGCCACATGTGGGCCGCCGCCTTCGAAACCGCGCGCCCACAGCCAGCCTTGATCCGACAGCAGCATGGCGACACGGCCTTCGCCCTGACGGTTGAGCACCAGAAGCGGGTCCTGCCCGTCGCCCAGCATCACGGTCTGGCCCTGCGGCGGGTCGACGCTGATGGTGCGGAACCAGCGGCCCCATTGCGGCGGCTCGTTGCCCGAACCTTCCAGCCCGCGGGTGACGGGGTGTTTCTTGCCCGCTTCCGAAAGGCGCGGATAAAAGGCGGCCTGATGCACCTGACCCGTCGGCTGCGCCGGCAGCACGGAGGCGAGCGGCGTCATGGCGATCGAATCCTGACCGGCATGTTCCGGCCCGGCGGCGATCAAGAGCGCGCCGCCCTTTTCGACATATTGGGCGATGTAATCGTAATAGAGGATCGGCAGCACGCCGCGATGCTGATAGCGGTCGAAGATGATGAGGTCGAAATCCTCGATCTTTTCGACGAACAATTCTCGGGTCGGGAAGGCGATCAGCGAGAGTTCGTTGATCGGCGTGCCATCCTGTTTTTCCGGCGGGCGCAGAATGGTGAAATGTACCAGATCGACCGAGGCGTCGGATTTCAGGAGGTTACGCCACGCCCGTTCGCCGGCATGGGGTTCACCGGAGACGAGCAGCACGCGCAGGTTCTGGCGAATGCCTTCGATCAGGTGAACGGCGCGGTTGTTCGCAGCCGTCACTTCGCCGGGAAGCTCGGCGACGGAAAATTCCATGACATTGTTGCCGCCGCGTGGAACCTTGAAGTTGAACGGCGTCGGCTGGCCGGGTGTCGCCTGCAGCGTGGCGATTTCTTCGCCATTCATCTTCACCGTCACTTCCGCCGCACCGCCGCCTGCCGGGCGACCATCATCGAAGACGCGCAGCGTCAGCTGCTGTTCCTCATTGACGATGCCGAAGCGCGGCGCGCGGACGATCTCGATACGGCGGTCGAACTCATCGGCCTTGCCGGTGATCAGCCCATGCACGGGTGCGCGAAAGCCGAGCGCCTGTTCGGCATTGGGCAGGGCATTCGGGATATCGTGTATCTGGCCGTCGCTGAGGAAGATCGCGCCCCCGACGCGGGAAGGCGAGACATCGGAAACGGCGGAGGAGAGCGCCGAGAAAAGCTGCGTCGAGGGTGAATCGCTTTCGCCATCATCGCGCACCTCCACGATGCGCGGCTCGATGCGCGGGAAGCGGGAGAGCCGGTCTTTCAGCGCATTCAGCGCCGTGTCCGTCATCTGCGGCCGGTCCTGCACGTCCTGGCTCTGCGAACGGTCGACGATGACGGGCACGATGGTGGAGAGCGGCTCGCGCTCCTCCTGCGTCAAAAGCGGATTGGCGATGGCCGCAAGCAGGGCAGCGAGCGCCAGTCCGCGCAGCCATGCGCCGCGCACGCCGCGCCACAGGCCTATGAAGGAGAGGGCAAGGGCGGCGACGGCCAGAACGGCGATCACGATCCACGGCAGGAAGGGAGCGAAGGTCAATGTCATGTCACTGCCCCAACCGTTCGAGAAGTGCGGGAACGTGGACCTGATCGGCCTTGTAGTTGCCGGTCAGCATATACATCATGATGTTGACGCCGGAGCGGAAGGCATGCTCGCGCTGCATCTCGTCCGGCGGCACGGTGGGCAGAACCGGTGCGCCCTGCGGATCGACGGCCCATGCGCCGGCGAAATCATTGCCGGTTATCATGATCGGCGTCACGCCATCACCGGAGGAGGAAAGGCCGGAGGTGGTCTTGGCGGCACCCTGGCGCGATTCCACCCAGAGCGGGGAGCCGTTGTAACGGCCGGGGAAATTGGTGAGCAGGTAGAAGGAGCGCGTCAGAACGTGATCTTCCGGCACGGGCTCCAGCGGTGGGATATCGATATTGGCGAGGATCGCCTGCAGGCGCTCGCCGTTAGGGCTGGTCGCGCCGGTATCGAGCGAAGAGAACTGGTCGCGCGTGTCGAACAGCACGGTGCCGCCGGCGCGCATATAGGCGTCGATGCGTGAGATGGCGGCGCTTGAGGGCATGGGTGCTGTTGCGGAAACCGGCCAGTAGATGATGGGATAGAAGGACAATTCGTCCTTGGAAATATCGAGGCCCACAGGCTGTCCGGGCTCTAGTGTCGTGCGCCAGGTCAGGAATTCGCTCAAACCCTGCAAACCCTGCTCTGAAATGCGGTCGACATCGACTTCACCGGTGCGCACATAGGCGAGATGGGTGGTGTCCAGCCGCTCGAAAATCTGCTCGTCGCCGGGTTTGGGATCGTCGGCGCGGGCATCGGTTGGTGACATGGCAGCAAAGGCGCCAAGCGCCAGAAGCACGGTGGCGGCTGTGGCGCTGCGGGCTTTCGGCAGGCGTGCGAAGGCACCGTTCATGAAGAGCACGATCAGGCTGTCGGCAATCAACATCAGGAAGGCGGCGATGAAGAGCGCAGGGCGCAGCGATTTCGCCGTTTCTCCGATCAGGGCTTCGCTGGTGGTGCTGACACCGGCGGCGGAGGTGTCGAGCGGGCGAAGTGTGGCACCTGCGGGTAAGAGATTGAGAGCCACGAAACCATCCTCTGTGCCATAGAGGCCGGGGGGATTGTCGAAACCGGTGCGCGGCGGCTGGCCGGCGCGCATTTCCAGCGGCCGGGCAGTGCCGATTTCGGCTGAAAGCGCGCCTTCGGCCGTCAGCAGCCGGAAGGGCGGAAGGGCCGCGGCCGGGGCATTGGCGTTGGCGGAAGCGCCGCCTGCCTTCGACAATTGCACGATACGGCGCAGCATATCGACGAAATGGCCAGAGATCGGCAGGTCGGACCAGCTTGCCTCGGCGCTGACATGGAAGAGCACGATGCGGCCAGCCTCGACAGTGCGGGTGGTGACGAGCGGCGTGCCATCGGCAAGGCTTGCCCAGGTGCGTTCAGCCAGATCCGGTGTCGGTTCGGCCAGAACCTGACGCTTGACGAGGACACCGTCGGCCTTCGGCATGCCGGCAAAGGCGCCGAAATTCGGGAAATCGGCAAGCGGCTGCGGCTCGGCCCAGGAGAGCGCGCCGCCAAGCGCGCGTTCGCCCTGTCTGAGTGTTACAGGCACGAGCGGATCGTCGGCCGGGGCTGCGGCAAGGCGCGGTCCGGCAAAACGGATCAGCGTGCCGCCACCGGCGAGCCACCGCTGCATGGGCTCATAGGTTTCCTGCGGCAGACGGCCGATATCGGCCATGACGATGACGGAAGGATTGGATTGCAGGATTTCCGGGATCGCCTGCGCCAGATCGGCCTGCCGCTGCGGGATGAGATCGGCAAATGGCTGAAGCGCGCGGCTGATGTAATAAAGCGGCTGCAGCAGCGGCTGGAAATCATTGCCGGTTTCGCCGGCCAGCAGCGCCACGCGGCGGCGGCGGAAACCGTCGTCGAGAAGATGCACCGCACCCGCCGTCGACACGCCTTCGAGGGACAGGCGGGCGAAATCATTGCGCAGCTCGAAGGGCGCTTCCACCGTTGCCGTGGTTTCGGCCGCGCCGGGCGCGAAGTTCGTGATGCCGTTGGCGAGGATACGGCCCTGGCTGTCCTGTGCATTGACGGTCAGCCGGCCGGCTTCGGCGGTATCGAGCCGCGACAGTGTGACGCTCATGGCATCGGCATTGTTGGTGGCGCCGGTAATGGCTGTAATCGCCTTGCCGTCGCCCTTCACGATGCGGAATTCGGCGGGGGAGAGGCTGGCCAGCGTTCTCATCGCGCTTTCATCCTGCGCGGTCTGAACACCATCGGCAATATAGGCGATCGTGCCGGGAGCCGTGCCGTTCAGCGCCTCGGTGATGGCTTCCGCCGTGCGGACACGATCTGGAACGAGCGGCTTTGGCTTTGCTGCGGCGAGTTTTTCCAGTGCAACGGCTGTCGTTCCCGGTACGGCGTCATGTTCCGCATCGGCGGTGAAGCTGATGGAGACGGGGCGGTCGGCCCGTTCCGCATCGCCGATCAGCGCCTGAGCGGTCGCCACGCGTCTTTCCCAGTCAGGTGCGGAGGCCCAGCTGTTGTCGACCACCAGCACCAGCGGGCCGCTGCCGGCAATGCTATTGTTGCGCGGGTTCACCACCGGGTCGGCCAACGCGAAAATCACGGCGGCGGCAAGCGCCATGCGCAGCAGGGTCAGCCACCACGGGCTTTTCGACGGCGTTTCCTCGCGTTTCAGCACCGTCGCCAATATCTTCAGCGGCGGAAAGACTTCCGCCTTGGGGCGCGGCGGGGTGAGCCGCAGCAGCCACCAGATGGCGGGCAGCGCCAGCAAGCCGAGGAGGATATAGGGGCTGGTGAAGACGAAAGGCAATGCGCTCATCTTTGCCCACCGCCCTGTGCTGGCGCGCCGGAAAGATACATGTGCATGGCCACAAGCGCCTCGGAGGCCAGATGATCGGTGCGGTGGAACACGAAGTTCCAGCCGAGACGGCGCAGCGACGAGGACAGCGCCTCACGCCTTGCGAGATAGGCGCGGGTGTAATCCTCGCGAATGGTTTCGGCACGGCCGGACACCAGTTTTTCGCCGGTTTCCGGGTCGGTGAATTCGGTGCGGCCGGAATAGGGGAAGGTCTCTTCGGCCGGATCGGCAATTTCCACCACATGGCCGCGCAGGCCGCGCCGCGCCAGAGGCGAAATCCGCTCCATCACGGCTTTGGCATCATCGAGAAAATCGCCGATGAGGACGATGTCGCTCGCGCCGCGGATCATGCCCGTTTCCGGCATGCCAGTGGTCAGCGGTGCATGCATGATGGCGGCGGCCAGCCGTTCGGCGGCGTTTCTGGCCGAAACCGGCTCCATGATGCCGGGGCAGCCGATGCGCTCGCCGGAGCGCGCGAGAATTTCCGCCAGCGCCAGCATCAGCACCAGCGCGCGGCTTTCCTTGGAGACGGAGCCGAGGGTGGATTTGAACATCATCGACGGCGACATGTCGGCCCAGAGCCAGATGGTGTGGGCGGCTTCCCACTCCCGGTCGCGCACATAGGTATGATCGTCGCGGGCGGAGCGCCGCCAGTCGATGCGCGACAGGCTCTCGCCTTCGGCATAGGGGCGGAACTGCCAGAAATTTTCACCGATGCCGCGTTTGCGGCGGCCGTGCCAGCCGGCGGTGACAGTGTTGGCGATGCGCTTTGCCTCGACCATGCAGTCCGGCACCAGGGCTGCGCGCTGGCGTGCGCGCGCCAGAACTTCGCTACCCGGCGTCTTGTCTACGATCTGGCCGATGGATGCCACATGCAGTCCTTTCGCGAACGTGCTTTCAGTTCTTCGCCTGCTCCACGAGCGCTGCGATGACATCGCGCACCGACATGCCTTCGGCGCGGGCCGCAAAGGTCAGCGCCATGCGGTGTTCCAGCACCGGTTCGGCCAGCGCATGGACATCGTCCAGCGACGGGGCGAGCCGGCCTTCGTAAAGCGCACGGGCACGGGCCGTCAGCATCAGCGACTGACCGGCACGCGGGCCCGGACCCCAGACAACGTGTTTGTCGGTCAATTTGTTGCCATGGCCGGGGCGGGCGGAGCGGACGAGCGAGAGGATTGCATCCACCACCTTGTCGCTCACCGGCATCTGGCGGATGAGGGCTTGGATTTCCATCAGGCGCCCGGCATCGATCACGCCGCGCGCTTCGCCCGAGGCGGTGCCCGTCGTGTCGAGCAGGATCTGGCGTTCGGCGGCAAGCTCGGGATAACCGACATCGACCTGCAGCAGGAAACGGTCGAGCTGGGCTTCGGGCAGCGGATAGGTGCCTTCCTGTTCCAGCGGGTTCTGGGTGGCGAGAACATGGAACGGCTTTGGCAGCTCATAGGTCTGGCCGGCCATGGTGATATGATATTCCTGCATGGCCTGCAAAAGTGCGGACTGCGTGCGCGGGCTGGCGCGGTTGATTTCATCGGCCATCAGCAGCTGGCCGAAAATCGGACCCTTGATGAAACGGAAGGAACGGCGACCGTTCTCGTCCTGATCCATGACTTCCGAACCGAGGATATCCGACGGCATCAGGTCCGGCGTGAACTGGATGCGGTTGGCATCGAGGCCGAGTACGGTGCCGAGCGTGGTGACGAGCTTGGTCTTGGCAAGGCCGGGAACGCCGACCAGCAGCGCATGGCCGCCGGAAAGGATGGCGAGAAGCGTGTTCTGCACCACTTTTTCCTGGCCGAAAATGACCTTGGAGACTTCCGTGCGGATGGCCGCGATATCGGAAAGCGCCTTTTCGGCCGAGGCGACGATGGCCTTTTCATCGAGGGTTTCGCCGGTATTCATCACGCCCATGTCGCTCTCCTCATACCTTCGCCGCTGTCACAGTCGCATCCCGGTTTTGCTGGCAGTCGGCCGGGACGGATTTTGCGCTGCATATAGCTTATTGCTCTCTTGGCCGCTGACAAGCGCCATTCGAATGACTATGTCGTGACTTAGTATTTCCTTATCGGCAAAGCGAGACTCGAATATGGCAGCGGAGACGATAAATTCGGCGGGCGATGCGGCCGGGCTTGCGGCGATGATTTCCCGCGCCGCCGAACAGACCGGCGACGCCAAACGCGGGCCGGCCCCGGTGGAGCGCTGGAATCCGCCTTTTTGCGGCGATCTCGACATGGAAATCCGCGCCGACGGCACCTGGTTCTACCTCGGCACCCCTATCGGCAGGGCGCCGCTGGTGCGGCTGTTTTCCACCGTTCTGCGCAAGGATGAGGATGGCAAAACCTACCTCGTAACTCCTGTGGAAAAAGTCGGCATCCGCGTCGTGGACGCGCCTTTCGTCGCCGTGGAAATGAAGCTGACGGCGGGTGAGGATGATGGCGAGCCGCTGCTGACCTTCCGCACCAATGTCGGCGATGTGGTGGAGGCGGGGCCGGAGCATCCGCTGCGATTCGAGGTTTTCGGTGAGAACCGCGAATTGAAGCCCTATCTTCTGGTGCGCGGTAGGCTGGAAGCGCTCGTCTCGCGAGCCGTGATGTACGACCTCGTCGCACTTGGCGAGGTGATCAAAGTGGAGGGCGTCGACATGTTCGCCGTGCGCTCAGGCGGGGTCGTTTTCCCGGTGATGCCCGCCAAGGAACTGGAACGGCTTTCGCAATGACGACAACGGCATTCAAGACTTTTACCGCCGCCGATTTCCGCCGCCGGGTACTGCAGGAAGGTGAGGGCGTGGCCGAGCGTGAAAATGGCGACCATGTCCTCAATCCGGGTGTGGTGCTTTCCGGGAACGGCATCAAGCTGAAGGACGCCGCCGTGCTGGTGCCTGTCATTGACGATGGTAACGATGCGCGGGTGATCTTCACTCAGCGCACTTCGACGTTGCGCAAGCATTCCGGCCAGATTTCATTTCCAGGCGGCGGCATCGATGCCGAGGACCGGACGCCGGAAGAGGCGGCGCTGCGCGAGACGGAAGAGGAAATCGGCCTTTCCAGGTCTTTCGTGGAAACGGTCGGGCGTCTGCCGGATTATATTTCCGGGACGGGTTTCCGCATCAAGCCGGTGCTGTCCATCGTTCGGCCCGGCTTCGACCTGACGCTCAATCCAACGGAAGTGGATGAGGTTTTCGAGGTGCCGCTGTCCTTTCTGATGGACCCGGCCAACCACGGGCGCGGCAGCCGTATCTTTCAGGGGAAGGAGCGGTTTTTCTACGAAATGCCCTATGGCGAACGCTACATTTGGGGCATTACGGCGGGCATCGTCAGGACGATTTACGAGAGGTTTTATTCATGAGCAGCCTTGCCGGGCGGGACTGGTTTGAAAAACCGGCGCTGAAGCGCATCTTTACGCTTCTGAATGCCGATGGCGGCGAGGTGCGGATCGTTGGCGGCGCGGTGCGCAATGCGCTGATGGACCTGCCGGTGGTCGATGTCGACATGGCGACGACGCTCACCCCTGACGTGGTTGTTGCGCGGGCCAGGGCGGCAGGCATCAAGGCGGTGCCGACCGGCATCGAACACGGCACGGTAACGCTGGTGATCGATGGCGAAGGTTTCGAGGTGACAACGTTGCGCCGCGATGTCGAAACCAATGGCCGCCACGCACAGGTAGCCTTCGGCACCGACTGGCAGACCGATGCCGAGCGACGCGACCTCACCATCAATGCCCTCTATGCCGACGAAAAGGGCGAGATTATCGACCTTATCGATGGTCTTCCCGATATCGAGACCGGCACTGTGCGTTTCATCGGCGATGCGGCGATGCGGATTTCGGAAGATTATCTACGGATTCTCCGGTTTTTCCGCTTTTTCGCCCATTATGGTTCCGGCCGCCCGGATGCGGACGGCTTGCGGGCAAGCGCGCGGGCCAAGGACAAGCTGGGCACGCTTTCAGCCGAGCGGGTGTGGAGCGAGCTGAAAAAGCTGCTTTCCGCCCGCGATCCTTCCCGCGCCCTTTTGTGGATGCGGCAATCGGGCGTTCTGGCGGAAATTCTTCCCGAAACGGAAAAATGGGGCATCGATGCCATTCACGGGCTGGTGGCGACGGAGCAGGCTATCGGCTGGACGGTGGACCCGATGCTGCGGCTTTCCGCCATCGTGCCGCCGGACAGGGACAGGCTGGCCGCCCTTTCCGCGCGCCTCCGGCTGTCGAAGGCCGAAGCGGCTTATCTTGCCCATTGGGCCTCGGCGCCGGCGGCTGATCCAGAGCTGAAGGAGACGGCGCTCGACCGGTTGCTCTATCGTCAGGGCGTCGAGGGCGTGAAGACGCGGCTGAAACTGGCGCTTGCTTCGGCCCGTGCCGATCTTTCGGCTGGCGACACGGCCATGCAGAAAGTCGCGCGGCTTTCGACTTTGCTGACGCGGGCGGAAAAATTTCACAAACCGGGCTTTCCGCTGAGCGGCGCTGATGTGATGGCCGCGGGCGTCGAGGCGGGCCCCAAGGTGGGCGAAGTGCTGAAAAGCCTCGAGGAAAAGTGGGTCGACGTCAATTTCTCACTCGACCGGGCAGCGTTAACCGCCCGGCTGAAAGATATGCTGGAAAATTGAGGTCAGCGACGATGGCGTCGCGGCTCAGGCCGCATTTGCCTCGTCGCGAATGCGGGATTTAATGTTTTCGATCATGTTCTCGCGGATGACGGTTTCGCCGTGCGCCGATCGCATATGTTCCACGGTGCGCCGCACCACTTCGGCGTCGTCATCTGCGCGCGTGTGCCAGGCACAGCCGGGCACGAGCGTTCCACATTCAAACAGTCTCATGGTCTTGCCTCCCTGTTTTAGAGCGCCATGCGTCCGTTCGGACGCATGAAGGACGCTCTAACATTTTGAGTCTGCACATTCTCCCTGTCGAAAACCGGAATCGATTTTCGACAGGGAGAATGTGCGAGAGTGAGGGACAGCAATTCGATTATCTGCTGTCCCTCCGACAAGAAACGAATGTTCACCGCTTATGTTCCAGAGCGGCGTCCTTCGACCTTATTCAGGCCCCTATTCGGGCATCGCCCAGCACTGGAAAACAGAGGATGTGCCGGCTGCCGGAATTTTTGTACGAGGCATTTCGTCATTGGCCGCCCGCCGTGCCGTTTTTTGTCCGGCAAGGGAACGTTTTACCTGTTCGACATAGAAGGAATGCGGCAGTTCGCGATCACCCGTGGCGCGCATTTCTGCTGCCAGGCGGTCGATCAATTCCGGGGTATCGATGGATTGTGGCGCTCCCTCGGGGGAAGCAGAGATAGGCATGCTGTTCGAAGTAATCATGACGATAGCTCCTCCAGTACGTCTGCGGGGAGGAGACTATCATTGCCTTGATTTTTCCATAAGTCCTAATTTGCGCTATTTGCGACAAATTGGCTGATGAGCGTCAAATTTGCGTGAGGTTTTTTAAGGCCAGCGCACCACCGGCGGCAGAGACGAGAGGATCGATTCGACGTTGCCGCCGGTCTTGAGGCCGAAGATCGTGCCGCGATCGTAAAGCAGGTTGAATTCAACATAGCGGCCGCGGCGGATGAGCTGTTCGTCGCGGTCCTCTTCCGTCCAGTTCTGGTTGAAATTGGCGCGGACGATTTTCGGATAGACCAGATTGAAGGCGCGGCCGACATCCTGCACGAAGGCGAAATTGGCGTCCCAGCCGCCATTTTCCTCCTGCGGGTGCAGCCAGTCGAAAAAGATGCCGCCGATGCCGCGGGCTTCGTTACGGTGCTTGAGGAAGAAATACTCGTCGCACCACGTCTTGTAGCGCGGATAATCGGCAACCGGATGGCGGTTGCAGGTGATTTCGAAGGCACGATGGAAAAGCTGGCTGTCCGGGTCTTCCTGCGTCCTTCTGCGCCCCAGCACCGGCGTCAGATCCGCGCCGCCGCCGAACCAGTGGCTGGTGGTGACGACCATGCGGGTATTCATGTGCACCGCCGGCACATTGGGGTTGACGGGATGGGCGATGAGCGAAATGCCCGACGCCCAGAAACGCGGGTCTTCTTCCGCACCGGGTATCTGCTTGCGGAATTCCGGCGAGAATTCGCCGTAGACGGTGGAGGTGTGGACGCCGACCTTTTCGAAGACGCGGCCTTCCATCATCGACATCTTACCGCCGCCGCCCTCGCCATCGTCGCGCAGCCAGTCTTTCTGGACGAAACGGCCGGGCTCCTGGTCGGAAAGAGGGCCGGTCAGGTCGTTTTCGAGGGTCTCGAAGGAGTTAACGATGGTGTCGCGCAGATGCTGGAACCAGGCTTGGGCAAGGGCCTTCTTGTCCTCGATGTCGTCGGGCAAGCCCTTCGGCAAGATTGGCCGTTCCATGCGTATTCTCCTTAGGTGAAGTCGATTCCCTGTCGCGTCTAGCAGGTGCAGGCCCCGCGCACAAATTCGACTCGCCAAGTTCACATGCGGGCACTATCTTTATCGATGTAGGTGCCAGAGGTGAATATCATGACGAAATTTACCGGACCGCCGCCCCTCGACGGGCTGAAGCGCAGGATCGCCAATCACCGCAAGGCGCGTGAAGGCTCGGGCGACGACAAGACGCGCAACGGCATGTTCGTGCGGCAGACCTTCTGTCTCGGACGCGAGGAAGCCCGCGCCAAGGCGCGCGAATGGTTCGACAGCTTTCCGAAAGCGGCCTACTGGACGGAAGTGGAAAGCTGGCGGCAACTGGAAGGCGACCGCATCGAATTCACCATGCGGCGGCTGCCCTCGGCCGATTGAAGTTTAGAGCGTTTTCGCATTTCCCCCGAAATGCTTTCAGGCGCGGGGCTCGGCATAACGCAGTCGGCTTTCGATCAGCACACCGCTTTCATCCAGAATGGGATGCGCCACCGTGACGATATGGGCGTTGATGCGTTTGAGGTCGCGCAGCATGTCTAGATGCAGCGAACTGGTCTGCATGCTTTCCGCCAGCCCGTCGCGCAGCCGCTCCAGATGGCGGTTGGAGGACTGTTTTTCGAGCCGGCGTATATCAACCTTGCTTTCCATCAGCCGGCGGGCGAGTTCGAAATCGCCGGTCACCAGAATGCTCTGGGCGGCGCGCAGGTTCTCGATGGTCATGTCGAACAGGGTTTTCAGCTCCTCATAACCGTCGTCGGAAAACTTGAAGCTGTTCAGCACCTTCTTGCGGATCTGTTCGCAGATGCCCTTTTCGATGATATCGCCGATATGTTCGAGGTTGATCGCGTAATCGATGATGGCGATCGAACGGCGGGCTTCTTCGTCGGAAAGCCCCTTGCGTCCCAGTTGCGACAGATAGACCTTCACCTCCTGCTGGCGGCGGTCGACCTTCTTTTCGAGCAGGGAAACCTCCTGAAGCGGTGCGAGATCATTGTGCTTGAAGGCGTTTTCAGCGCGGATCAGCATGCGCTCGATGCTGTCGCCGACACCCAGCACTTCGCGGGTGGCGTTGGCAAGGGCCACGACCGGCATGTCCAGCGCCTGCTGGTCGAGGAAATTCGGACCGTCTTCGGCTTTCGGATCGCCCGGCACCAGCCTTGCCATCAGGTCGGACAGGAGGCCGGAGAAGGGCCAGGCCAGCGCCGCCAGAATGACGTTGAAGATCAGATGGGCGTCGACCGGCAATTTTGCGGGCGAAAGCGGCAACTGCTGCAGGAATTCCGCGCCATAGGAGGCAAGCGGCAGCGCGATGAGGCAGCCAATGGTGCGCACCAGAAGGTTGCCCATGGTGATGCGCCGCGCCGAGGCGGGGCCGGAAAGCGTGGCGATGACCGGCGGAATGGCGCCGCCGAGATTGGCGCCGAGAATGAGCACGATGATGAGGCCGGTGGAAAGCGTGCCGGTGGCGGCCAGCGACAGGATGAGCACCACGACGGCAAGGCTCGAAGACGAAACGAAGGCGAGCACGGCGGAAAAGATCAGCGCGACGGGCCATGCCCCGTCAAGCAGGCCGATAAAGACGCCGAGAGCCGGCGAGGCGCGCATCGGTTCTGTCGCGCCGCTCAACAGATGCAGCGACAGAAGCATGAGGCCGATGCCGATCAGCGCCGTTCCGCCGCCCTGCCGGGCATTGGAGCTGCCCTTTTTCAAAATAATGCCGGCAAGGATCAGCAGCGGCGACAGCCATTCCACCCCGGCCGCCACGATCCATGCGGTCACGGCGGTGCCGACATTGGCGCCGAGCAGCACCACCTGCGCCATGCGCGGCCTGATGAGGTCTCGTTCAGCAAAGGAGGCGACGGTGAGCGCCGTCGCCGTCGAACTTTGCAGCGCGACGGTGGCGAAAAAGCCGGAAAAGAAGGAACGCGGACCGTTCTGGGTGCCGGTGGCCAGCACGCTTCGCAGTTTCATGCCGAACGCGCGGGTTACGCCATCCTTGACCTGGGAAAGGCCGAAGAGCAGCAGCGCGACTGCGCCGAGAAGGTTGACGATGACAATGGTGGATTGCATGCGACGTCTCCTCACACCCGCCGGCGGATGGTTCCGGCGAGCACGATTTTTATTGTCCGGCTAATCAGTATAGGAGCCTCAATGCCCTCGGTACAGGCCGGGTTGCGACAGTTTTGAAGTAAAAACGGTCAAATTTTGTATTTGCCCGAAAAATTGGCGTTAAAAATGACGCCTAGGCCCATGCCACCTGGCGCAAAGCCTCGCCGGCGATCATCGCCGCCGACATGGCGACGTTGATGGAGCGCTGTCCCGACATCATGGGGATGATGATTCGCTCCTCTGCCTTTTCATGCACATGGTCTGGTACGCCCGCACTTTCGCGGCCGAAAAGCAGGATGTCATCCGTGCGGTAGGCGATCTTCGTATAGGGAAGGGCGGCTTTGGTGGAGGCGAGAACCAGACGGCGGCCGGTGGTTGCCCGCCATTCCTCGAAACGGTCCCAGCTGACATGGCGCGTCAGCGCCGCCGCCGCGATATAATCCATGCCCGCCCGTTTCAGGTTGCGGTCGGAAATATCGAAACCGGCCGGCTCGATGATGTCGACGCCGAGGCCGAGACAGGCGGCCAGCCGCAGGATGGTGCCGGTATTGCCGGGAATATCGGGCTGGTAAAGGGCGATCCTGATTTCGGGCATGGTATCGGACATGGACGTCTCACTGCGGTTGGTCTGCCCGTCCGATTATCACGGGCAGGGGCCGGGCGACAGCTATGCTGCAAAAAGTCCCCTTGAAGCGCCGTTCCCGGCTGGATGTTCATTCGCGTGACACACAGGGCGGCTACCCGCGGCCGAATAGGGCGATGTCGGCATCGTTTAACGGGCGGAGACCTCGCGGGGTCATCTCCGCCCCTTCGGGCGGCACCTGCATGTTTTCTCGCGTATTCGGTGTCTTTCCGACTGGTCATTGACTAAATTTTGCGCTACAAGGCCATATCTTCAACACCAGCCAAGGGAGGTTCTCATGCCAAATGACATTCGCATCCGCCTCCCGGCCCCAGTCGTGCCGCTGCTGGCTTAGGTGTTACTCCGCGGTTCGCCCGCGTTTCCCATTTTTCGATTCGTCATGTGGCTGTCACGGCCATATCCAAAGACTTTTCCGTTCCGTCGTGAGCCATATTTGTGTCCGCTCACCATGTCACGATGGAGCGATTGATTGCCGGAGCTTGGCCTATGTTTGGCTGGTTTGAAAAACGCCTCGATCCTTTTCCCTCTTCGGCGCCCTCCGTGCCGCCAAAGAAGCTTTTGCCGTTCCTGTGGCACTATGTGAAGCCCGCATGGCCATGGCTCCTGCTGCTCGGCCTGATGTCCATGGGCATCGCGATTGCGGAAGCCATGCTCTACAAATTCCTCGGCAATATCGTCGACTGGCTGTCCACGGCCAATCGCGAGACATTTTTTGCCGATGAGGGCTGGCATCTGATCGGCATGGCGGCGCTGGTGCTCTTCGTGCTGCCGCTGATGGGCGCGATCCACACCATGACGATGCACCAGACGCTTGCCGGCAATTTCGGCATGATTGCGCGCTGGAAGATGCACCGTTTCCTGCTGCGCCATTCCATGAACTTCTTCGCCAACGAGTTTGCCGGCCGCGTTTCCACCAAGGTGATGCAGACGGCGCTGGCGATCCGCGAAGTGGCGCTGAAGGTGATCGACGTCTTCGTCTATGCGATCAGCTTCGTCGTCTCGATGCTGTTCATGGTCGCGGCGGCGGACTGGCGGCTGGTCATTCCGCTGCTGGTCTGGCTCGGTATCTATATGGCCATCCTCGCTTATTTCGTGCCCAAGCTCGGCCGGCTGGCGCAGGAGCAGGCCGATGCGCGCTCGATGATGACGGGCCGGATCGTCGACAGTTACACCAACATCTCGACGATCAAGCTATTTTCCCATGCGGGGCGCGAGGAAAGATATGCGCGTGAGGGCATGAATGTGTTTCTCGGAACCGTTCACCGCCAGATGCGCAAGATTTCCGGCTTCAACATCCTGATCGACCTCAACAACGCCCTGGTGCTGTTTTCCACGGCGGCGCTCGGTCTTTATTTCTGGATGCAGGGTTCGGTCACGGCCGGTTCGGTCGCCATCGCCATCAGCCTTGCCATGCGCGTCAACGGCATGTCGCAGTGGATCATGTGGGAGGTCACCTCGCTGTTCGAAAATATCGGCACGGTCTATGACGGCATGTCGATGATGACGAAGCCGCACGACATCGTCGACGTTCCGAAGGCGCCTCAGCTTGCCGCACCGCAGGGCGCGATCCGTTATGACAATGTCCGTTTCCACTACGGCAAGAACAAGGGCGTGATCGACGGGCTGACGCTCGACATCAAACCTGGCGAAAAGGTCGGTCTGGTCGGGCGTTCGGGTGCGGGCAAGACGACGCTGATGAACCTGCTTTTACGTTTCTACGATCTGGAAGCGGGCAGGATCACCATCGACGGGCAGGACATCTCCAAGGTGTCGCAGGACAGCCTGCGCGAGCTGATCGGCGTCGTGACGCAGGATACCTCGCTGCTGCACCGGTCGATCCGCGACAACATCGCTTATGGTCACCCCGAAGCCACGGACGAGCAGGTGATCGCGGCGGCGAAGCGGGCGAATGCCTGGGACTTCATCGAAGCGCTTGTCGACATGCATGGCCGTCAGGGCCTCGATGCGCAGGTGGGCGAACGCGGCGTGAAGCTCTCCGGCGGCCAGCGCCAGCGTATCGCTATCGCCCGCGTCTTCCTCAAGAACGCGCCGATCCTGGTGCTGGACGAGGCGACTTCGGCGCTCGACTCCGAAGTCGAGGCGGCGATCCAGGAAAACCTGTTCTCGCTGATGGAAGGCAAGACGGTGATCGCGATTGCCCACCGCCTTTCGACACTGACCGAAATGGACCGGCTCATCATTCTCGACAAGGGCCGGATCGTGGAGGCGGGCAGCCATGCGGAGCTGGTGGCGATGGGCGGCATCTATGCCGACCTGTGGCGGCGCCAGTCCGGCGGCTTCATCGCCGACCATGAGGCGGAAGTGGCCGCAGAGTAAGGAAAAGCGAGAGGGCGGCAAGCATGGTTTCCCGCCCGCTCGCCTATGATATGTGTGCCAACCTCTCTTCCGTCATACCGGACTAGATCCGGCATCCAGCCACGGCGCGTCCGCGCCGTGAGAGGAGTCTTTTGCGATCAAGGACTTGATCGCGCTGGACCCCGGATCAAGTCCGGGGTGACGGTGTGAGGATGCAACCGATGCGCAAAATATCGCTGGGTCGATTTAAGGGCGGGGAACATTCCCCGCCCTTTTTCATTCCCCGAATGTTACCGAAATATAATCTCTTCCCGAAGCCTTCGCGGCTGTTCCCGCTCCGGGAATCCGCCTATATCCGGATCATGGTTATTACCCGCATCTTCGAGTTTTTCGAGAACTGGATAAAGCCCTTCGCCCGCAAGGACGATTTGCGGCCGCCTGAAAGCACGTTCGCCTTTATCTGGTTCTACATCTCGCAGGCCAAGGCGCCGTTTTTCGCCATGCTGGTGCTGGGCGGGCTGACGGCGGCCATTGAGGCGGCGCTGTTCTGGTTCGTCGGGCGGCTGGTGGATATTCTCTCCACCGTGAAGCCGGAAGAGGGCTGGGCGGGGCTGCTTGCGGCCCATGGCGGCGAGCTGGTGGGCATGCTGGTGCTGATCGGCGTCGTGCGTTTTATCGTCACCATGGTAACGGCGCTGGTGGATCAGCAGATCATCACGCCCGGCTTTTACAATCTGGTGCGCTGGCAATCCTACATGCATGTTGCGCGGCAATCGCTGACCTTCTTCCAGAACGATTTTTCCGGCCGCATCGTCACCAAAGTCTGGTCGGGCGGGCAGGCGGCGGGCGATCTCGTCACCTCGCTGATGGAAAGCGTGTGGTTCGTCGGCATTTATTCCGTTTCCATGCTGTTCCTGATTGGCGGGCTCGACTGGCGGCTTGCGGTCGTCGTCGTCGTCTGGGTGGGGATATTCTCGCTGCTGGCGCGCTATTTCGTGCCGCGTATCCGCTACCATTCCAAGGAAACGGCGGAAGCCGCCTCGATGCTCTCCGGCCGCATGGTGGATGCCTACAGCAATATTCAGACGCTCCGGCTGTTCGGGCGAGATGATGCCAATGACCGCTACATGCGGCAGGGTTTCGACATTTTCCAGCATGCGACCATGACATTCACCCGGTTCATCACCGGCGTGCGCGCCTCCATGGCGCTGTTGTCCGGCGTGATGATCACCTCCATGGCGGCGCTCTGCATCGATCTGTGGCTTTCCGGCAAGATCAGTTCCGGTGCGGTGGCCTTCACGCTGGCGCTGGTGCTGCGTCTCAACTTCCTGCTCGGCCGGTTGATGACGCAGTTCAACGGCATCATGCGCAATTTCGGCACGGTGCAGAATGCCGCCGAGCTGATTTCGCAGCCGATCGGTCTAGTCGATGCGCCGGAGGCGACGGTGCTGGAGGTGAAGAAGCCGGGCATCCGTTTCGAAAATGTCAGCTTCCATTACGGGCGCGCGAACGGCGTCATCGACCATCTCAATCTCGAAATCAGGGCGGGCGAGAAGGTAGGCATCGTCGGACGCTCCGGGGCGGGAAAATCCACCCTCGTCAATCTGCTCCTGCGTTTTTACGATGTCGAAAAAGGCCGCATCCTGATCGACGGGCAGGATATCGCCAGAGTGACGCAGGAATCGCTGCGCGCCCATATCGGCATGGTCACGCAGGATACGTCGCTGCTGCATCGCTCCATTCGTGACAACATCCTGTTCGGCCGTACAGACGCGACCGAAGCGCAATTGCAGGAGGCGACGCGGCGAGCCAAGGCGGATGATTTCATCGCCAGGCTCGAGGATCAGCGCGGCCGCAAGGGGTTCGACGCACATGTGGGCGAACGCGGCGTGAAATTGTCCGGCGGCCAGCGACAGCGCATCGCAATCGCCCGCGTGATGCTGAAGGACGCACCGATCCTCGTGCTCGATGAGGCGACGTCGGCGCTCGATTCGGAGGTGGAGGCGGCGATCCAGAGCAATCTGGATGAGTTGATGCAGGGCAAGACGGTGCTGGCCATCGCCCACCGCCTGTCGACCATCGCGGCTCTCGACCGGCTGATCGTGATGGATCAGGGGCGCATCGTCGAACAGGGCAGCCATTCCGATCTGGTCATGCAGGGCGGACTTTATTCGGAACTCTGGGCGCGGCAGTCGGGCGGTTTTCTTGCCGCGGACGAAGCGGCGCAATAAGGCCCTCGGCTATTTCCCGATCATGAAATCCGCCATCAGGCCATAATGATTGGAGCCGAGGCTGTCGGGCAGGCGGGTGGTTTTCATCAGCGTCGCCGGTTCGCGGGCGAAGATGTGGTCGATGGCGATGCCGAAGCGGCCGGCCTCTGTCGGCCATGTGGCGGGTTCGAAGGTCGCTTTTTTCAGATCGTTGGCGGCGAGGAAAGCGCGCATGTCAGGGGCGATGCTGGCCGAATTGAAATCTCCGGCCAGAATGAGCGGCCCGGTGACGCGAAAGAGAATTTCACTGACTTCATCGAGTTCGTCGCGATGATAATCGTCGAAATAGGGCTTGGTGATATGCCCGGCGGCGAGCGTCAGTTCCGTGCCGTCGAGATCGATATGGGCTATGGCGAACCGATCCCGCCGAAGATCGCTGAGACTATGGAAACGGCCTTCCAGCAACGGTCTTTTTGACAGGATGACCAGATCGCATCCGGGCGTTCCGGTGTAACAGCCAAGCCTGTGCGGATAGGTTTGCTGCAGTCGCGGCAGGGCCGACTTCAGCGCCGCCGCCTCGAAGAGATAGACCGCATCCGCGCCCGATTCGAGAATCGTGTCGGCAATTGCATCCGCATTGGTGGCATTGTCCATCAGCACGTTGAAGGACAGCAGCCGGAATGGTTTGGCGCCCGGCGCCGGGTTGGCGGATGAGGAAAATTCCAGAAGCATGGCAATGGCATGGATGGCGAGCGCAAGCGACCACACGACGAGGAGCGCGGAAACCGCGTCGCGCGTCAGCCAGAAAACGAGGCATGAGAGCAGGATACAGACGATGGCGATGTGCAGCTGGAAACTGGTGACGAAGGCGAGAAGCCAGAAATCCGTCACATAACGCAGGCTGGCGACGAAAAGAACGGCAGCCACCGCCGTGGAGACCATGCAAGAGAGCTTCGCCGTCATCCGAATCCCTGCTTTCCGCGCTCTCCCTTGAAGTCTCCTAACATGGTGCATGGATGCGCACAATGTTGCCCGCCTGCCAAGGACGGCGAAAAAATGCGAGCCAAATCGGCCCCCTCCGGCAGAATTACGGCAGCTTTGTGTGCTTTGCTCTTGCCAAGTCAGTCAATATTTTGCGATCAAACACATGACGCGGTTTCTCAAATGCCGCGAGAATGACCAGGACGATGGGACGGAGTTTGTCTTGGATCAAATCATAGCGGGAGGACTCATGCGATTTACGGCAAAAACAGCGCAGAGGATGGTGTAGCGGTGAGCGAGCACGTAACCAATCACGACGCTTCGGGTGAACCGACCCGTCGCGATTTTCTTTACCTAGTGACGGGAATGGCGGGCGCTGTCGGTGCCGCCGCCGTCGCATGGCCCTTTATCGACCAGATGCGTCCCGATGCATCGACGCTGGCGCTCGCCTCCATCGAGGTGGATGTCACGGCCGTCGAGCCGGGCATGTCGCTTACCGTGAAGTGGCGCGGCAAGCCGATTTTCATCCGCAACCGCACGGAGAAGGAAATCGAGGAAGCCAAGGCCGTCGCTCTCGGCGATCTGAAGGATCCTGTGGCGCGCAATGCCAACATCGCCGCCGACGCGCAGGCGACGGATATCGACCGCTCCGCCGGCGAGGGCAAGGAAAACTGGATCGTCATGGTCGGTTCCTGTACCCATCTCGGTTGCGTTCCGCTCGGCCAGGCCGGCGATTTCGGCGGGTGGTTCTGTCCCTGCCATGGCTCGCACTACGATACGGCGGGCCGCATACGTAAGGGTCCGGCGCCGGAAAACCTCGCCATCCCGACATTTGCATTCACATCCGATACCGTGATCAAGATCGGATAAGGGGACAGATATTCATGAGTGGTCATTCCAGTTATCAGCCGTCCACCGGCATCGAAAGGTGGATCGATTCGCGGCTTCCCTTGCCGCGCATGATCTATGACAGCTTCGTTGCCTATCCTGTCCCACGTAACCTGAACTACGCCTACACCTTTGGCGCGATGCTTTCCGTCATGCTGCTGGTGCAAATCCTCACCGGCGTCGTGCTGGCCATGCATTATGCGGCCGAAACGACGGTCGCCTTCAATTCCGTCGAAAAGATCATGCGCGACGTCAACCATGGCTGGCTGCTGCGCTACATGCATGCCAATGGTGCGTCGTTCTTCTTCATCGCGGTTTACCTGCATATCGCCCGCGGCCTTTATTACGGCTCCTACAAGGCGCCGCGCGAAATCCTCTGGATTCTCGGCTGCGTGATCTTCCTGCTGATGATGGCGACGGGCTTCATGGGCTACGTTCTGCCCTGGGGCCAGATGTCCTTCTGGGGCGCAACCGTTATCACCGGCTTCTTCACCGCGTTCCCCGCCATCGGCGAATGGATCCAGCAGTTCCTGCTCGGCGGCTTTGCCGTTGATCAGCCGACCCTGAACCGCTTCTTTGCGCTTCACTATCTGCTGCCCTTCATGATCGCAGGCGTTGTGATCCTGCACATCTGGGCGCTGCATGTGACCGGCCAGACCAACCCGACCGGCGTTGAAGTGAAGAGCAAGACCGACACGGTTCCCTTCACGCCCTATGCGACGCTGAAGGATGCGCTCGGCGTTTCCGTGTTCCTGATCGGTTATGCCTGGTTCGTGTTCTACATGCCGAACTTCCTTGGCCACCCCGACAACTACATCATGGCCGACCCGCTGAAGACGCCGGCGCATATCGTTCCGGAATGGTACTTCCTGCCGTTCTACGCCATGCTGCGCGCCATCACTTTCAACATCTGGATCATCGATTCCAAGCTGGGCGGCGTTCTCGTGATGTTCGGCGCGATCGTCGTGCTGTTCTTCCTGCCCTGGCTCGATACGTCGAAGGTGCGTTCCGCCGTCTATCGTCCCTGGTACAAGATGTTTTTCTGGCTGTTCGTGGTCAATGCCATCATGCTCGGCTGGCTGGGTTCACGCCCGGCGGAAGGAACTGGCCTGCTCGGCCTGCTCACCGGCGAGCTGAAAGGCAATTATGTCGGCTATTCGCAGCTCGGCACGCTTTATTACTTCGGTTTCTTCCTCGTCATTATGCCGATCCTCGGTCTGGTCGAAACGCCCCGGCGTATTCCGAATTCGATTACCGAGGCCGTTCTCGAAAAGAACGCCGCCAAGACAGGTGCCGCATCTGCGGCTGCTGAAGTCTGAGCGTGAAGGAAGGATGACGACAATGAAGAAGCTTGTAACGAGCATCGCGTTTATCACCGCCATCGGCTGTTCCGTCGCCGTCGCTTCGGCGGCGGAAGAAAGCCACGATCTCGCCGCCCAGGCCACGCATGCGATTGCCGGCAATCACTTCCCGGTCATCAAGCCCGAGGAGCAGAGCTGGTCCTTTGCCGGACCCTTCGGCAAATACGACAAGGGCCAGCTGCAACGCGGCCTGAAGGTCTATAAGGAAGTTTGCTCCGCCTGCCATTCCATGAGCCTCGTTTCCTTCCGCACGCTGGAGGATCTCGGCTATTCGGAGGAGCAGGTGAAGGCTTTCGCCGCGGAATATGAGGTACAGGACGGGCCGAACGCCGATGGTGAAATGTACAATCGCAAGGCCGTGCCTTCCGATCATTTCCCTTCGCCTTTCCCCAACCATGAGGCGGCCGCTGCCGCCAACGGCGGAGCGGCCCCGCCCGACATGTCGCTGCTCGCCAAGGCGCGTGGCGTGGAGCGCGGTTTTCCGCAATTCATCATCGACATGATCCCGATCGTCGGTGGTTACCAGGAAGGCGGCCCGGATTATATCCATGCGCTGCTGACCGGATATCAGGATCCGCCGGCTGGCATAAAAAACCCGGATGGTTCGGAGTACAAGGTGTCGGAAGGCACGCACTTCAATCCGTACTTCGTCAGCGCCACTTCCTTAAAGATGGCGCCGCCGATCAGTGCCGATCAGGTGACCTATGATGACGGCGCGCCGCAGACCGTGGACCAATATTCCAAGGACGTCGCTGCGTTCCTGATGTGGGCGGCAGAACCGCATCTGGAAGAGCGCAAGCGCACCGGCTTCATGGTCATGGTGTTCCTGTTCATCTTTACGGCGCTGATCTATCTCACCAAGAAATCGGTCTACGCCAACAAGGAACATTGATCGGCATCCAGAAGATGCCTGTCAGTCATTGGCCTCCACGGTCTTCCGTGGGGGCCTTTTCATGTGCCGGGAGGGATGGTGGAAATGACGACAATTCGTAACGGCGGCTGCCTGTGCGGCTCCATCCGTTTTGAAGCGAAGGGCGAGCCAGGTAATCCGCACACTTGCTCCTGCGATATCTGCCAGCGCCATTCCGGTGCCCCCAGTCTTGCCTGGGTGGAGTTCGGGAAGGATGCGGTGACGTGGACGGGAGAGGGCGGCGCGCCTTCGACTTTCCGATCCTCCGATTATTCCAGCCGGGCTTTCTGCCCGACCTGCGGCAGCACGCTTGGCGCCGTCGACGACGCGCCGACGGTTGCGCTGGTCTTTGGAAGTTTCGATGACAGGGACGATGAGGCGCTGCGGCCCCTGTCGCATTCCTTCGAGGATGTCTGCCCGGTCTGGGCGCGGATCGAGGGAATGTCGCCGGCGGAGTGAGCACCGGCCCTTTTTAGTTGGTCCGCAGCCGTCAAGTTGATAGGGTGGTCCGAACCTTCTGATCCATTTCCCTTATCTCAACTGGAAATACCATGACCGTTATCGCTTCGGAGCTTTCCGCTGCCATCCGTTCCATTCCCGACTATCCGAAGCCGGGCATCATCTTCCGGGACATCACGACATTGCTCGGCAACCCCCGCGCTTTTCGCCGTGCCGTGGACGAACTCGTGCAGCCCTATGCGGGAACCAAGATCGACAAGATCGCCGGCATGGAAGCACGCGGCTTCATTCTGGGCGGTGCGGTGGCGCATCAGCTATCGGCCGGTTTCGTGCCGATCCGCAAGAAGGGCAAGCTGCCGCACACCACCGTCCGTGTCGCCTACAGCCTTGAATACGGCGTCGACGAAATGGAAATGCATGTGGACGCTGTACAGCCGGGCGAAAAGGTCATTCTGGTCGATGATCTGATTGCCACCGGCGGCACTGCCGAAGGTGCGGTCAAGCTGCTGCGGCAGATGGGTGCGGAAATCGTTTCCGCCTGTTTCGTTATCGACCTGCCCGATCTCGGTGGCCGCAAGAAGCTGGAAGACCTCGGTGTCGAGGTGCGCACACTGGTGGAATTTTCCGGCCACTGAGATGGTAACGGGGCAATGATGACGCTATTGCCCCGACGCTTTTCTATTCGAATTCCAGAACCCCGCTCTGGAAGGTCATCACTGTTTCTCCCGACTGGTTGACGCCCTCGTTAAATGTGGTGTTCAGCCAGACGCCGGCTCTGGATTCCAGCGCTCGGGTGTCGAGCAGGGTCACGAAATAGGTGACATCGTCTCCGGCGAAGACCGGCTTTTTCCATTTGAGTTCGCGAAAGCCGGGGGAGGGGCCGAGTTTGGGCGGCTCAAGGCCCTGTAGCTTCAACCTTTTTACCTCTTTGGCCCAGTGAGAGAGGAAACATTTCATCCAGCCTGCGCCGGTGTGCCAGCCGGAAGCGCAGAGAGCGCCGAAAACGCTATTCTTTGCGGCTTCCGCGTCGAGATGAAAGGGCTGCGGATCGAAATCGCGCGCGAAACGGATGATGTCTTCGGCGGAAAAATGCAGCGTGTCGAGGGTGACACGTTCGCCGATGGGAGAAAGTTCTGCCAGTTTCATGCTGCAACGCCTCCATTGCCGCGCATCAGGAACATCACGGTGTTTTCCCCGTGCGACACCAGAACGCCGTGCTGGTTATAAAGCTCGTGGCGTAATTTCACGAGGCCGATGCCGGGGCGCGACGCGGAGGGCCGCTGTTCCAGCACGATGGATTTTCCGACAAGCGTATCGCCCGCCAGAACCGGCTTTTTCCAGTCGACGAAATCGATGCCGGGGCTGCCCTGCGAGGTCGAGTTCGAGATGTAGCTGTCCGCCATCATCCGCATCAGCAGGCTGCAGGTGTGCCAGCCGGAAGCCGCCAGGCCGCCGAGAATGCTCTGGCGGCCAGCCTCTTCGGAAAGATGCATCGGCTGTGGGTCGAATTCGCTGGCGAAGGCGATGATCTGCTCTGCGGAGATCCATTGCGGGCCCAAAGGAAATTCCCGACCGACGGAAAAATCCTCATAGGCATATGTCGCGACCGGCGTCATGGTTTCCTCCCTTCGCGCAGTCAATATCGGCGGCATCTAAAATGATTTTTCCCTTTACGTAAAGGTCAAATCGAGGATGCAATGCAGAGGAATGGGGCGAGCGGGGAGCCACGTGTTTCTTCTCCCCGAAGAGGGAGAAGGTCGCGCCAGCGGGATAAGGGGCGAGGATCGATATATTCGGAGAGCTTGCTCCCTCATCCGACCCTTCCGCCACTTTCTCCCCGCCGGGGAGAAGAGACCGTGCCGCGATGTCCGGGCGACTACGCCCCGACCGTCCTCACCTCAACCCAGATCAGGTATTGAAGCGGAAGTGGATGACGTCGCCGTCCTGAACCACATATTCCTTGCCTTCGTCGCGAGCCTTGCCGGCTTCCTTCGCGCCGACTTCGCCCTTGAAGGCGACATAGTCGTTGTAAGCAATGGTGTTGGCACGGATGAAGCCGCGTTCGAAATCGGAGTGGATGACGCCGGCGGCCTGCGGGGCCTTGGTGCCGCGCTCGATGGTCCAGGCGCGGCATTCCTTCGGGCCGACGGTGAAATAGGTGATGAGATCGAGCAGCTTGTAGCCGGCGCGGATCAGGCGGTCGAGGCCTGCTTCCTCGAGCCCGAGGGCGGAGAGGAATTCCTTCGCCTCTTCATCGGGAAGCTGCGCGACTTCGGATTCGATCGCCGCGGAGATGACGACGGATTCCGCACCCTGGGCCTTGGCCATTTCGGCAACGGCCTTGGTATGTTCGTTGCCGTCGACGGCGTCGCTCTCGGCGACGTTGCAGACGTAGAGGACCGGATGCGCGGTCAGGAGGTTGAGGCCCTGAAGGATGCGCAGTTCTTCGGCATCCAGCGTGGAGAGCAGGGTGCGGACCGGCTTGCCTTCGTTCAGGAGCTTCAGCGAGGCTTCCATCAGCGGCAGCTGCGCCAGCGATTCCTTATCCTTGCCGGTGGCGCGCTTGCGGGTCTGTTCCGTGCGGCGCTCAAGGCTTTCGAGATCGGAAAGCATCAGCTCGGTCTCGATGGTTTCGGCATCGGCCACGGGGTTGATGCGGCCTTCGACGTGGGTGATGTCGTCATCTTCGAAGCAGCGCAGAACGTGAACAACGGCGTCCACTTCGCGGATATTGGCGAGGAACTGGTTGCCGAGGCCTTCGCCCTTCGACGCGCCGCGCACCAGGCCGGCTATGTCGACGAAGGAGATGCGGGTGGGGATGATTTCCTTCGAGCCGGCAATGTCGGCAAGGATTTTCATGCGCGCATCCGGAACCGCCACTTCGCCGGTGTTCGGCTCGATGGTGCAGAAGGGATAGTTGGCCGCCTGCGCCGCTGCCGTTTTCGTCAGCGCGTTGAAGAGAGTGGACTTGCCGACATTTGGCAATCCAACGATACCGCATTTGAAGCCCATGGCTTGAAACCTGTCCGTTTGAAAGAATTCGTTGAGGAGCCTTTTGCGGAAAGGGCAGGGCAAGGTCAAGCCCGCGGGCCGATTTGTGCGGGCAAAGCCCCTTTAATGGTGCGGAATTTCGGGCAGGGTTGCCGATGCTGCGGTTGCGGCGCAATATAAGCCGGTCAAGCGATCGATCTTTCGTCATCAACGGGGTTTTCCCATGAACAACCGCGATGAGCGACAGGCACGAGCGACCATGATGAGTGACAGTCCTGTCGATCTCAAGCCGAAACCGAAAGTCAAACCGAAGCTGGAGCGGCCGAAGCTCTACAAGGTCATTCTGCTGAATGACGACTATACGCCGCGTGAGTTCGTTACCGTGGTGTTGAAAGCCGTCTTCCGGATGAGCGAGGAAACCGGCCACCGGGTGATGATGACGGCGCACCGCTTCGGCAGCGCGGTCGTCGTTGTCTGCGAGCGCGATATAGCCGAGACCAAGGCCAAGGAAGCGACCGATCTCGGCAAGGAAGCGGGTTTTCCGCTGATGTTCACCACCGAGCCGGAGGAGTGAGCGTTAATCCTGCCGGATCTGGAAACCCGTCTTGTTCTGCACGAAACCGCAGCTTTCGTAAAAGGCGTGAACCTCCGGGCGTTGTCGCCCGGTCAGCAGCATCACCTTGTAGCAGTTCGCCGCAAAAGCGGCCTCGACGGCATGGCGCACCACCGCGCGGCCGTATCCGCGGCCGCGACGGTTTTCCAGCGTCACCACGTTTTCGATAAGGGCATAGGGGCGGGCGGCGCGCGTCAGGTTCGGAACGACCTGCAGCGTGGCGGTGGCGACCGCTTCTTCGCCTTCGGTCGCAAGAAACAAGGTCAGGCCCGGCTGGGCGAGCATGGCTGCGAAAGCCGTGTTCGCTTCTTCTGCCGTCATTTCAGGATCGGACGGATTGAGCGCCCGGTAAAGGTCAAGCAATCCGGCCAGATCGCCGGCTCCGGCTGCGCGCAGGACGATGGGCTCCGAAGACATCCGCGATCTAGTCCTTCTTGCTGAACATGCGTTTCAGCATTTCGGCCATCGGGCCGGTTTCCGGCAGCTTTTTCGGCTGGGCGCTGTTGCGCGCCTGATGAATATGGGACTGTGCGGCGGGTTTGGCTGACTTGGCCGGCTTTTCGGCTTCCGGCTTGGTGCCCGTGGCGAGCGCCAGCTTGTTCATCAGCTGCGAATCCTCGGCTTTCACCAGCATGGCGGCATTGTCGGCAATGGCGTCCAGAAGCGGATCGAGCCAGACCCGGTCGGCCTTGGCGAAATCGCCGAGCACGTGGCCGTGCACCCGTTCCTTGTCACCGGGATGGCCGATGCCGAGACGCAGGCGGCGATAGTCCTTGCCGCAATGGGCGTCGAGCGATTTCAGGCCGTTGTGACCGCCATGGCCGCCGCCGGTCTTGATGCGGGCGCGGCCGGCCGGCAAATCCAGTTCGTCATGGATGGCGATGATGTCTGCCGGCGCAAGCTTGAAGAAGCGCATGGCTTCGCCGACGGACTCACCCGAAAGGTTCATATAGGTCAGCGGCTTCATCAGCAGGACCTTTTCGCCGCCGATCTCGCCTTCGGAAATCTCCGCCTTGAATTTTCTCGACCAGGGCGCAAAGGACGGCAGGCGCTGCAGCGCATCGACGGCCATGAAGCCGATATTGTGACGGTTTCCCGCATATTGCGCGCCGGGATTACCAAGTCCTGCGATGATCTTCATGGGGCATGTCCGCGTTTTGCCTGATGATGCTGTTGTCACCACCCCGAAAACCGCCGGCTGTCAATCTTTTTATGGAGTTTCGGATGGGCTCAGGGGCTGACGAGATTGTAGCGGTCGAATATTCGCTGCTGCGTTCCATCGGCGATCAGCCTGTCCAGCCGGGCCTGTAATTTCGCGATGACCTCGTCGGGCACGCTTTTGTTGCAGGCAAGCCCAAGCTGCTGCCGCGAGAGAGTTATCACTTCGCTGAACGTGTCGGCGGGCAGGCTTTTGAAGGTGCTTTCAGACATGGGCATCAGGTCGATGCGGCCGGCCTTGAGCTTGTGAAGCGTGATCTCGAAATCCGCGCCGACATCCACCTGCGGGAAACCGAGCTTTTCGAGAAGCGCTTCGGTGTAATCTCCACGCTGGGTTCCCACCCGATATTTCTTGGCTTCCTCAAGGCTGGAGGCTTCGATATTCGCGTTGCGGCGCGCCACGAGAATGTTGCGGTCGATATGGATCGGCGTGACCCATTTGAACTGTTTTTCCCGCTCCGGTGTTCTCGCGGCGGCGAAGACGCAGTGCATGGCCTGCGTTCTGGCCAGTGCGATCGCCCGCGCCCAGGGCATGACGGCGACCTCGTAACTGGTGCCGGTGTCTTCGAGCACGGTTCTGAGCTGTTCGAAATAGACACCCCGCACGCTGCCGTCGCTGGCCTGCAGATTATAGGGCGGATAGACCTCGGTGGTCAGGAAGAGCTTGGCCGCGCTGGCCGGAGTGGCGAGTGCAAGAAAGATCAGGCAAAAGCGGATCAATCCCATGGCTGCCCCCTGCCGGTTCATGCTTGCCGCGCAGCGGCGCGGTTTTGCCCGGACGCCGTGTCGAGTGAGGTGATCAATCTTTCGACCGGCTGCGGACGTGCGAAGAAATAACCCTGCCCGAAATCCGCGCCTATATCGCTCAGAAGCGCCTTCTGTTCTTCCGTCTCGACGCCCTCGGCAATGACGGCGCAGTTCATCTTGTGCGAGATGGCCGCGATGCCTTCGACCAGCATGCGGTTGCGCTGCCTGATGTCCATCCTGTCGTCGCAGATCGAGCGGGTGAAGGACTGGTCGATCTTGACGATATCGACTGGAAAACGGCTGAGATAGCTAAGCGAGGAATAACCCGTGCCGAAATCATCCAGCGCGATGCGGCAGCCGAGCTGGTGGATGGCATTGAGGATCGCCCGGACCTGCGGATCGTCCTTCATGATAACGGCTTCGGTGATCTCGATGACCAGCCGTCTGGGAAGAATGCCATGGCGGTGCAGAACGCCGGCGATGCGCGTCGGCAATCCCGGTTCGAATTGCAGCGGCGAGAAATTCACCGCCACATAGGTCTGTTCCATGCCCGGAAGGCGCGACAGCCGGGCGAGATTGGCGATCGACTGATCGAGAATGACATTGCCGATGCGGTGGATGGTGCCGTTTTCTTCCGCAAGGCTGACGATTGTGGCCGGGGAAAGCAGGCCCTTGTCCGGGTGGTTGAGACGCAGCAGCGCCTCGAAACCCGCCGTCTGGCCGGTGGCGAGGTCTTGAATCGGCTGGAAATAGGCCTCGAACCAGTCTTCGGAAAGCGCCTGCGCGATATCCCGTTCCAGCTCCGCATGTTCGCGCGCACGGTCCATTATCGAGCTGTCGAAGACCTGCGAGCCGTTCTTGCCGGTGCGCTTGCGGGTATACATGGCCATGTCGGCATTCTGCAAAAGCTCGGAGGCGCTGGCGGCGTGCAGGGGATAGACCGCCATGCCGATGCTGGCGCTGAGGCGGATGCTGTTGCTTTCGATCTCGAAGGGCGTGTCGAGCATGGCGCAGATGCGCTCGCAGAATTGCAGGGCGCGCTCTTCCACCTTGTCGCCGGCCAGAAGGATGGCGAATTCGTCGCCGCCAAGCCGCGATGCGCTGTCCAGCGGTGTCAGCAGTGGTTCGAGCTTCAACGTGAACTGTTTGAGAACGGCGTCGCCCGCGGCATGGCCGAGATTGTCGTTGATCGCCTTGAACCGGTCGAGGTCGATGAACAGGCAGGCCAGCTCGCTGCCGTTGCGGTCCGCATCGCGGATTTGCAGGTCGAGAATGGCCTCGAAGCCCTGGCGGTTGAAAAGGCCGGTCAGGTGGTCGGAAATGGCCTGCTGGCGGTTGCGCTTTTCCGACTGGCGCAGTTCGGTCACGTCCGTCATGACGCAGAGGCAGGTGCTCTGATGGGCCGCATCGCCGGAATCAAGGGCCTTTTCGAGGATGAGCGCATCCATGACGCTGCCATCCATGCAATGGAAACGCACGGTAATGCCGCTATGCGAGGCATCGGGCAGGGGATGAACCGTCTTGCGCTGCTGGAACAGAAGCCGGTCATCGGGATGGATGAGATCGGCGAAATTCAGGCCGAGTATCCGGGTGCGGTCGTAACCGGTCGCTTGCACCCAATAGTCACTGACGGCGGCAATGCGGTCGTGCCTGTCGAGCGAAAACAGCATCGCGGGCGTGCGGTTGTAGATTTCCGTCTTGCGCTCATGCGCATTCTTGATCTCCAGCTCTTCCTTTTCGAGCTGGGTCTGCATTTCGTTGAAGCTTTTCGCCAGCCGGCCGATTTCGTCCTTCGAACGCCAGTCGACGTGGTGGCGCGAGCCGAGACGCCGCGTCGCCTCGATGGCGGCCGCGAGCCGCATCAGCGGACGGATGACCATGAAGCGGTTGCCGGCGATGGCGGCAAGAACGATGGTGAGGACGGCGAGGATGAAAATCGTGATGAAGGCCAGTTCGGTGCGGCTCAAAGAGGTCAGAAGGCTGACATTGTCGTAATAGATCGTCAGTTGTCCGACCGTGACGGAGCCCTTCGTGGTCTTGTAGGTCACTTCGCGCGTCGTCGAGGCGGCATCCTGAATGATGTCGCTGCCGGCCGTCTGGATGATATCGAGCTGGCCGGAGGTATCCCTGACCTCGACCATCCTGATCACGGGGTCGGAAATGAGGGTGCCGGTAATCTGGTTTATGGTGTCGTCATCAAGGTCCCACAGGGGCCGGGCAAGCGCCTGCGCATTGGTCGACAGCAGAATCTCAAGGTGGTTACGCTGGCTGCGAATGGCTTCGTGGTAGGAGAGCGTCAGCAAAAGCGTGAAGAGCGGGGCGACCACTGTAAGAAGTGCGCCGGAAACAATCGCGATAAAGCGACTTTCGACGGAATGAGCCATGTTCGATTGCAGCTACCCTTTGCCCCAGACTTGCTGCGCCCGTTTCCTCCGCCCGGAGGGTTTTGCGAGGGTTTTTGGCAAAAGCCTGTTTTCCCACGCATTTCCTCAGCCCGGCCGGTGTTCCAAGACAGCGCGAGGGTATCGTTTCATGGAAGTGTTAATCGACACTGAAACGGGTTCCGTATCAGGTGAGGATGGCAAGCTTTCTGGTTTTAAAGTTCATAAAAACTAAAAGGCCCGTTCCGAAAACGGAACGGGCCTCATTGTTCAAAGCTGTCGGCCTTGCGGCCGCCGATTATTCCTCGGAAGCTTCTTCGGTCGTTTCTTCTGCAACGCCAGCGGCCGGAGCAACGATCGTTGCGATCGTGAAGTCACGGTCGGCGATAACCGGCGTGATGTTCTTCGGCAGCTTCACATTCGAAATGTGGACGTTGTCGCCGATCTTCAGACCAGCGAGATCGACCGTGATGAATTCCGGAATGTCGTTGGCCGGGCAGTGGAATTCCACCGTGTGGCGAACGATGTTCAGAACGCCGCCGATCTTGATGTCCGACTTTTCTTCGTTGACGAAGTGAACCGGAACTTCGACGTTGACGAGCGTGTTGCCCGAAACGCGCAGGAAGTCGACGTGCATGGTGAAGTCGCGGACCGGATCAAGCTGGTAGTCCTTCGGGAGAACCTTGATCTTCTTGCCGTCGACGTCGATGGTCGCAACCGTCGTCATGAAACCGCCAGCGTGGATACGCTTGGTGACTTCGTTGGTCGAGAGCGCGATGGAAATGGGGGCCTGCTTGTCACCATAGATGACAGCGGGAATCAAACCGTTGCGGCGAAGTTCACGAGAGGACCCCTTACCAACTCGTTCGCGCGCCTCGGCCTTGAGCTCATACGATTCTTTGCTCATGGCAATTCCTTTCGAGGTTATATGGAGAGTTCACGCCGAACGAAGCGGCCTGAACCGGAGAGGCCAGAGGCCATCCCGCCCGCGTTGCCTCCAAGGGTGTCTACACGGGTGCGGGCGCTATAATACAAACGGGGCATAAAGACAAGAGCGGCCCGTTTTTGCCGGGTGCCGCTTTGTAATTTTATTAGTTTTCACTAATTCACTCGTTTGTTGCAACCTTTAATATATGCTTATCCATGCACATAAACCGGGTGAAAACTTGGCGAATGATAAGGCTATGCAAAATTCCAATTGCGTAGATGACAATGCTCAAAGTTCTCCAGTGCCTCACCATCGATCACGACTATCGATACACCGCCGCAGCGGTCTTCGTCTGCATGCTGGGCAGTTTCGTGTCGATGCGCCTTTTTTCGAAGGCACGTCTGGCGACGGGCGTGCAGAAGGTCAACTGGCTGTTTCTGGCCGGCGTCAATGGCGGGGCGGCGATATGGACCACCCATTTCGTGGCGATGCTGGGCTATGTCGCGGCGGGCGATGTGGGATACGATCCCTATCTGACCGGGCTGTCGCTTCTGATTGCCATTACCACAACGACTGCCGGCCTCGGCATTTCCGCCTATGGCGGGCGCAGCGTGCTGGTGGAAGCCGGTGGCGTGGTCCTCGGCCTGGGCATTGCGGCAATGCATTATACCGGTATGGCCGCCTATAATGTTCAGGGCATGATTTTCTGGGATCAGGCCTATGTCATCGCCTCGCTGATATTGGGAGCTGTGCTCGGCGCCATTGCGGTCAATCGCGTTGCCCGGCCTGTTAACCGTTTCTGCCAGTATAGCGCGGTGGCGTTTCTCATCCTCGCCATTGCCTCGATGCATTATACCGGCATGGCGTCGATGTCCTTCGCCTTCGACCCGCGCATTGTCATTCCGGAAAACCTGCTTCCGCCGGCCATCATGGGCGGAGGCGCCATTGCGGTGACGCTTCTGCTTCTGGCGCTCGGGCTCTCCACTTATGTCATCGATGCGCAGTCCACCCAGCAGGCGGTTGCCCGCTATCGCCATCTGTCGTTGCACGATCCGCTGACTGGTATTCCCAACCGGGCGGCATTCATCGAGCATCTCAATCGCCGCACACGCCATGTCTCGCTGGGCGCACACACCGCGCTCCTTTCCATTGATCTCGACCGTTTCAAGGAAATCAATGACGTGCATGGCCATGCGGCAGGCGACGCCGTGCTGCGCGCCATCGCCGACCGCGCGAGTTCCGTGCTGAAGACCGGAGAGTTTCTGGCCCGCATGGGCGGCGATGAATTCGTGGCGATGACCCATTCCTATTACACCCGCGCCGACGGCGCGGAATTCGCCCAGCGATTGATCGAGCAGATCAGCAAGCCGGTGGAATGGAACGGACAGACATTTTCGGTCGGCGCAAGCGTCGGCATATCGGTTCGCAATACCGGCTCCATCGATGCCGATACGCTGATGGCCCAGGCGGATGTCGCCATGTACCGGGCAAAAAGCGGTACTTCGGACACCATATGCTTTTACGACAAATCCATGGACGAGGCCGCGCGTGAGCGCAACGTGCTGGCCATCGCCATGCGCAGCGGCCTCGCCAATAACGAGTTCGAGCTTTATTACCAGCAGCAGAACGACACCAAAAGCGGCAGCATCGTCGGTTTCGAAGCGCTTTTGCGCTGGAACCATCCCGAACGGGGCATGGTCTCGCCGACCGAATTCATTCCGATCGCCGAACAGACCGGCTTTATCGTCGAACTGGGCGAATGGGTTCTGAGAGAAGCCTGCGGGCAGGCTGCGCGGTGGAAAAAGTCACTCGCCATTGCCGTTAACGTCGCGCCGCAGCAGCTTGCGGATAATGATTTCCCCGACAAGGTTGAGAGAATTCTTGCCGAAACGGGACTTGCGCCGGAGAGGCTCGAGCTGGAAATTACCGAAGGCAGCATCATCGCCGACCATCGCCACGCCCTCGTCACCATCCGCAAACTCAAGTCGCTCGGCGTCAAGATCGCCATGGACGACTACGGCACGGGCTATTCCTCGCTTTCGACGCTGCAGAGCTTCCCCTTCGACAAGATCAAGATCGACCGCGCCTTCATCGATGGCCTGTCGACCAACGTGCAGTCGGAGGCGATCGTTCGCTCGACGCTCATTCTGGCGCACAGCCTCAATATTCCGGTGCTTGCGGAAGGCGTTGAAACCAAGGCCCATATCGAGTTCCTGCGGCGTGAAGGTTGCCTGCAGGTGCAGGGCTTCTTTTTTGGCAAGCCCGGTCCGCTGACTTCCATCGCCAATCTCGTGGACGATACGTTCCTCTCGGCCGAGGATGAAACGGACGTGACCGCCGGCCGGCGTTATTTCAAGGCGGTCCGATAGTCCGGCGGCACCTGCGGCTGCGCCCGGCAAGGCCGGTCGCGAAATTTTTTGTTGAAACATGGCCGCTTCCAGCGCACCATCGCCGAAAAGCTTTGGGAGGAGCGTATGCCGACAGACATCGCCCATGCGGAACGCGTGTATGAAACCGCGCGCCATCGTTCCGCAGCCGCAAGTTCTCCGATTGTCGCCTCCTGGCGTCGCTGCATGGTCAAACATCATCTTGCACCGGAGGAAAACCGCAAGCCGATCTTCCTCAGCGAGTATGAGTTCCGCCGCGCCCGCGAAAGTGCGGCCGGCCTGATTGCCGAAAGCACGGATGAACTCGACCGCATTTTCCAAAGCGTCGGCAGATCCGGCTGCTGCCTGCTTTTGACCGACGCGCAGGGCGTTGCGCTGGAGCGGCGCGGCGCCTCTGGCGATGATCGTGATTTCCGGGCGCTTGGCCTCTGGTCCGGGGCGGTCTGGAGTGAAGAAAGCGTGGGCACCAACGGTATCGGCACAGCACTGGTGGATGAGCGCTCGGTGGTGGTCTACCGCGATCAGCATTTCTTCACGTCGAATACCGAACTCTGCTGCACCACGGCTCCCATCCGCGATCATACCGGCCGGGTGACCGGCGCGCTCGATATTTCCACCTGCCGCGACGACATCAACGAGATGACCTTTTCTTTTGTCACCCAGGCGGTGAAGGACGCGGCGCAGCGCATCGAGGGTAATCTGTTCCGCCGTGCCTTTCCGGGTGCGCGCATCGTCGTCGTCCCGAGCGGTTTCGGCGCGGCGCTGTCGCTGCTCGCGGTGGATCAGGACGATCTCGTGCTGGGCGCGACCCGTGCCGCTCGTCTCGCGCTGAAGCTGGACGATGCCCGCATCGCGCAGGGTCTGCCCGCCGCCGATGTTCTTCAGGAACAGCGCCACGATGGCGGTTCCGACCTCGCGGAAGCGGAGCGTTCGGCGCTGCGGCGCGTGTTGTCGCGCACCAACGGCAATGTCACGCAGGCCGCTTCGCTGCTCGGCATCAGCCGCGCCACCCTTCACCGCAAGATGAAGAAATTCGACGTGCATTGAGGTGCGTGCGGGGGCGATCCGGACAATCACGCCGGATCGCGGCGGCTTTGTCGCAGATGTGAGACAATGTGCGCTGCGGAACCGCGCCGCCCCTCTACCGAACCGTGCCATCTAGGCCCACCTTCCTCCCATGCGGTCCGTTGCGGATCGTTTTCATCAGGGAGGATGAAATCATGAACATTCAGGTTCAGCAGAAAGCGGGCGAAGCGCCCTTCAAGCTGAAATACGGCAATTACATCGGCGGAAAATGGGTGGAGCCGAAATCCGGCCGCTACATGGACAATCTCTCGCCGGTGACCGGCCACAAGATCTGCGAAGTGCCGCGTTCGGATGCAGCCGACATCGAGTTCGCGCTCGACGCGGCCCACAAGGCTCGCGATAAATGGGGCAAGACGAGCGTGACGGAGCGCTCCAACATCCTGCTCAAGATCGCCCAGCGCATCGAAGACAATCTCGATCTCATCGCCCGTGCCGAAACCTGGGATAACGGCAAGCCGCTGCGCGAAACCACCAATGCGGATATTCCGCTCGCCATCGACCATTTCCGTTATTTCGCGGGCTGCATCCGCGCCCAGGAAGGCACGATCGGCGAAATCGACAACGATACGGTCGCCTATCACTTCCATGAGCCGCTCGGCGTCGTCGGCCAGATCATTCCGTGGAACTTCCCGATCCTGATGGCCGCGTGGAAGCTTGCACCGGCACTTGCCGCCGGCAATTGCGTGGTGCTGAAGCCGGCGGAACAGACACCGGCCTCGATTCTCATCGTGATGGAACTGATCGAAGACCTGCTGCCGCCCGGCGTCCTCAACATCGTCAACGGCACGGGCCTCGAAGCCGGCAAGCCGCTGGCGCAGAGCAACCGCATCGCCAAGATCGCCTTTACCGGCTCCACCTCGGTCGGCAAGGAAATCATGCGTTATGCGGCCGATAACGTCACCAACATCACGCTGGAGCTGGGCGGCAAATCGCCGAACATCTTCTTTGCCGATGTGATGAACGAGGACGATGCCTTCCTCGACAAGGCGCTCGAAGGTTTCGCCTTCTTCGCGCTCAATCAGGGCGAGGTCTGCACATGCCCGTCGCGTGCGCTGGTGCATGAATCGATCTATGACCGCTTCATGGAAAAGGCGATCAAGCGGGTTCAGGCGATCAGCCAGGACGATCCGCTCAATCCGTCGACCATGCTGGGCGCGCAGGCCTCGCAGGAACAGTTCGACAAGATCATGGGCTATCTGGAGATCGGCAAGAAGGAAGGCGCCAAGGTTCTGACCGGCGGCGACCGCAAGACGCTGACGGGCGATCTGAAGGATGGCTATTACATCCAGCCGACCGTCTTCGAAGGCAACAACAAGATGCGGATTTTCCAGGAGGAAATCTTCGGCCCGGTCGTTTCCGTCACAACCTTCAAGACGTTGGAAGAGGCGCTCGAAATCGCCAATGACACGGTTTACGGTCTGGGCGCAGGCGTCTGGAGCCGCGATACCAACATTGCCTATCGGGCCGGCCGGGGCATCGAAGCGGGCCGCGTGTGGACGAATTGCTATCACGTCTATCCGGCGGGCGCTGCCTTTGGCGGCTACAAGCAGTCGGGCATCGGTCGCGAGACCCACAAGATGATGCTCGATCATTACCAGCAGACCAAGAACCTGCTCGTGTCCTACAGCCCGAACAAGGTCGGTTTCTTCTGAGGTCCTCCCCGGAAGCCGGCGAGGGGCTGTGGTGCCAGATCGCCGGCGTGTTCCCAGGGGCTTCGGCCCCTGGGAGCCCGGCTTCAAACAGAAAGGCCGGAGGTTTTGCCTCCGGCCTTTTTTCGTTGCGGTTTATGCCGCGTAACGCTGGTCCCGTTGGCGGAGGCCGCCGACCGAGAACTGCCCCACCTGTTCGGTCAGGCCGTCCGCCTCGCTGGATAGCGAGAAAGCGGCCGCCGTCGTTTCCTCCACCATGGCCGCGTTCTGCTGCGTTACATGGTCGAGTTCGTTGACGGAGGCATTGATTTCGCTGAGGCGGCCGGACTGTTCACGCGATGCGGTGGCGATCTCGCCGATCTGGTCGTTGACCGACTGGATGCGTTTCTGAATCTGCTCAAGGCTTTCACCCGTCTTCAGCACCAGCGCCACGCCGCTTTCCACATCGCCCGCCGAGGTGGCGATCAGCGTCGTGATGTCCCGGGCGGCGGCTGCCGATTTCTGGGCAAGCTCGCGAACTTCCTGCGCCACAACGGCAAAGCCCTTGCCGGCTTCGCCGGCGCGGGCGGCTTCCACACCGGCATTCAGCGCCAGCAGATTGGTCTGGAAGGCGATCTGGTCGATGACATCGATGATCTGGCGGATCTTGGCCGACGAGGTCTCGATGCGTTCCATCGCCACGATCGCTTCTTTAACGACAGCCGTGGACTTGTGCGCATCCTGCATCGTGCCCGCCGTCGCCTCGACGGCGACATTGCAGCGCGACAGCGAGAGATTGACGGCCTGCGTCATGTCTCCGAGTGCCGCTGCCGCTTCCTCAAGGGCTGCGGCCTGGCGTTCGGTGCGCCGCGACAGGTCTTCCGATGCGCTTTTCAGTTCGCCGGAGCCGGAGCGGATGGCATTGGCGCTTTCGCCGATGTTGGAGATGGTCGCTTCCAGGCCTGCCATGGAGTTGTTGAAGTCGATGCGGAGATGATCGAGCGACGGCACGAAGGATTTGTCGATGCGGAGATCGAGCCTGCCGGCCGCGAGATTGGCAAGACCGGTGGCAAGTGCGTCAACAGCCTCTTCCAGTTCTTTCGCGCTTCTTGCCTTTTCCATTTCCCGCTGGGCGCGTTCTTCGTCCAGTTCTTCGCTCTTGCGATGGGATTCGGCTTCCATGCGCTGCTTGTCCAGAATGCCCTGACGGAAGGATTCCAGCGCGCGCGCCATGATGCCGATCTCGTCGCCACGGGAAACGGCCTTGATCTCAATGTTGTTTTCACCGCCGTTCAGGCGCTCCATCAGCCCCGCAAGGCCGGTCAGCGGCTTGGTAAGGCTCGCGGAAACGAAAATGCCGATCAGCGTCATGATCGCAAGCACGGCCAGCGTCGCGACCGTTGCCCAGAAGGCGAGATCGTTGGCGGCGGCGAGGACCTTGCTTTCCTGCTGGCCGATGGCCAAAAGATGTTTCTGGCCGAAGACGGAGACCGGGCGGTAGGCATAGAAGATGTTGCCCGCAGGTGTCTGCGCCATCACCGTTCCGGCGTTGTTTGCGTTGGAAAGGGCGGCGAGGCTTTCGGAAACCGCAGCGTCAGCACCGCCCGACAGTACGCCGGCCCGACGTTTGCCGTCGGCGCTCAGGAGAACGGCGTCATCGATGGTCTTGCCGGTTTCCTCGGGCGTCACCACCGCGCCGATGCGATCAGCGGCGATGCGCATGATGACGGCGCCCTTGCGCTGGAGCTGGCCCCAGTTGGAGACGGCGAGCGGCATGCCGATCATGGCCGAATCATTTTCGCCGCCAGTGAAACCTGTGGTGCTGACGACGCCGTCCTTGCCGGCTTCGATGCGGTCGAACAGGTCCTTGATCGCGGCGTTCTGCGGTTCCGTCACGCTGGTGAGGAAGTTCTTCCCCTTGGTCACAGTGTAAATAATGAGGCCGGTCTTGTCGATCACATAGATGTCGCTGACACGGGTGTTGCGCCAGACGCTGGCGATGGCGGCGTTGATGGTGGCGTGGCGAATGGCGTAAAGCAGTCGCAGGCCTTCGCCATTGAAGGAGGCGCGCTCCTCTTCGGAGACGCCCTCGCGCCGGAAAGCCTGGATGATCGCATCCCTTTCCGTCGGTACAACGGTGGTCATCGTTTCCAGCGCCTGTGCGACCGCGGCGTTCTGCGACAGCTCGGAAATGCTCTGTTCGACGCGCAAAGTATAGGCATCAAGCTGCTTGGACTGGTTGCCTGCAACCGTTTCGAGCCTGATTTCGCTGGCGTCGATCAGTCCCGACTTCCCCATCTCGTAGGACAACAGCCCCACGGAAAGACATGAAACCAGCGTTGCGCCCGTGACGAGCGCTGCGAATTTGGCCTTTATCGACAATGATTTAGCTTTGACAGCAGTCGGATTTACACCCGGCATCCTGTTTCCTCCCCCCAAAAAACGTGGCCATACCGTGGCAAAAATTGTTTACGGCCGCGTTAAAAGTGCTGGGAATTGTACGATTGTTTCCCGCATGCCGTGAAAAAATAGCCGGCCGCCACTGACGCGTTTCCCGTAATAAAACTGCAATAGAACGGGCGCATATCGAGTGAAGTTCAACGGCTGTTCATGTTCATGCAAGCTTTCCGCGCTCCTTCTCTCGCCAATATCAATGATGTCTGCGGACTGAGTGCGGACGGATATGACGGAGCCAGCGTGAAACCGAGGCCGGATTTCGCCGTTGTCGTGCCCATGCACAATGAGCAAGCGAGTGTGGAAACGCTCGTGGCGGAGATTTTTGCCGCCTGCCAGCCCGTCGGCGCCTTCGAGATCGTGGTGGTGGACGACGCATCTTCCGACGGCACGGTCGATGCGGTGCTTGCGCTTGGCGATCGTTACCCGATGCTGCGGCTCGTCCGGCATGATCGTCAGGGCGGACAGTCTGCGGCGATCCACAGCGGTGTGCAGGCGGCGCGTGCGCCTGTCATCTGCATGCTGGATGGAGACGGGCAGAACCCGCCGGACAATCTGCCGGCTCTTCTCGCGCCGCTTCTCTCCGCCAGCGCTCCCAGCCGGCTCGGTCTTGTGGCCGGCCAGCGTGTCGGTCGGCGCGATACGCTTGGAAAACGTCTTTCCTCCCGCTTCGCCAATGGGCTTCGGGCGCGGATCTTAAAGGACGGCACGCGCGACACCGGCTGCGGGCTCAAGGCCTTCCGCCGCGACGCCTATCTCGCCTTGCCCTATTTCGATCATCACCACCGCTATTTCCCGGCGCTGTTCAATCGCGACGGCTGGCAGGTCACCCATGTCGACGTCACACACCGGGCGCGGCTGCACGGAAATTCCCATTACACCAATATCGGCCGCGCGCTTGTCGGCATCCACGACCTGATCGGCGTCGCCTGGCTACTGCGCCGGCGAAAGCGGTCAAGCTGGGCTGAAACTTTCAAAACGGAGACATCGCCGTGAATGCACCGGCTTTATGGTCCATGCTGCATGTGAACAGCTGGAAGGAATTTCTGTGGGTTTGCACCGGCTTCATGGGCCAGATGCTGTTTACCATGCGTTTTCTGGTTCAATGGATTTCTTCGGAACGGGCGAACCGCTCGGTCATTCCGGTGGCTTTCTGGTATTTTTCCGTTCTTGGCGGTCTGGTGCTGCTTTCCTACGCCATCTGGCGGCGCGATCCGGTCTTCATTCTGGGCCAGGCGTCCGGCCTTTTCATCTATGCCCGAAATCTCTGGTTGATTCATGCAGAACGCCGCCAGCATGCATGAGGCGGCGACCCTGCCTTATGCGCAGGCAGGCGATGAGCGCCGATGGCTGACATTTGCATTCGTGGCGATCGTCCTCGTCACCGCACTGCGCATCCTTGGGCTGGCCTTCAACCGCACAGACCTTTTCGTCGATGAGGCGCAATATTGGCTATGGGGTAGGGAGATGGCGCTCGGCGCCTATTCCAAGCCGCCCCTGATCGGCTGGCTCATTCGCGCGGCAACCATTCTGGGTGGCGGCGAGGGCACGTTTCAGGTTCGGCTGGCCGCGCCCGTGGTGCATGGCGTCGCGGCGGCGGCCATCCTTGCGCTCGGCCGCATGATCTATGATGTCAGGCTGGCATCCCTGGCCGCCCTTATCTATCTGACCTTGCCGGCCGTAACGCTCGGCAGCCTGCTGATCTCGACCGATACGCCGATGATGCTGTTCATCGTGCTGTCGATGATCTCCGTGCGGAAGCTTGCGCTCGCCCGCCGCGAGGGCAGGGCGGCGTTGGGCTGGAGCATCGCCCTCGGTCTCTGCTTCGGCCTCGGGCTGATGTCGAAATATGCGATGATCTATTTTCTACCCTGCTTCATCGCCGCCGGCTGGCTCTGTGAGGCATGGCGCATCCGGCTGCGTGACGCGGCGATTGCTGCGCTCGTCTGCGTCGCCGTCATCGCGCCCAATCTGTGGTGGAACGCGGCGCATGATTTCATGACCGCACGTCATACGGCGGATAATGCGAACTGGCATGGCGTCCAGCTGAAGATCGGCTCCGCGCTGGAGTTCTTCTTTTCGCAGGCGGGTGTGGTCGGACCATTCGTTTTCGTCGGCATGATCGTCGCAACAATTCGTGCGAAGAATGCCGAAACCCGGGCGCTGGTCGCTCTTTCGGTTCCGATCGTTCTGCTGATCACCGCGCAGGGTTTGATGTCACGGGCGCTCGCCAACTGGGCGGTCGGGGCCTATGCGGCCGGCGTGCTTCTGGCGGTGCCGGTCCTGGCGTCGCGGCGTTGGCTCACCGTGTCCACCCTTGTACTTGGTAGCATCGTGGCCATCGCGCTGCCGCTGATGACCATTGCCGGAACGCAATTGCGCCTGCCGAAAGGTGAACTGGCGATGGCGCGGTATCTCGGGCGCGCCGAGCTGGTGTCGACCGGTCTGTTACGGGCGCGCGAGGCGAGTGCGGACGCCATCGTCGCTACCGACCGTTCGATACTTGCCGAGCTTTTTTATCAGCTTCGGGATGAGAAGCAGGTGATGACGCGCGCGCTGCCTGAAACCGGCGTGCCTTCCAGTCACTATGCGCTTCTTTACCCGCTGAAACCCGGCGAGGCGAAAAATCCCCTGTTTCTGGCAAGTGCGGACGGCCTGCCGGCCTGCCTTGCCGGCGAAGCTCCGGTCGCCCGCTGGACCGCCGGGCCGGGTTTCCTCGAGGGCAGGGAAATCGGACTCTGGCGCCTGCTGCCACGATGCATGCCGGAGGGCAGCAATGGACAATGATCTTTCGCATATGCGGATCACGATCTGGGTGACACTCGCCACATTGGCGCTCGTCATCCTGTTCGCGACCTTTCCCTCGATCGATCTCAGATTCTCCGCCCTGTTTTTCTCGCCCGTCGAGCAGCCATGGTCCGGCCGTGAGCCGTTTCCCGAATGGTTGCGGGATACGCTGCGCGAAGGTACGGAGCTTGCCACCCTTCTGGCTTTCGTGATCCTTGTCGGTAATCTTCGGCTGGGCACGCTGCAGAGAACCGGCTGGCGGGTCTGGGCCTTCCTGTGTGGGCCGGTGATCCTCTGTGCCGGGCTTCTGGTCAATGGTGTGCTGAAGGCGACCATCGGTCGCGCGCGCCCATTCAGCGTCACCGAATTCGGCGGGCAGCAGCTTTTCACGCCGCCTTTTCAGTACAGTGCGCAATGTTATTCGAACTGCTCGTTTTCTTCCGGCGAAACCGCGCTGATCGCCAGTTTCTTCCTGCCGCTCTGCGTGCTCGTCTGGCCCCGGCTGCAACGGCGCGGACGGTTGGCGATGGGAAGCATCGCCGCCGGCATGATCGTCCTCATGTCCGGCTTGCGCATCGCGGCCGGCGGGCATTTCCTCAGCGATGTGGTGATGTCCATCCTGTTTTCCGCCCTCACGACCCTGTTTCTCTACCGGGCGCTGGTGATCGGGCGTCATCGCCATCTGTTTACCGGCGATGCGGTCACGGCCGATACGGTCAGTATCTGGCGTAACGGTCGCCATGCTGTCCTGGCCCGGGTTCGGCGCTGGTGGCCGAAAATCAAGGCCGCAGCCTCACGCCTGCAACGGCCGCCGGATGCGGGTGCGGCATCGTCTTAAGAGGAACTTCGAAGGTTCGCTTCGATGAGGTGAATGGCGAAGCGCGCCAGACGCTCCTGCGTCATCCTCGGGTCTCCGAGGATCTGCGACCTGTTGATCTTATTCAACGTGACTAGGTCCTCGGCGCAGGGCCGAGGACGACGTCGAGGCAACCAGCGATTTCAACATGGAACGCAAACTGCCCGGAAATCCGTAGAACGGTTGTCGAGGTTTGCCGCAGCTGCTCAGTCGAACAGGCCGGAAACCGACTGTTCCTGTGCGGTGCGGTTGATCGCTTCGCCGAGCAGGCCTGCGGTGCTGACCACGCGGATATTATGCGCGGACTGGACACCGGTGGTCGGCTGTATGCTGTCGGTGATAACGAGTTCGCGCAGCTTCGAGGAAGCAACACGGGCAACCGCGCCGCCGGAAAGCACACCGTGGGTGATATAGGCGGTAACGCTGGTGGCGCCCTTTTTCAGCAGCGCTTCAGCGGCGTTGCAGAGCGTGCCGCCGGAATCGACGATGTCGTCGATGAGGATGCAGTCCTTGCCGGAGACATCGCCGATGACGTTCATGACTTCGGATTCGCCCGGACGGTCACGACGCTTGTCGACGATGGCCAGAAGACAGTCGAGACGCTTGGCGAGTGCACGGGCGCGAACCACGCCGCCAACGTCGGGCGAAACCACCATGACATTGTTGGTGTCGTAATGGTCCTTCACGTCGCGGGCGAGAATGGGCGCTGCGAAGAGATTGTCGGTGGGGATATCGAAGAAGCCCTGGATCTGGCCGGCATGGAGATCGAGGGTGAGAACGCGGTCGGCGCCGGCTTCGGTGATCAGATTGGCGACGAGCTTGGCGGAAATCGGGGTGCGGGGGCCGGCCTTGCGGTCCTGGCGGGCGTAACCGAAATAAGGCAGCACCGCGGTGATGCGCTTGGCAGAGGAGCGGCGCATGGCGTCGATCATGATGAGCAGTTCCATCAGATGATCATTTGCCGGGAAGGAGGTGGACTGGACGATGAAAACGTCTTCGCCGCGCACGTTCTCGCTGATTTCTACGAATATTTCCTGGTCAGCAAACCGCTTTACAGTGGCATTTCCGAGAGGAACGTTAAGATACTTGCAGATCGCTTCGGCAAGGTGCCGGTTCGAATTGCCTGCGAAAACCTTCATTGCGGCCGCCTGTTTCCATGCCATCGCCTTGCATCACGGGGCTCAATCCACCGTAACCAAGCGTCGTTCAAGGGGAGGAACATCCGGCTGAAAAGCCTTTGCCGGATACGCCTTGTTGCCATGCGCGCCTTAATAGCGCTGTTGCTTCCGATTGCAAGAGGACTCCGCGCTTTCGCAATGATTTTCGTGAAATCTCTGTGACTTCTCCCGCCGTTTTCACCTCATCCCTGTTGAGACTGCTTCCATGACGAATAGTCGTTGAGCGTTTTTGCAGCGATATCCTGCATGACCCTGTCGGTCACGGCGGCCCATGGATCGCTGCCTTTTGCCGCCACCGTTTCCTGCCCCTGCAGGCGGTGAAGCCGCACGCCATTGGCGTCCAGAATGTCCCAGACGTAGACGACATTGACCTTGGCGCCATCGGCAAAGGCGGAGAAATATCCCTTCAGGATGTTTTCGGCCGAATTGTCGTTTGAGGCCCGGATGGTCAGCCCCTTCGCCCGCGCTTCGGCCCCGAGCTGGCGCGACAGCGGCGTCACCGCCTGAACCGGCGCTCCGATGATCGGCAGGAAGCGGATGGAGTTTGCGGAAGAGGCAGGCGCAAGCGATGCCGTCTGCTGCGCGGGAGCGGGTTGAGCGGCCGCCGGTGGCTGGGTTGCGGTCTGGTTCTGGCGAAGCGGCTCGCCATACTGGCTGCCGTTGGACAGCGCCTGTGCCTGCGCCTGCAACGAGTTTTGCGGCGCATAGGCGGGAACGGATGTTGCGGTTGCCGGAGCGCCCGTGGGCGCGCGGTCGGCGGCGGCGGCCATCTGGTCGAGATCGCCCTGGGTCACGGGTGTCGACTGCGAGGCATTGTGGCCGACATCCACCTGCGGTGTAAGCGCTTCCGTCGTGTTGCAGCCTGACAGGGCCAGCATCATCGCTGGAACAATGATGGCCGGAAAAAGGGGGGTGAACCCCGTCCGGCTCATGCGATTTTCCCTCTCATGTTCCGCTCCTTCTTGCCCAAGGTGGCGCAATGTAAGGGCGGTTTTCCCGCTCTGTCAAACCCGGCAGCGATTTAAGCTGTGAGAAGATCGAGGTTGTGGCGCGAGAGCGGCTCCGGTGCGCCGTCGGTGGTCAGATAGGTCTGGCCGAGCGTCATGGCCGTGCCGGAATCGGAATCCATCACGATCATATGCACGAAAAGCGTCATGTCGGCGGTAATCTCCTGCGGATTGCCGGCGTGGAACATCTGATGCTCCATCCAGGACGGCGAGAAGCGCGCGCCCAGCGAATAACCGCAGGAGTTCAGCCGGTGGCGGGTCAAGCCGCGTTCGTCCATCACGCGGGCATGCACGTCGAAGACATCGCCAAAGGTCTTGCCCGGTCGCAGCACCTCTTCGATGGCGGTGAGGTTTTGCAGGCAGGCGCTGTAAAGCTCCTTCTGGCGGAAGTCCTGTTCGCCGATCACCACCGTGCGCATCATGGCGGCATGGTAATGCGCGCTGACGCCGGCCCATTCCAGCGTCAGCTGATCCTTGTCGTCGAGCCTGCGGCGGCCGGCCTTGTAACGGCACAGCAGCGCATCCGCGCCGGAACCGACGATGAATTCATTGGCGGGGTAATCGCCGCCGCCGGCCAGAACCGCTCCCTGCATTGCCGCGAGAATTGCGGCCTCGTCCGCGCCGGGCCTGATGAGCGGCAGCGCCGCGTCCAGAGCCGCATCGGCCAGTTGGCCCGCCTTGCGCGCATAGGCGATCTCGGCCGGGCTTTTGACCAGCCGCAGTGTGCTGACGAGATAGGAAGCGTCGCTCATCTGGCAGAAGCTGGCGAGCTGGTTGTCCAGCAGACGGGCGACGCGGCCTGTCATGCCGTGCGTGTCGTATTCGACGCCAATCTTTGCACCCAGCAGGTCGAGATCGCTCAGCAGGTTCTTCAGATCGAGCGTCGGGTCGGCATTGGGCCGGTCGACCCAGATCAGGATATTCTCGATGATGGAGGTATTGCGGGCCTGGCGCAGATCCGCCGAGCGGGTCAGAAGCGTCATGGAGCCGTCCGATTTGACCACCAGCGTCTGGAAGAAGCAGTAGCCGAACGTGTCATAGCCGGTCAGCCAATACATGCTTTCCTGCGCGAAAAGCAGCAGGGCGTCCAGCTTCTCCTCGGCCATTTTGGCGAGCAGACGCTCGCGGCGGGCATCGAATTCCGAAAGCTCGAAATGCAGGGCCATGTCAGTCCTCCAGAATTGCGATTGCGGAAATCTGCCGGCCATAATCGGGTTCGGCGCGGTGGGTGGTGCGGCGGTAGGAATAGAAGCGATGTTCGTCGGGATAGGTGCAGAGGCCGAGATTTTCCGCCCTCACACCGGCTTTCGTCAGCCGGTCGATGGTGAATTGCTTGAGGTCGAACAATGCGTGGCCTTCCTTCTCCGTCGCGGCGAAATAATCCGCATAGGCCGGATCGATATCGGTGAAACGCGCCACATATTCCGGACCGACCTCATAATTGTTCTGGCTGATGGAAGGGCCGAGCGAGGCGGCGATGCGCTCCCGGCTGGCGCCGAGCGTCGTCATGGTCTCGATGGTGTTTTCGAGCACGCCGAACAGCGCGCCTTTCCAGCCGGCATGGGCCGCACCCACGACGCCGGCTTCCGCATCGGCAAACAGGATCGGGCCGCAATCGGCGCTCAGCACGCCAAGCACGAAACCCGGTGTCGCGGTTACCATGGCGTCGGCCTGCGGGCGGCTGCCGTCATAGGTTTCATCGACCACGAGAACATCGGGGGAATGGATCTGGTGCACGGTGGCGAGGCGCTCCGCCGACAGGCCGAACCATTGCGTTACGCGCCGACGATTTTCCTGCACCCGTTCCGGTTCGTCATGCGAGCCGAGGCCGACATTGAGGCCCTGATAAAGCCCTTCCGACACCCCGCCCTGTCGGGTGAAAAAACCGTGGCGGATACGGTTTTTGCTGTAGTCGGCGAGCAGGGGACTCTGGATGGGGAGCGGCAGCGTTGCGTTCTGCATGGTGCGGGAGTTCCTTGGAGAATATCGCTGTTGGCCAGTGAGATACGGTTAAGCGAGATGTTTCCGGTTGCCGCGGCGTTGCGCGGCGTGTGTGATGCAGTGTGCCTGCTTCGTGTGTCGCGGCGATGTTGGCCCAGAGGTGATTGCGCTGTCAATCCACCGCGCGAAACGGCAGGAGATGAAGCGCGGGACTTGAAACGGCGATGACCTTGAAAAGTTCCCCCATCTTGCCGGCCCCTTCGCCGGCGAGGCGGTTGACCGCTTCGGCGATTTCCAGCGTCTGGTCGGGCGTGGCCTTGGCGGCAAGTGCGGCCGCACGCTCCTTGAGACCGAGACCATAGAGAAAGTCGCCCTGTCTCAGGGTGCCGTTGACGTGTACGCCGGTTGCTTCGGCCGTTTTCACGAGGCTTTCGAAATCGACATGGCTGGTGAGATCGGCTTCGCCGGGATGCGCAAGCGCCGGGTCGAAGGTATGGTTGCGCATGGCCTGCAACGTATCGCCATAACCGGCGACCAGATGGCCGTAATCGATGGCGAGCGCCGTGCCGCCATGGGCGGAGAGGCGCTGGCAGATCGCGGTCATCACGGCTTCGCGGGCAGGCGAAATCTCGACTATGGCTCCAATCGGCTGCCGTTCCGGCTGCGGCGGCAGCAAAGCCGGGTCTATGCCGGCAAGCCCGGTCGAGAACACAAGTTCGTCATTGGCGTCGAGGCTGACGACCCTTTCGCGGAAACCCTGCGGCGTCTTTATGAATTGCCGGATCGGAATGGCGTCGAAAAGCTCGTTGGCGACGAGGAGCAGGAAACCTTCCGGCACGTCGTCGAAACTGTCATGCCAGGTCAGTCTGCCCGCATGTGCGGCCAGTGTTTCCTTCTGGATGGCGGAAAGGCGGGGGCTGGTTTCGACCAGATGCACCCGCATCGTCTCGTAAAGCGGCGGTGCGATGCGGCGGATGACGCGCAGCATGTCCGACATCATGGTGCCGCGGCCGGGGCCGATTTCCACCAGCTGGGTTTCCATGGGCGCGCCGTGCCTCTGCCAGGCATGGACCACGAAAACGCCGAGCATTTCGCCGAAAAGCTGGCTGACTTCAGGTGCGGTGATGAAATCGCCCGAACGGCCGAAGGGCTCGCGGCTCCTGTAATAACCGTGCTCCGGGTCGGCGAGGCAGAGCGAGAAGAAGTCGGTAACGCTAAGCGGACCGTTGAGCCGGATAAGTGATTTGATGCGTTGCGCGAGCGGTGTCGTCATGGCGGGTCATACCGTTCAGGCGCTTTTTGCCGCGCTGCGCGCCCGCAGAACCGCCCAGAGGCCGAGGGCGAACATCGGCGTGGAGAGCACCATGCCCATGGTCAGCCAGTTGCCGGCGAGATAACCGATCTGGGCGTCCGGTTCGCGGAAGAACTCCACGAAGATGCGCGACAGCGCGTAACCGCAGACGAAGATGCCGGTGACGACGCCGGGCGTCTTCAGCGCCCTGAGGGCATAGATGGCGATTGCAAGAACGATGACGAGCACAAGGCCTTCGAGGCCCGCTTCATAAAGCTGGCTCGGGTGCCGCGCGAAGGGGCCGCCGGTCGGGAAGACGACCGCCCACGGCACGTCGGCGATGCGCCCCCACAATTCGCCATTGATGAAATTGGCGATGCGCCCCAACAGCAGGCCGATGGGTGCTACGGCCGCGACGATGTCGAACATGCTCCAGACCGGAATGCTGTTCTTGCGGGCGAAAAGGATCATGGCGATGGTGGTGCCGATCAGGCCGCCATGGAACGACATGCCGCCATTCCATATCTCGATTGCCCTGATGGGATTGGCGGCGACGGCGGCGAGATCGTAAAACAGGATGTAGCCGATGCGCCCGCCGAGCACGATGCCGCCGGCTGCCCAGAGGATGAAATCGTCAAGATGCTGCGCCGAAATCGGCGACGTCTCGTTCGGCCACAGGCGATCCGTGCGGGCGAGGCGACGGGCATAAAACCAGCCGAGCATGATGCCGGCGACATAGGCGATACCGTACCAGTGGATCGAGAGCGGGCCGAGGGACAGCGCTACCGGATCGATATTGGGGAAGGGCATGATGGCGAGTTGGGTGGGAGCGGCTAACAATCCGTATATTCCGTCATCGTTGCGGGGCGGACAACGGAACGAGCCATTGCCTCAAGGGGCCGGGCGATGATGCTCACCGGTCTCCCTGACGCCAAGGAAAATGGCGATTGCGATGGCGGCGGTCAAGGTTATTCTTCAAGCTGCGGCTTAAGATAGCAAAGGCCATGCAAGCTCTTGCGATTTTTCGATTTCGCTTGCAAGGCGGCGATGGAGTGCCTACCTGAAGGCTAGCAACAGCGGGCAAGACGATGCCCCTGAACCGACGAAGGATGAGCGCCATGAGCACGACAGGCACCAACCGCTTTCTGGATGAATTCGCCAAGCTAATGACCGATGCGGCCGGCGCGGCGCAGGGTGTGCGCAAGGAAGCCGAAGCCGCTTTTCACGCCCAGGCGGATCGCTGGCTGAACAGTCTGGACGTCGTCCGGCGCGAGGAATTCGATGCCGTTCGCGAAATGGCCATTCAGGCGCGTGATGAAAACGACGCGCTGCGCGCCCGTATCGAGGCTCTGGAAGCGAAGCTTTCCGCCGCCAAGGACTGATTTTTTAACGCTTTTTTCGACGGGTCCCGGATCGCTTGCGATTCCGGGACTTTTTGTTTTCGGCCCATTCCGCCCGAAATGACTCCCGGTTGTTAAAAACATCCCTCCGGCGCGAATTTTTTGGGCCTGTGGACACTTCCAAAAAACGCAATCGGCAGAGTCGCTTATGTATCTCGCCTGAGGTGATGGGGGAGGAGATATCCACTGTTCAAAAAGCAAAAATGGCGGGGAAGGGGTGGCAGCAGGACTCGGCCATTATACACTGATTTTAAATGATGATTCGAAAAGACCTGGTAAGCTCCAGACAGGGTGAATGCGTAATTCTGGTGGTGTCGGGCAATCGTCTCAAATGTTTATCCCGGTTTGTATGTGCGTTTTGTGCCCGGCGTTCAAAACAGGACATTCCTACCGGCTGAGAAGGTGCCGCATGAGTCTGATAGAATTTGAAATTGAGCGTCAGTCCAATCCCGTGGACATGATCGAGATCGTCGCGGCCTCGAACGACTGGTCGTTCGAACGTTCGGGCGAAGATGAGATCGCCATGACAGTCGCCGGTCACTGGGCCGACTATCACGTTTCCTTTTCATGGATGGAAGAGTTCGAGGCGCTGCATCTTGCCTGCGCCTTCGACATCAAGGTGCCGGACCAGCGCGTCAACGAAGTCATTCGTCTGCTCTCCCAGGTCAACGGTCAGGTGCTGATGGGGCATTTCGATCTGTGGCGGCAGGAAGATGTGGTTATCTTCCGCCAGTCCCTGCTTCTGGCGGGCGGCGCCGAACCGAACAACCAGCAGGTGGAAGTGCTGCTTTCCAGCGCTCTGGAAGCCTGCGAACAATATTATCAGGCATTCCAGTTCGTCGTCTGGTCGGGGCTGGATGCGAAAAGTGCAATCGAAGCGGTCATGTTCGAGACCGTCGGAGAAGCGTAAGATGGTATATAAGGCTTCCGGGCCGCTCGTCCTGGTGGGCGCCGGCAATATGGGCGGCGCTCTGCTTTCAGGCTGGCTGAAAAAGGGCGTGCCGGGATCGCAGGTCATCGTGATCGATCCGCGCCCTTCCGACGCGATGCGGACGACGATTGCGGAAGCCGGAGCCACCCATAGCGAAGGCGTGCCCGAGGGTGTAAAGGCCGGAATTCTTTTCGTGGCGGTGAAGCCGCAGATGATGGAAGCCGTACTGCCCTCACTGAAACCCCTGCTGGGCCCGCATACGGTCGTCGTTTCCATTGCGGCGGGCACCACCATCGGCACGTTCGTTTCGCATTTCGGCAAGGTTGCCGCCGTGCGTGCCATGCCCAACACACCGGCCATGGTCGGCCGCGGCGTCACGGGGGCCTATGCCAACGAGCTGGTGACGCCGGAGTTTAAAACGGTGGTGGACGGGCTGCTGAAAGTCAGCGGCCCGGTTGAATGGGTGGATGCCGAAAGCGATATCGACGCAGTGACCGCGGTTTCGGGAAGCGGCCCGGCCTATGTCTTCTACCTGGTGGAATGCATGGCCGAAGCCGGTCGCAAGGCCGGTCTGCCCGCGGATGTGGCCATGCGTCTGGCGCGCGAGACCGTGGCCGGCGCCGGTGAGCTTCTGCATCAATCCTCCGACGAAGCGGCGCGCCTGCGCCAGAACGTCACCTCGCCGGGCGGCACCACGGCTGCGGCGCTGTCCGTTTTGATGGCCGAAGACGGCATGCAGCCCCTGTTCGACAGGGCGGTCGCTGCCGCGAAAACGCGCGCCGAAGAGCTGGCGGGCTGAAGGGGCGGGCCATGAGCGGTGAAATTTCCTATGCCGATTTCGAGAAGGTCGATATCCGCGTCGGCACCATCATCGAAGCCGAGCCTTTTCCCGAGGCGCGCAAGCCTGCCTTCAAGGTGAAGATCGATTTCGGGCCGGAGATCGGCGTCAAGAAATCCTCGGCGCAGATCACGGTGCATTATACGCTGGAAAGCCTTGTCGGCCGGCAGGTTCTGGGCGTGGTGAATTTTCCGCCGCGCCAGATCGGCCCTTTCCGGTCCGAGGTTCTGACGCTCGGTTTTGCCGATGCCAATGGCGATATCGTGCTTGCCGCCGTTGAACGGCCAGTACCGAACGGCGAGAAAATGTGCTGATGGAACACGACGGCTCAGTGCCGGAGTAAATGGAAACGGCAAGTCCGGGTCACACTTTCCGATCCGGTGCTTTAAGCCGGAATTTTGACGATTACCCGCAATCCACCCATCGGGCTTTCATCGAGCGTCACATCGCCGCCGTGGCTGCGGGCGATATCGCGAACGATGGAAAGGCCAAGGCCGGTGCCCGAAGCATTGAGGTTGCGCGCCTCGTCCAGCCGGAAGAACGGCTTGAACACGTCCTCGCGTGAGTTCTCCGGAATGCCCGGCCCGTCATCGTCAAAGGTCATGATGATGGAACGCGGCGCCTTGCGGATATCGATGTGGAGATTGCCGGCGTAGCGCCGTGCATTTTCGGCAAGATTGGCGACGAGCCGGGACAGCGCGTTCGGCCGCGCGATGATCCGCTCGATATTATAGAGTTCGTAGCTGAATTTCTTGCCGTGCAGCTCGAAATCATGGCTGATTTTTTCGAGAAGGGCCGGAAGCTCCAGCGTGCCGACATCCTCTTCGACATCGGTACGGGCAAAGGTCAGATAGGCCTCCAGCATCGACTGCATGTCCTCGACATCCTTGTCGAGCCCTTCGAGGTCGGGATTGTCGCCCGCGAGCGCCAATTGCAGCTTGAAGCGGGTGAGGATGGTGCGCAGGTCGTGGCTGACGCCGTTCAGCATGGCGGTGCGCTGCTCCATCTGCCGCTCGATACGCTCGCGCATCAATATGAAGGCGAGGCCGGCGCGCCGCACCTCATCCGCACCGCGCGGGGAATAGCCGCTGATCTTCTGGCCCTTGCCGAAGTTTTCCGCCGCCTTGGCGAGCGCTTCGATGGGTTTGATCTGCCCGCGCAGGAAGAGGATGGAGATGGCGATCAGCACCAGCGATGCCCCGACCATCCAGACAAGGAAGATATGGGTGTTGGAGGCATAGGCCGCGCTGCGGCTGGTGAAGACGCGCAGGGTCTTGTCTTCCAGCTGGACGCGGATTTCGACCAATGAACCATTGCCATAGGTGTCGATCCAGAACGGTCGGCCGATCTGCTGCGTTAACTGATCCGCCAGAATCCTGTCGAGGATCGAAAACAGCGGCTCAGGTCTTGGAGCAGGCAGATCCGCCTTCGGTTCGATATAGACGCTCAAACCCAGCTTGTCGCGGGCGATGCGGATGACGCGTTGATAGTCGTCTTCCTCCGGGTCCGTCTGCAGAAGCTCGATGATCGCGGCGATATCGCGCGTCACGGCGGAGGAGAGGCGCTCTGTCACGAGCTGCCAATGACGTTCCATGAAAACGGCCGCGACCACGGCCTGAAGCAGGATCATCGGCAGGATGATGATGAGCAGCGAACGGGTGTAGAGGCCGGTCGGCAGCCAGTGGCGCAGCCATCTGCCCGACATGCGCCAGGCCTTGGCCACGCCGCTGTTTCTGACCGTGCTGAGAAAATCGAGGCTCGCCATGGCCGTGCGTTCGCCCTTCGTTGGGTGCTCGTCAGTCCACGCTCAGGCGGTAACCGATGCCGCGCACCGTTTGCAGATAGACAGGATTGGCAGGGTCGTCCTCGATCTTTCGGCGAAGACGGTTGATCTGCACGTCGATGGTTCTTTCGCCCACTTCCGATTCCGCTTCCACCAGCTCGTGGCGGGGAATGGTATCGCCGGCGCGCAGCGCAAAAAGCAGCATGATCTCCTGCTCGCGATCCGTCAGGCGGATCGTTTCGGGGCCGCGCCGCAATTCCTTTTTGGGGATGGAGAAGCTGTAGGGGCCGAACATGATCTGTTCGATCTTGGGCGTATCGGGCGAGGTATTGCGCCGCAGGATGTTGTTGATGCGAAGGACGAGCTCGCGCGGGTCGAAGGGTTTGGCGAGATAATCGTCCGCTCCGGCTTCCAGCCCGGCGATGCGCGAATCCGCTTCCGACCGGGCGGTCAGAAGGATGACCGGCACGGATTTGTCCTCGTTCAGCGAACGGGTCAGCGAAAGTCCGTTTTCGCCCGGCATCATCACGTCGAGGATGAGCAGGTCGAAACGGATGCCCACCATTTTGCGCCGTGCTTCGGCGGCATCTGCCGCCACGGAGATGCGATAGCCCTTGTCGCCCAGAAAGCGCTGCAGGAGATCGCGAATGCGGGCATCGTCGTCGACGATCAGGAGATGGGCCGCATCGTCATCCGCCGGTGGACGTTTTGTCGGTGCTGTCGCCATCGTCACTCGTCCTCCACGGTGGTGGTCGTCGTCGGGCTGCGCATCTGCGCCAGGAATTTGCGCACGCAGGCGCGGGCGTCCGGCCCGAGACCTTCCAGCGCGCGGTCGATGCGGCGCGATTGCGGCTCGCTCAGCGCCAGCGCCAGTTCACGGCCCGTCAGCGTGGGGTAAAGCCTGCGCTGGCGGCGGTCTTCCGGGCCCGCCATCTGGCGGATGTAACCGTCGTCGATCAATTGCTTCAGCACACGGGCAAGGCTCTGCTTTGTAATCTGCAGCGTATCGAGCAGATCCGCCACCGTCATGCCCGGCTGACGGCTGACGAAATAGACCACCCGGTGATGCGCCCGCCCATATTCTAGCTTCGACAGAATGACATCTGGATCGGAGACGAAATCGCGATAGGCGAAAAACAGCGCCTCGATCGTGTCGAAGTCGATCTTGCCGTCGTCAACCTTCGGGAGTGCCGGTGTCTGCCTGGCGGCTGCGGTTTTAAGCGATTGCGGTGGCACTACGGTTCCTTCATATTCTGCGGCTGTCTGATCATAGGCTGACAGGCGTCGATGCGCCAATATTCTGTAAACATAGCCGAAAATGCGTCCGCTCGGGAGAATGCCGCGATCATTTTCTGTTGCGGTGGATAATATGGCGCGGGTGCGGGTGCAACTGGAATCCTGAGTGACCTTTACCGGAAATAGAAAAGAGCGCGGAAACTCCGCGCTCTTCATCCGTCTCTTGATGTCCGCCGTGCGTTTACTGATAGACGTAAACGATCCGTCGCGTCGAAGGTTCTACCAGAACCGGCACGTCGTTCACCCGGACATAACGATATTGATAGTCCGGAATTTCGACGAGACGCGTATCCGACGGCAACACACTGCCGACGGCTATGTCGCCGTCATAGGTGACGGTGTCTGCGGGATGTTCGTCAATGTAGGTGATCACCGATTGCGGCGGATCGACCTCACCGACGCGGCCGAGGTTCGGATCGCCGGGATTGGGCTCTGCCTGCACGCTCGAGGTCGTTTCGTAGGTCACAACCGGCACGCTGAGTTCCGAGCGGCGCTGTTCGAGAATGACCGGAGAGCCCTCATACATGACATTCAGATAATCGGCGTGGGCCCAGCCGCGCAGACCGTTGACTTCGATCCGGCACCAGCTGCTGCCTTCCATGCAGCCATCCAGAACCGCATTGCTGCCGCGGGTGGCCAGTCCCACTTCGGGATAGTCTTCACCGGGGCCTGAGCGAACGGAAATATCCGATGCGGTGGTGGCGACCATGGCGGCGTTCGCGAAACCGGCCATCAAGGCGAAGGCGCCGCCAGCCATGAGCATTTTAAGCGTCTTGTCCATGTGTCTCACTCCTTTCAAGACTGGAGCTACAACGTCGCAACCATCGGGGCGTTCCACATTTTTTGCCGGCAATTCCCGCCATCAGCCGAGGATTTATTGCTATCTCACTGTTTCCAATTATATTTTAGACTGCTTCAGTCGCCGGAAGTCGCCGTCTTTTCCGCCGCCATTGTGCCGCACCCGGTCGCAGGCTATAGGAGGCTGGAGCTTTCAGACAGGAGATACAGGATATGGGAAAATTGCAGGCGGGCATTATTCCGGTCACGCCATTCGAGCAGAATTGCACCATCCTGTTCGATCAGGACACCAAAGAGGGCGTCGTCGTCGATCCCGGTGGGGATGTTGACGTCATTCTCCAGGTCGTGTCTGAAAACGGCATCACGCTGAAGGAAATCTGGCTGACGCACGGGCATCTCGATCATGCCGGCGGTGCCGATGAACTGCGTGAAAAGCTGTCGCTGCCGGTTATCGGGCCGCATGAGGACGACCGGCCTCTGCTGGAGAGGATCGAGGTGCAGGCGGATAAATACGGCATCAGCGGTCTGAAGAATGTGGTGCCTGATACATGGTTGAAGGAAGGCGACAAGGTCTCATTTGGAGACCACGTCTTCGAGGTCTATCATTGCCCAGGTCATGCGCCCGGCCACGTGATATATTACAACCGCGACCAGAACTTCGCCCATGTCGGCGACGTGCTGTTTTCGGGATCGGTTGGGCGCACGGACCTGCCGGGCGGAAACCACGAGCAATTGATGGCGTCCATCCGCGACAAGCTTTTGCCGCTGGGTGACGATGTCGGTTTCATCTGCGGCCATGGTCCGGGTGGACGGCTGGGCGAGGAACGGCTCACCAACCCCTATCTCAAGGGGCTCTGAGCGCCGGCCCATTAGAGTTTTTCCGCATTTCCAGACGGAAAACCGGATTCCACTTTTCCTGGAAATGCCCTAAGGCCTGCGGGACCGCACAAAAAAACCCGGCATTCCTGCCGGGCTTCAACTAGAAAAGAAAGCCGTTTTAGGGTCAGCCAGCAATCTGCAGATTGACTGCCTTCGGCCCTTTGCCGCGACGATCCGGTTCCGTGTCGAAGCTCACTTTCTGATTTTCTGAAAGTCCGGACAGGCCAGAAGCCTGTACGGCAGAGATGTGAACAAAGATATCAGCGCCACCATTGTCTGGCTTGATGAAGCCGAAGCCTTTGTCTGTATTGAAGAATTTTACGGTGCCAGTTTCGGCCATGCATCAGGTCCTTTTCGCTCTGCCCGCGTTCAGCTACAGGCAGCATTACAGTTTTGCCCCGCGTGGGCGTTGGCAGGCAGTTTTTGACTATTGAGAAAATGGACCTTCGCAGCGGGAAGTAATGGCGTTCTCATCCAACGTTTTTCGTCCCACCGCCCGAGGTTTATAGCGTCCCCAGTGCGCAAAATTATAGGCCTTCCCATGCTCGCAAATTGCCCGAACCGCGGTAGAGTGATGCGTTTATCGAAAATTGGCAAGCAAAAGTTTTCACGGGCTTTTTGTCAGATAAAAAACCTGCGGTAGAATAAGATTGCGCAATCGCATATTTTTTCCGCAGAAGCGACAGTTGATGAAATAATTGCCGTTTACCGCAGGATTTCACGGCAAAATTTGAATGCCCTATCTGGATTTATGGCGGAAAGAGAAAAATAAGTTCTTTTTGCGTCAGGCTGTTCCAGCCATGGTTTTTTGCCGTTTGCGCGTCAATTCCGGCACCAGTTCCACGATCAGGATCGCGACGAATATGATCAGGCAGCCGATGTAGCCGGCGCTTGAAATGGTTTCCTTCAGGAAGACCGAAGCCAGCAAAGCGCCGAAAAGCGCTTCCGAGGACAGGAATATCGCGGCCTGCGGGGCGGTGGTGTAACGCTGGCCGATGACCTGCAAAACGAAGGCGAGGCCGGAGGAGACGAGGCCGACATAGAGGATTTCCGCCAGCGACGCCTCGATGGAGGCCATGCTGATCGGCTCGAACACGACGCCGATCATGCAACTAAGAAGGGAGCAAACGGCGAACTGGGTGCAGGAAAGCGCCAGCGGCCTTCCGCTTTCAGAGACGAAGCGCCCGGCAAGCGTGATCTGGATCGCCCAGAAAAAGGCGCAGATGATGCTGAGAATATCGCCGGTGGTCAGCGCCTCGAATGCGCCTCCGGAGAGCAGGAATATGCCGCCCAGCATCATCAGCGCGCATGGCCAGACGATCCAGTGGGGATGACGGCGGTAAAGCACGACGGCGATCACCGGTACGAAGATGACGTAGAGCCCGGTCAGGAAGCTGGAATTGGTGACGGTCGTGGTCAGGAGCCCGACCTGCTGGGTGGTGGCGCCGCCGAACAGGGCCAGACCCACGAGGATGAAGCTGCCGATTTCGCGCCGGCGCGGCGGCGATTTCAGCGACCGTGTTTCCATGAACGCGAAGGGCAGCACGGCGATGGCGGCAATGGCGAAACGCAGGCCGACGAACCAGAATGGGCCAATAGACGCCATGGCGGAGGATTGCGCGACGAAGCCGCCTCCCCAGATTGCTGCGGCGAGCAGAAGCAGCATATTGGCCTGAATACGCGTCATTGTTGGCACCAGCACGGCAGGGCCGGAAGATCATTCAGTCGCGGCCGCGGCAATTCGGGGATTTTTGAAATATCGATCCGCGATGCGGATGACTGTTTCCGGGTGCTTTAGCAGCAAGCTGCCGATGCCGCAAGTCGAGGGGAGGGCCGCTTATTTGTAGCGGCGGGCCTCGTCCTTCAGGCTGCGCCGGGTGAGCGTCAGGCCGCCAATGCCGAGGCCAATGAAGGCCGCGGCCGAAAGGACGATGAGCAGGATGTGGGGACTCGCTTTCGTCGTCGCTGCCACCTGCGGAATGGCGGAAGTATGCAGGGTATCGACCGCCTGGGCAGCCGCATTGGCCGAGGTTGCGATGCCGGCGGCCATGGTGACGATGACAAGAAACGCCGCAACGGCCATCCAGAGGGAAAACAGCGTTCTCTGCGCCCTTAACCTTTCAACGGAAGTCCGATCGTTGGTAAACATGGCTGTCGCCTCTTGTCCCTGTTCTTAAAGGATAAAAGAGGCTTCGAAATGGACGGCTTGGAGACCGAATTCTGGCGTTCCGCGGCATTTATTGCGGCAATATTGTGGCAAAGCCGGTTAGGAGAGCCGTTTGGGCGGATTTGGCGTCAGAGGCCGCGTTTTCCGAAGGTCCGGGTCTGGCGCAGCGGGTGCGGATCGGCGGGGCGTTCTTCCCGGAAAAATGCCGGTGGCGCAGGGCCTCTTTCCACCCTTGACGAGGCGAAATATTCACTGCCGAGTTCCGGGAAACGTGTGTCGAAACTAGTCGGGGCAAGTTCTGGCTTTGCCAGCACGTAGCCCTGCATCAAGAAGACGCCGAGTTCTTCGCACAGATCGACCTGCCATGCAGCTTCCAGTCCTTCGAAGACCGGCTCTATGCCATCGGCGCGAAACTGGCTGACGATGACGCGCAGAAGGGCAGCGCCCGCCGAATTCTGCATGAAATCGCGCACCCAGCCGGCTTCGAATTTCACATAGTCCGGCTTGATGAGCTTCACCCGGTCGATGTCGGAATCGCCCGCGCCATAATCATCGAGCGCCACGCGAAAGCCGATATCGTGCATGTGGTACGCGAAGTCGGCGACCATCTGCGTATCGGAGGCTTTTTTCTCGGATATTTCGCAGACGATGCGATCCGCCGTCATGCCGGCTTCGTGGGCGGCAAGACGCATGCGCTCCACTTCCTGGCGCATCTTGGCCGGAGTCTGGAACAGCCCCGGATGGAAATTGACGAAGATGCGGGCGCGGGACCGGTTGAGCCGGCCGGTGTTGAGAATGTGGATCGTGCGCAGGATGCTGTCGATATTTTCGATATCTTCCGGCGCGACCAGCGAGAAGAATTCGCCCGGCGTCACCGGCTCGCCATTGCGATGGGGACGCACCAGACCCTCAAAGGAATCGATGTCGAGAATACCGCTCGCCGTGCGGCGGAAAATGGGCTGCAGGGCCGATTTCAGGTTGAAGGTGCTATAGGCCGTGGACCATGTGCCATCGACCTCGCGGACAAGACTGGAAAAGATGCTTTTGAGCGCCATTTTTCAACCAGCTATAGAGACACGACCTCTAGGCTCGCGAATGTAGCGTATCAAGCGTTACTTCCGGGTTAAGGAAGGTTTAAATTCTGCGATGCAGCACATAAGCCGGCTTTTGACCTTGAAAGAAGGCCTGTCTTTCGACATAGAAAATGCCGCAGATGACGAGTTTTCCAACCTCTGCCGATGTCAACCCCAATAGGACCGATTAAAAATGGCCTTCCTTGCCGACATTCTCTCCCGCGTAAAGCCATCCGCCACCATCGCCGTTACCCAGAAAGCCCGTGAGCTGAAAGCGAAGGGCCGCGATGTGATCAGCCTTGGCGCCGGCGAGCCGGATTTCGATACGCCCGAAAATATCAAGGAAGCGGCCATCGACGCCATCAAGCGCGGCGAAACGAAATACACGCCGGTTTCGGGTATTCCGGAACTGCGCAAGGCGATTGCCGACAAGTTCAAGCGTGAAAACGGGCTGGACTACAAGCCGGAGCAGACGATTGTCGGCACGGGCGGCAAGCAGATCCTCTTCAACGCCTTCATGGCCACCCTGAACCCAGGCGATGAAGTCATCATTCCGGCGCCCTACTGGGTCAGCTATCCGGAAATGGTGGCGATCTGCGGCGGCACGCCGGTTTTCGTCGACGCCACGCTGGAAGACAATTTCAAGCTGAAGCCGGAAGCGCTGGAAAAGGCGATCACGCCGAAGACCAAGTGGTTCGTGTTCAACTCGCCGTCCAACCCGTCGGGCGCCGCCTATTCGCACGACGAGCTGAAGGCGCTGACCGATGTGCTGGTCAAGCATCCGCATGTCTGGGTGCTGACTGACGACATGTATGAGCACCTGACCTATGGCGATTTCAAATTCGTCACGCCGGTCGAAGTGGAGCCTTCGCTCTATGACCGCACGCTGACGATGAACGGCGTCTCCAAGGCCTATGCCATGACCGGCTGGCGTATCGGTTACGCTGCCGGCCCGCTGCCGCTGATCAAGGCCATGGACATGATCCAGGGCCAGCAGACCTCGGGCGCAAGCTCGATTGCGCAATGGGCCGCTGTCGAAGCCTTGAACGGCACGCAGGATTTCATTCCGGCGAACAAGAAAATCTTCGAAGGCCGTCGTGACCTCGTCGTTTCCATGCTCAACCAGGCGAAGGGCATCAGCTGCCCGGCTCCGGAAGGCGCATTCTACGTTTATCCGTCCTGCGCCGGCCTGATCGGCAAGACCGCGCCGTCGGGCAAGGTCATCGAGACGGATACGGATTTCGTTTCCGAGCTTCTGGAAGCCGAAGGCGTCGCCGTCGTGCAGGGATCGGCTTTCGGCCTCGGCCCGAACTTCCGCATTTCCTACGCCACGTCGGAAGCGCTGCTGGAAGAAGCCTGCAAGCGCATCCAGCGCTTCTGCGCCGATTGCCGCTGATCGGTTGTGATCTCAAATGAAGAAGCCCGGCAGCGATGCCGGGCTTTTTTCGTTTTGGTCAAAGCCCCAGAAACAGCAGCATGATGAAGGTGGCGAAGAGAATGAAATGCGTCATTCCTTCAATCGCGTTGGTCTCGCCGTCATTGAGATTGATGGCGGCGGCGATGAGGGTGATGAAGACCATGACGGTCTGAACCGGGGTCATTGCCATGATGAAGGGCTGGCCGGTATAGAGCGCGATACCCTCCATGACGGGCACGGTGAGGATGACCGTCGACAGCGATGCGCCCATGGCGATATTGACCACCGCCTGCATGCGGTTTCGCAAGGCGGACCGAAGCGCGGTGAGGATTTCCGGCGATGCCGAGATCGTCGCCACCACTACCGCCATCAGCGCTGGCGGCGCGCTGGTGCCCTCGAGGCTTTCGCTTAAGAAGGCCGACATGAATTCCGCCAGCACGCCGATCAGCACCACGCCGGCGATGATGAGGCCGATGGAGAGCGGTACGCTGCCTTCGTCCTCCTCTTCCGCATGGCCGTCCGATGCCTGTCCGGCCGGATGCGCCTTGCGGGGATAGGCATAGCTGAAGAAATAGCTGTGCGGGCCGACCTGCATTTTGAGGAACAGGGCGTAAAGCGCGATCATCGCGACGATGGTGAAGGCGGAGTAGACATGCCAGCTTTCATTGGGGATGAATTCCGGCACGATCATCGAAATACCCATGGCGGTGAGGATCATCACGCCATAGGTCTTGCCGGAATCGTCATTATAGGGCTGCTCGCCGTGGCGAAGACCGCCGAGCAGCGCCGCGAGACCGAGAATGCCGTTGATGTCGATCATCACGGCGGAATAGATCGTATCGCGCACCAGAGTGGGAGAACTGGATTCGCTCATGATGATGGCGAGGATCAGCACTTCCACCGCAACGGCCGACAGCGTCAGGATCATGGTGCCGTAAGGGTCGCCGACCTTGGTGGCAAGGATTTCGGCGTGATGGGCAACCCGCATCGATACGAGGACGATGAGCCCTATCAGCACGACTGCGGCGATAAGCGCCGCTGTTTTTCCGGCTTCGAAAATTGCATGTTCGGCCAGATAGGCGGCGATTGCCGCCGGTATCGCCAGCAGCAGCATGCGCTCCTGTTTCAGAATAGAACCCGCCATCGATTTCCCTTCCCCCTGATCGGCTCAGGCTGTGACGTATCGTCCCCCAGATCAAGCAGGATTTGCGCTTGAATGCTTTTGGTAGGATAGTGGTGTTGCAGGACATGCTGCTCATGCCGCGGTGTCCCATCGGGTGCAATGCTTGAAACGCGGTTGTGGTTGCCATGTCGCCTACCGAAGCAGGAGGACCATGCATGACCAAAGTGGTATATGAAATTGTCGAACATGACGGAGGCTTTGCCTACCGCATGAACGGCGCTTATTCCGAAACATTCCCTTCTTATGCGGATGCCGTCGAGGCTGCGCGCATCGTTGCCGCCGAACAGCAGGTGGGGGGCGATGACGAGGAAATCAGCTATCAGGATGAGAGCGGCCACTGGCATGAAGAATACAGCCAGGGCGGCGACCGGCCGGAAGCCGAGGTGGTCGACAAGACGACGCAGCAGGCCAGACCGTTTTGATCACCGATCCGTGGATTTCCAGCAAAGCCGGGATCACGTTGCCGGGAGTTGTTCGGCATTAGCGCCGTTTCGGCGGTGCGCCCGGATCGGTTTCTTTAAGATGACCCTTGAGGCCTTCGACGAGGGCGCTGAACACGGCACGACATCGCGGCGAGGTCTTGAGATTTTCATGCATCGCGACCCAGGTGTGGAGCGGGATGTCGATTTTCGGAAGAACCTGAACGAGCCGGGGGTCCTTGCGCGCCAGGCCTATCTGACAGACGCCGATGCCTGCGCTGGCGCGGATCATGGCAAGCTGGGCGAGATTGCTGTCGGCGCGGATTTCAAAGGAAATTTCCTCAATATCGGGTATGTCCGGATCGAGCGAGCGCATCCGCTGGATGGCCGCCCGGATGAAAGGCGTCTTGCGGTCGAAACCGACCATTCGGTGATGGTTCAGATCTTCCATGCTCTTCGGGGTGCCAGCTCTTGCCAGATAGTCGCGCGTCGCATGAAATCCCAGACGGAAATTGCCGATATAACGCATGACGATCGCATCCTGCTGCGGTTCGGTCATGCGAATGGCGATATCCGCCTCGCGTCTTAAAAGGTCTTCCAGCGTATCGGAAAGCGAAAGCTCGATTTCAAGCCGCGGGTGAACCTCCTGCATGGCCGTGATGATCGGCGGCAGCATTTCCACGCCGATGATATCACTTGCGCTGATGCGCACCGTGCCTTCGATCTTACCGACTTCGCCGGAGGCCGCGCGCATGAGGGCGGCGGTCGTCGCCGCGAGATTTTCCGCATAGGGGCGGAGCGCAAGGGCTGCTTCCGTCGGCATCAGCCCGTGCGGCGAGCGGATGAACAGCGGAAAGCCGACGGCCTCTTCCAGCGCGCCGATATGACGTCCCGCCGTCGGCTGGGTGATGCCAAGCTCGCGGGCGGCGGCGGACAGCGAACCGTCGCTCAGCACGCTGAGGAAGGTGCGATAGAAATCCCAGCTGATGTCGCGGTTTCGTGTCATAAGATTTTGTATAGCCGCTCCACTCATTTCGATAATTTCGTATACCGCGGAATGGGGCGATACTCCAGTCCACAACAAGGAGTACGGCGATGATATATGAAAACAACGCAAATACAGCGCAGAATGAACGGCCTCTGGCCCTGATTTTGGGGGTGAATGGCGGTGTCGGCAGTCAGGTCTCCAGAATGCTGCAGCAACGGGGATGGCAGGTAAGGGCGATGACGCGCCAGCGGACGTCAACGGGCGCTACGGATGGCGTCGAACGTGTGACCGGGGACGCCATGAACCGGCAGGATGTGATGGATGCGGCAAAAGGCGCGAGCCTCATCGTCCATGCGGTCAATCCTCCCGGCTATCGCAACTGGGAAAGCCAGGTGCTGCCGATGCTCGACAATACCATTGCCGCCGCCGAAGCCTGCGGGGCGCGGATCGTCTTTCCGGGCAGCGTCTATAATTTCGGCCCGGACGCCTTTCCGCTTCTGACGGAAGACAGTCCGCAAAAGCCTTTTACCCGCAAGGGCGCATTGCGTGTGGAGATGGAGCGGCGGCTGAAAATGGCGTCGATGCGCGGCGTGCCGGTACTGATCGTCCGCGCCGGGGATTTCTTTGGGCCGGACGCGAGAAACAACTGGTTTTCGCAGATGCTGGTGAAACCCGGAAAGCCGGTCCGGAGTGTCCAGAATCCCGCCGCGCCATATGCCGGGCATCAATGGGCCTATCTGCCGGATGTCGCCGAGACCATTGGCCGGCTGCTGGACCGCGCAGACGAGCTTCCGGCTTTCGCCGTCTATCACATGGAAGGTTTCTGGGATTTCGACGGGCTGCAACTGGTTGAAGCCATCGAGCGGGTTGTCGGGCATCCGGTCAAGAGGCGGCAGCTGTCCTGGTCGGGCATCAAATTGACCGCTCCCTTCGTTCCCCTGTTCCGCGAAGTGCTGGAAATGCAATATCTCTGGCAGATGCCGATCCGGATGAGCAATCGCAGGCTGACGGATTTTCTCGGAACGGAACCCAGGACACCGATCGACATTGCGGTAGCGACGACACTGGCGAGCCTCGACTGCCTTGAGCAGAGGCCGCAGCCGTCGAGCCTTTCTCATCCGGCCGATGCCGGGGGCAGGGTGTGATGGCCACGATTGCGAATGGGATGTCGGCGAGGCGTCGCGTGTTTGCCGTGATTTCGGCAAGCGTGCCGGTGCTGATCTTCGCGCAGGTGCTGCTGGCCGGGCTGTCGATCTATTACGATGGATCGCTGCTTTCGCTGCACAAGGGGCTCGGCTTTCTGATCGCCGTTCCGATCCTGTCGCTGGCGGTTCTCGCTTCTCTATATGACGATCTGCGGCCGAATCTTGCCCGCACGCTGGCCCTGCTTGGTCTTTACTGTCTTCAGGTGGCCCTGATGAGCATCGGCCGGGAAACGGGCAATGGCTTCCTGCAGGCGCTGCATGTGCCTAACGCCTTCGTCATGGGCGCGTTTTCCGATTTTGCCGCGCGGCAGGCGCGAAGCCTGCGCTGAAAGAAAACGCCGCACTGCTTTCGGGCAGTGCGGCGTCTTTGCTTTATCCATTATCAGGCAAGCGCCGGATAGTCGGTGTAACCTTCGGCTCCGCCGCCATAGAAGGTCGGCTGGTTCGGCTCGTTGAGCGGCGCGTCGTTTTTCAGGCGGCGGACCAGATCCGGATTGGCGATGAAGGCCTTGCCGAAAGCCACGGCATCGACTTTACCGCTTTCAACCGCCTCGATGGCGCTCTCACGGTCGTAGCCATTATTGGCGATCCACAGACCCTTGCCGCCGGCATTGCGATAAGCGGCCTTGAAGGCGGCATAATCGAAAGGCTTGTCGCCCTGCTTGAAATCGCGCGGGCCGCCGGTTGCACCTTCAACGACATGGATGAAGGCGAGATTGCGCTTGCCGAGCTGTTCCACCACGTAATTATAAAGCGGCTGCGGATCGGCTTCGAAAATGTCGTTGGCGGGCGTGACGGGCGAGAGGCGAATGCCGGTGCGGCCTGCGCCGATCTCTTCCGCCACGGCATCGACAACTTCGAGCAGGAAGCGGGCCCGGTTTTCGATGGAGCCCCCATAATCATCCGTGCGCTGGTTAGTGCTGGATTTCAGGAACTGCTCGATCAGGTAGCCATTGGCGGCATGGATTTCGACACCGTCGAAACCGGCTTCCAGTGCTGCGCGCGCGCCGCTGCGGTAATCCTCAAGAATGAGGCCGATATCGTCGATGGTGAGCGCACGGGGCTCGGAGGTTTCGGCAAAGGCGCCGGTGCCGTCATCATTGATGATATAGGTCTTCGACTTGGCCGGAATGGCGGAAGGCGCGACCGGCTGGCCGCCATGCGGCTGCAGCGAGGTGTGGGAAATGCGGCCCACATGCCAGATCTGCGCGACGATCTTGCCACCGGCAGAATGCACGCTGTCCGTCACCTGTTTCCAGCCCGCGATTGCTTCCCGCTTGTAGAGGCCGGGAACGTCAGCGTAACCCTGACCCTGCTGGGAAATCGGCGTGCCTTCCGTGACGATGAGCCCGGCCGTGGCGCGCTGCTCGTAATAGGTGGCGTTGAGATTGTTGGGAATGGCGCCCGGCGAACGGTTGCGGGTGAGGGGGGCCATGACGATACGGTTGGCGAGTGCGATATCGCCGGCCTGTGCCGGTTCGAAAAGACTGGTCATGCGACTTCACTTTCTGGTCGGTTGGCGAAATTGCGCGGGGGACGCGCTGTCTTTCTGTCTGGGTGCCGGAATGAAAACCGTCTTGCGGTTTCCGGTCCGACACCCCGAGGCTCAAAGCTTGGGAGGCTCAGAGATTGGCTTGCAGATAATTGCGGAAGGCGTCGATGGTTTCCTCGTTGCGTTCGAAAAACACCCATTGCCCGACCTTTTTCGACCTTATCAGGCCGGCTGCCTGCAACACCGCCAGATGCGACGAGACGGTGGATTGCGACAGGCCGCTGATCTGAAACTGGTTGGCGCATACACCCATGCTGAGGGGATGCTCCTGGCAGAAGTGACTTTCAGGAGACTTCAGCCATTCCAGGAATTTCAGCCTTGCGGGGTGCGAAAGGGCTTTGAGGATTTCCTCCGGGTTCATCGGTGCTTCTTCAATATCTGGCATGTCCGATATTTATATCGGTCATCATCGATATACAAGTCACGTCTCTGTGAGGATCGTCTGTGAGGATCAAGGGGGCGGGCAGGCATTTCCAAAAAAGAAGGCCGCTGGATATCTCCGCGGCCTGATAAGTTTGAAGGTCAAAACCTCCAGAGGGGAACAGCTGTCGCGTGCCTTGAGCGAGCGTGACAGCTGACTAAAATATGGGTGTGGGAATAATGCAAAACAAGGTTGCATCATGTGATATTTCGCCAATTCGGAGAAAATTCTTGCGGGTAAAAAAAGAGGGCCGCCGGATGGATCCAGGGCCCTTTAAGTGTGAAGGTCAAAAACCTCCAGAGGGGAACAGCTGATGCGGTGGAACTGGGAGGAAAAGCCACCGTGTGCATCAGCTGAGAGCGATATGGTGCTTTTTTGTGCACGAAACAACTCTTTTTTGTGCAGGTCAGGCATGCGCAACACGCAGCCCTCGATATTTCCGGTATATTTTATGTGCAATGCTCCCGGGCGGCGCAGGCGCGCCGCTCGAGTATTTCGTAAGATAAGTGATTGAAATTTAAAGACTATAACCGAGCGCCGATTATTTTAACGTCAGAAGTTCCAGTTCCGCGCCTTTGCCACGATGAAGTCGCGGAAGGCTTTCAGCTTTGCAGCGTTTTTCATCTCGTCGGGATAGCAGAAATAGGTATCGAAGGACGGAATATCTGCGGCGAGCGATAGCTGGATAAGGCCCGGATCGCGGCCGACGATATAATCCGGCAGGCAGGCGATGCCGATTCCCAGCAGGCAGGCGCGCTTGATCGAGGTCTGGCTGTTGATCTGCAGATGCGGCGTGCGCGTATTGTCGGAGGACCGCCCAGCATTCTCCAGCCAGTTGACGTCCAGCAGATAGTTAGGCGCCGGTTCGCCGAAGGAGATGATGCGGTGATTGTCCAGATCCTCTATCGACTGCGGCTCACCATGGCGGTTGATATAGGACGGCGCGGCGTAGACGTGCATGTGCACCGTGAACAGCTTGCGCTGAATGAGGTCCGACTGCTGCGGCTGGCGCAGGCGGATGGCGCAATCGGCGTGACGCATGTTCACGTCCAGCTCCTCATTGTCGAGGATGAGCTGTATCGACATTTCCGGATAGAGCTGCAGGAATTCCTGCACCTTGTCCGTCAGCCAGCCCTGGCCGAGACCGACGGTCGTCGTCACGCGCAGCTTGCCGCTCGGCTTCTCCGTCGTTTCGGTGAGCTGCATCTTCACCGTTTCGAGCTTCAGCAGCACGTCATGGGCGGTGCGGTACAGCAACTCGCCCTGTTCCGTGAGGATGAGACCGCGGGCGTGGCGATGGAACAGCTTGACGCCGACATCCTGCTCCAGCGCGCTGACCTGACGGCTAATGGCCGACTGGGACAAATGCAGCTTGTCGGCAGCATGGGTGAAAGACCCTGCTTCGGCTGCGGCATGAAAAATGCGCAGTTTATCCCAGTCCAATGGCATTGCCATGCCTATCCTGCCTTTCGGTTATTCCGCTGCGACAGCAAGCGGTTGATGCGCGGTGAGATAACGTTCCGCTTCCAGCGCGGCCATGCAGCCCATGCCGGCGGCGGTGATCGCCTGACGGTAGATGTCGTCGGTGACGTCGCCAGCCGCGAAAATGCCTTCCACGTCGGTCGCCGTGGAATCGGGGGCGGTCCACATGTAGCCGTTGTCTTTCAGCTTCACCTTGCCCTTGAACAGCTCGACTGCCGGCGCATGGCCGATGGCGACAAAGACGCCGTCGATGGGGAATTCGCTGATCGTGCCGGTCTTGGTATCACGCAGCTTCACACCGGAGACGGAAGGCGGCATTGGCGGCTTTGCGGGTGCACCGGTAATTTCGGCGATTTCCGTGTTCCAGAGAATCTTGACGTTTTCCTTGGCGAACAGCCGTTCCTGCAGGATTTTTTCCGAGCGGAAGCTATCGCGACGGTGAACGACGGTGACCGATTTGGCGATATGGGCGAGGTACAGCGCTTCTTCCACGGCGGAGTTGCCGCCGCCGACCACGATCACATCCTTGTTGCGATAGAAGAAACCGTCGCAGGTGGCGCAGGCGGAAACGCCGAAGCCCTGAAAATGCTGCTCGCTCTCAATGCCGAGCCACTTGGCCTTGGCGCCGGTGGCGATGATCAGCGTATCGGCGGTCCAGACCTGACCGGAATCGGTCTTGACCACGAAAGGCCGAACATTGGTTTCAACCTCGGTGACGAGGTCGCTGACGATTTCCGCGCCCACATGCGTCGCCTGCTTCAGCATCTGGTCCATCAGCCACGGACCCTGGATCGGATCGGCAAAGCCCGGATAGTTCTCGACATCGGTGGTGATCATCAGCTGGCCGCCCTGTTCCATGCCGGCGATCAGCACGGGTTTCAGCATTGCGCGGGCCGCGTAGATCGCCGCGGTATAACCGGCGGGGCCGGAGCCGATGATCAATACCTTGGTGTGGCGGGCAGACATGGAAACGTTCCTTTCAATAGCGGGGCCTCTCGGTAGCAGTGACTTTCGGCACCAGAACCCTCCGGCCGCAAGACGGCGGACAGGCCGCAACCCCTTCGTTGCCCGGTATTTAAGGTTGTCTAGTGTCTTTATTCAAGGGCAGCCTTGCGTTACCAACAAGGCAGTTGTGGATGCGCGCGCAATTTTGTGACCGGGCGGTGGCATAATGTTGCGAATCCCGCGCTGAATAGTACAAGGAAGTTCCACAGCTTAACGAGGTACTCCTCCGTGACCAGCGTCGAACTCGATGCCATCGATCTGAAAATCCTGCGCGAATTGCAGCGCGACGGGCGCATGACCAATGTGGAACTGGCCGAAAGGGTCGGTATTTCCGCGCCGCCCTGCCTCCGGCGCGTCCGCAAGCTGGAAGAGGCGGGCGTGATCGAGGGGTATCACGCCATGTTGAACGCGCCGAAGCTCGGTTTCGATCTCGTCGCCTTCTGCATGGTTGGTCTCAAGCGCCAGTCGGACAGCAATCTGAAGGCTTTTGCGGCGGCAACGGCCGGCTGGTCGCTGGTGCGTCAGGCCTGGATGGTGTCGGGCGAAAGCGACTTTCTGCTACATTGCGTGGCCAAAAACCTGACGGAATTTCAGGATTTCGTCATCGAGGTTCTGACGGCGGACGAAAATGTCGATACGGTGCGCACCATGCTCACCATCCGGCAGGTCAAGCGCGTCGGTCTCGTGGAAATCTGAGCGGCAGGCTTCGTTACTGCCTTAAGACGCGTTACCCGCGCCGCAAAGCCTCATAGACTTCGCCGAGACTCGTGGCCTCTTTATCAAGCGGGAATGTGCTGCGCACATGCGCGAGACCGGCACGGGCATGGCTCTCGGCCAGAGCCGGGTCAGCAAGATAGGTCCTTATCGCATCCATGAGCGATGCGTAGTCACCCGCCTCGACGACTGCGCCGGTTTCACCCCTGACGATCATTTCCTCATAGGCGCCGGCAGTGCTTGTGACGACGGCCGTCTCCGATGCCATGGCCTCGAGCGGCGTCAAGCCGAAACCTTCGTTGCGGGATGGGGCGACATAGAGCGTCAGCCGCCGGTACCACGGCTTGATGTCGTCCACCTCACCCTGAAACACGATGCGATCCGAAAGGCCGGCAGCCTTGACATCGGCCTCAAGTGCCTCGGCAAAAGCCTTGTGTTCCGCCGTTACCCGGCCGGAAACAATGGCTGTCCATTGCGGATGGGCGGGCAAAAGCTCGATCATGGCGCGCACGAAAAGATCGGTGCCCTTCTGGTGGCGCACCCGTCCAAAGCAGCCGATGAGATATTGGCCCGGCAGGCCGGTTGCCGCGATTGTGTCTTCCGGGCCGGTTGCCGGATGGAACAGGTCGGTATCGACGCCATGCATGACAACGCGATTGGGTACTTCCAGAAACGAGCCGGAGCGGGTGCTGGTCGCGACCACGGCGTCCATCTTGGAAATCAGAAACCGTGTATAGGCGGAATGCCGCCTCTGTGCGGCCGAAGTAAAAAGCAGCTTCACCTTCATGCGCAGCACGTCACGCATGAAAAGACCCGGCAACATTTCGAGGTTGCGACGGGCATGCCAGATACGCGGGCCGCCCTGCGGGCCGTTTTGCCAGAGCCGCCAGAGATCGCGGAAGCGCACATGCGGCAGATGCGGCGGCAGGCCGGGGCCGATGACGGCCACCTTCTGTCCCAGCCGGTTCTGCACCGGAATAAGCTGAACAATGGTGGAGGTGACGCCGGAGAGCCTGCGTTTGAAGTTCGGCGCAAGCACCTGCACATCTTTCAGACTGACGTGGGACAAGATGGGCTTCCGTCTTTGCGGCTAATTCGGGGAATGAAGACGTCAAAAAAGCAATGCGCCCGCATGGGGCGCATTGCATGTGAGGGCATCAGCCCCACTGAACCGCGAGAATCTCGTAGCCCTTGGCACCGCCAGGCGCGTTGACTTCGATGCTGTCGCCGACTTCCTTGCCGATGAGCGCGCGGGCGATGGGCGAGGAAATGGAGATGCGGCCCGCCTTCACATCGGCTTCCTGATCGCCGACGATCTGATAGGTCTTTTCCTCGTCGCTATCCTCATCCACCAGCTTGACGGTGGCGCCGAACTTGATCTTCGAGCCCGACATCTTGGAAAGATCGATGACTTCCGCACGTGCGGTCAGGTCTTCGAGTTCGGTGATGCGGCCTTCATTGTGGCTCTGTGCTTCCTTGGCAGCATGGTACTCGGCGTTTTCCGAAAGGTCGCCATGGGCGCGCGCTTCCGCAATCGCCTCGATGATACGGGGGCGTTCCTCCTGCTGGCGCCAGCGCAGCTCCTCCTGCAGCTTGACGAATCCACCCTGAGTCATCGGTACTTTTTCTACCATTTTTTTATCCTTCGCATTCCGGTCGCTTTACTTGCAGACACAAAAAGAAACAGGTTCCGGAGGGGAACTCCGGAACCATGCCAAAATCATAACTGAGCCGACTATATCAGAAGACGACAGCGAAATGCCAGCAAATTTGAGGCGTACATATTTTCTCACGTAATCAATGCGTTACCTTATGTCATTGACATTTGTCTGTGGAACATATAGTGAACATACCCATGAAGAAGTCCATCAGGCAACGGCTGGCCATTCTCTCCGACGCGGCGAAATACGATGCTTCCTGCGCATCCAGCGGCACGACAAAACGCAACTCCGCAGCATCGGGCGGTCTGGGCTCCACGGAAGGGTCGGGCATCTGCCATGCCTATGCGCCGGACGGGCGATGCATTTCGCTTTTGAAAATCCTGCTCACCAATTTCTGTATCTATGATTGCGCCTATTGCATCAACCGCTCCTCCAGCAATGTCGAGCGGGCACGGTTCACGCCGGAAGAGGTGGTTTGGCTGACGCTGGAGTTTTACAGGCGCAACTATATCGAGGGGCTGTTCCTGTCCTCCGGCATCATCCGCTCCTCCGATCATACGATGGAGGAGATGGTGCGCGTGGCGCGGGAGTTGCGGGTTACCCATGGTTTTCGCGGGTATATTCACCTGAAATCCATTCCCGAAGCATCGCCCAGGCTCATTGAGGAGGCAGGGCTTTACGCGGATCGTCTCTCGATCAATATCGAATTGCCGACCGATAGCGGCATTGGCCGTTTCGCGCCGGAAAAGCAGCCCGTCAATATTCGCCGCTCCATGGCCGATATCCGCCTGAAGATCGAAGAGGCCGGAGAGCCTACCGTCCGGACACGCAAGACCAGGCGCTTCGCACCGGCCGGGCAGAGCACGCAGATGATCGTGGGGGCGGATGGCGCTGACGATAGCACCATTCTCTCCACCAGCGCCCGGCTTTATGGCAGCTACGGTTTGCGGCGCGTCTATTATTCGGCCTTTAGCCCCATTCCCGATTCGTCGAAAAACCTGCCGCTCATCAAGCCGCCGCTGATGCGGGAGCACCGGCTTTATCAGGCCGACTGGCTGTATCGCTTTTATGGCTTCGATATCAGCGAGATAACGGCGATCGGGGGTGACGGCATGCTCGATCTCGATATCGACCCGAAACTCGCCTGGGCGCTGAAACATCGCGACCGTTTCCCGGTGGACGTCAATGCGGCGGAGCGGGAAATGCTGCTGCGTGTGCCCGGTTTCGGCACCAAGACGGTGGCCTCCGTTCTATCGTCGCGGCGGTTCCGGCGGCTGCGGCTGGAGGATATCGCGCGTTTCGGCGTTTCCCTGAAAAAGGTGAAGGCTTTCATCGTCGCCGAGGGCTGGACGCCGGGCAAGCTGACCGAGCGGCCGGATTTGCGGGCGATGTTTGCGCCGCAGCCCGAACAATTGTCGCTGTTGTGATGTATGGCCCGGTTCTCGAAGGGCGGGGCGATTTCGGCGAGTGGCGCGATGTCGCGCGTGCGGCCCTTGCCGCCGATATTCCGCCGGAGACGATTGACTGGCGGTTGCGGGATGACGGGGCGGGGCTGCTGGATTTCGCCGGCGAGCCATTGCCGACCGTCGATGCCGGCAATGGGCAGGTTTCCGTTCCGGCCTCGTTCGTGGCGCTGGCGCAGGCCGTCATCTGCCATGGCGATCCCGGCCGGTTTGCGTTGCTTTACCGGTTATTGTGGCGGCTGAAGCGGGATCGCGCCCTGTTGCAGTTCAAGTCCGATCCGGATGTTGCAGAGGCCCGCTTGCTCGAGAAATCGGTGCGCCGGGATTGTCACAAGATGACGGCCTTCGTCCGTTTCAAGGAATTGCCCTTGCCGCAGGGGCAGGGCGGGCGACGGCGGTTCATGGCCTGGTTCGAGCCGGATCATTTCATCGTCGAGCGAACGGCAGCGTTTTTCCAGCGACGGTTTACCGATATGGACTGGCTGATCGCCACGCCGAAAGGGTCCGCCCGATGGGACGGAAGCGAGCTGCAAAGCTCACGGGAGGCGGCGGCGAAGCCTGATCTGACGGACGAGACGGATGAACTCTGGCGGACCTATTATGCCAATATATTCAATCCGGCGCGCCTCAAGATCAAAGCCATGACGGCGGAGATGCCGAAGAAATACTGGAAGAACCTGCCGGAAGCTGATCTCATTCCCGGTCTCGTTCTCGGTGCCGAGGCGCGGGTGCTGGAGATGGCCGCCAGGGCGGCAAGCCAGCCGCGGCCCTTTCACCATCGCCTGCAGGCTGCGGCCGCTGCCCGGGAGACGACGCAACCCGTGCCGGATGGCACGCTCGCGTCGCTGGCGCGGGAGGCTGCCCACTGTACCCGCTGTACTCTGCATTGCAGCGCCACGCAAACGGTTTTCGGTTCGGGGCCGGAGGATGCGGAAATCATGATCGTTGGCGAACAGCCGGGCGATCACGAGGATCTCGCCGGCAAGCCTTTTGTCGGTCCGGCCGGCCAGCTTTTCGACCGGACTCTTGCCGATGCCGGTATCGAGCGCAAAAAGCTTTATGTCACCAATGCCGTCAAACACTTCAAATATGAAACGCGCGGCAAACGGCGCATCCATCAGCGGCCGAATGCGGGCGAAGTGGAGCAATGCCGCTGGTGGCTCAATCAGGAAATCGCGCTTATTCGGCCGAAGTTGATCGTTGCCATGGGCGCGACGGCGCTTTATGCGCTGACCGGCGGTAAGGAAAAGCTCTCGGAGATTCGGAGCCGTCCTCTGCCGATGGAGGAAGGCCGAACGCTTTTTGTCACCATGCATCCGTCCTACCTCCTGCGCCTTGCCGATGCGCAGGTGAAAGAGGCGGAAATGATGCGGTTCAAGAAGGATATAAGTTTTATTAGAATATTCGAATAAATTTCCATTTGGGCGCTGGAGATTTATTCAATATTTGAGCCATAACTTGCAGTAGTATCATTTACTGATTATTTATCTGTTATTTTTATTGAAACTTTATACTTAATACTATAATTAAGTCCTCCGAATTTATTTACCGTATGGACAAATCATGTTGGGTGAACTCGACCTTGCGACAGTCATACTGATGCAAAAGTGTTCTTATATCGTTGGGCTTTTGAGTTTTATCTATCTGAAAATGACCAATCGCGGCTTGCGCGGTCCCATCCCCCTTGCGGCGGGTTTCGCCTCGATGACGATTGGTTCCACGCTTGCTGGTTATGGCGAATGGGGAATATTGTCGCCGGCCCTGTGGCGGCTCGGCAGTGTCGCTTTCGGTATTGTGGGTTACGCGCTGATCTGGCTCGGCTTGAAGGCGTTGAGCGACGGGCGTTCCGTCGACCGACGGACGGTATCCATTGTCTGCGTCATCTCCGTGCTGGCGATGGTTGTCGCCCAGCAGGTGGCGGACAATAATGCGTATCGCGCGGCGCTCTTCAATGGCTGCGCATCGCTTGCCTATCTCGCCGGGGCATCGGTGCTTTTGGCCAGATGGCGCAGGGAGCCGCTGCTGTCTCGCCTGGCGCTGGGTGGCATCACCGGCGTCTCCAGTCTCATTTCGCTATCGGTGGTGAAAAGCGTGCTTTTGCCCGATTATGCCACTATCAATCTGGTCAATGCGTTTTTCTTGATCATCATGCTGAACTTCGCCATTGCCCTGTTCGTGATGATGTTCGTGGCCGAGCGGTCGGAGCGAAAACTGCTTGTTCTTGCGAATACCGACCCGCTGACGGGCGTGAAGAACCGGCGCTTCTTTTTCCAGACCATGCCTGCGACGCCCGATCCCACCGATGCGGCCATGTTGCTGGATATCGATCACTTCAAGTCGATCAACGACCGTTTCGGCCATGCCGTCGGCGATAGTGTGCTGCAGGAAGTGGCGAAGCGCATCGGCGGCAGCGTCCGCAGCGGGGACGTGCTGGCGCGTTACGGCGGAGAGGAATTCATCATCTACCTGCCGGGCGCCGGCGTTCGCAAAGCCTGCATGATCGGCGAGCGCATTCGCGATGCGATTGCGGTAACCGAGGTCGATTGCGGCGGTTTGCGTGTCGGCGTCACCATCAGCATCGGCGTTGCCGCCACTGGCGAGATGCGCTGCGATCTCCAGACGCTCGCGGAAATGGCAGATCGCGCACTTTACCGCGCGAAGATGGACGGGCGCAATTGCGTTCGGGAGGCGCAGGCGGCATAGGCGGGGCTGCGGGCTGTCGATCTTTCCGCAGGGCGGCACCGCATCGTCGTGTCGTGTAGCGTCGTTGTTGCCCTTCGGTCTAAAAGGGCGGCTTGTCTGATTCATCCGCCGTGGCGCGGCGGGACAGGGCCTCTTTCAGAAGAACCTCGATCTGGGCATTGACGCTGCGCAACTCGCCGCTCGCGGTGTGCCGGATCATGTTCAATATTGCGGGTTCGATCCGCAGCGGAAAAGCCACCCGCTCCGGTCCCGGTGGACGTCCAGCCATGGTCAGTCCTTCAAGGCAGTGGTTTGGCGTATCGGGGCCAGGTGTTCCCATAGCAGGGATCCGATGACGCGTCGCTTCAGCATCTTCATGGAGCGTTTGACCGGAGCTTTGGCAACGGCGTGGCGAATGGATGCGGGCGATCCGTCATTGAGCAATAGGGACATCATGGGCCTCGTTCGAACCTGATGTTTTGATATCGGCAATGAATTGCAGCAGGATTACGCGATGCAAAACGCCGCGGACATGGTGACCCGCGGCGTCTTGTTTTCATTCAACGCTGGAACCTGCGGTACCCGCAGCTTACTGGAAGTAGCTCTGCAGCGGCTTCACTTCCAGATTGCCGGCCTTCAGCGCCTTGATGGCAAGCGCTGCCGCTTCCGCGCCGGCCATCGTCGTGTAGTAAGGCACCTTCTGCATCAGCGTCGCGCGGCGCAGTGACTTCGAGTCAGAAATCGCCTTGTTGCTGTCGGTGGTGTTGATGACGAGCTGGACCTGACGATTGCGGATGGCGTCTTCGATATGCGGACGGCCTTCCTGCACCTTGTTGATCTTTTCGGCGTTGATGCCCTTTTCGGCGAGGAAACGCTGGGTGCCGCCGGTGGCCAGCACCTTGAAACCGCTTTCCACGAGAATGCGGATGGCGGGCAGAACGCCTTCCTTGTCCTCGTCACGCACCGAGACGAAGACCGCACCGGAGCGGGGCAGGTCGACGCCGGCGCCGAGCTGGCTCTTGGCGAAGGCCAGCGCGAAATCGGTGTCGAGACCGATGACTTCGCCGGTCGAGCGCATTTCCGGTCCGAGCAGAATGTCGACGCCGGGGAAGCGGGCGAAGGGGAAGACGGCCTCCTTGACGGCGATGTGCTTCAGGTTGCGCGGATCGGGCTTTTCGCCGTAAGCGGCAATCGCCGGATCGAGCTTCTCGCCGGCCATGACGCGGGCGGCGATCTTGGTGATCGGCGCGCCGATGGTCTTCGCCACGAAAGGCACGGTGCGCGAGGCGCGCGGATTGACTTCGAGAACGTAGATCGTGCCGTCCTTGATGGCATATTGCACGTTCATCAGGCCGCCGACATTGAGCGCCTTGGCAAGCGCCGTCGTCTGGCGTTCCAGCTCGTCGACGATTTCCTTCGACAGCGAACGGACCGGCAGCGAGCAGGCCGAGTCGCCCGAATGGATGCCGGCTTCTTCGATGTGCTCCATGATGCCCGAGACGAAGACGCTTTCGCCGTCGCACAGCGCATCGACATCCACTTCCACGGCGTTGGTCAGGTAGCTGTCGAACAGCAGCGGGTTCTTGCCGAGCAGGGTGTTGATCTGGCCGGTCTTGTCGTTCGGGTAACGCTGCTTGATGTCCTCGGGTACGAGGCCCGGAACCGTGTCGAGCAGATAGGTCTGGAGCTGGCCTTCCGAATGGATGATCTGCATGGCGCGGCCACCCAGAACGTAGGACGGGCGAACGACCAGCGGAAAGCCGATTTCCGAAGCGACGAGGCGAGCCTGCTCGACCGAATAGGCAATGCCGTTGTTCGGCTGGGCCAGATCGAGCTTCATCAAGAGCTTCTGGAAGCGGTCGCGGTCTTCTGCAAGGTCGATCATGTCGGGCGCGGTGCCGAGGATCGGGATACCGTTCTTTTCCAGCGCTTCTGCGAGCTTCAGCGGGGTCTGGCCGCCGAACTGCACGATGACGCCGACCAGCTCGCCCTTTTCCTGTTCGGCGCGCATGATCTCGATCACGTCTTCGGCCGTCAGCGGCTCGAAATAGAGGCGGTCGGAGGTGTCGTAGTCGGTGGAAACGGTTTCCGGGTTGCAGTTGATCATGATCGCTTCGAAACCGGCATCCTTCAGCGCGAAGGCGGCGTGGCAGCAGCAATAATCGAACTCGATGCCCTGGCCGATACGGTTCGGGCCGCCACCGAGGATGACGACCTTCTTGCGGTCGGAGACCTGCGCTTCCGAACGGGCGGCGCCGACGAACGGGATTTCATAGGTCGAATACATGTAAGCGGTCGGCGAGGCGAATTCGGCGGCGCAGGTGTCGATGCGCTTGAAGACCGGACGAACATTCAGGCTGTTGCGCAGTTCGGCCACTTCCTTCGGACGCTTGGACGTCAGGCTGGCGAGGCGGGCGTCGGAGAAGCCCATGGCCTTCAGCATGCGCAGGTTTTCCGCATCCTGCGGCAGGCCGTGCTCGCGAATGCGGGCTTCCATGTCGACGATGGCCTTGAACTGGGCGATGAACCACGGGTCGATCTTTGAGTTCTCGTGGACTTCCTCTTCGCTCATGCCCATGCGCAGCGCTTGGGCGACCATGCGCAGGCGGTCCGGCGTCGGCGTGCCGATGGCGGCGCGGATGGCGTTCTTGGAGCCTTCGCCTTCCTCGTAACCGGGGATTTCGATTTCATCGAGACCGGTGAGGCCGGTTTCCATGCCGCGCAGCGCCTTCTGCAGCGATTCTGCGAAGGTGCGGCCGATGGCCATGACTTCGCCGACCGACTTCATGGCGGTGGTGAGGATCGGCGAAGCGCCGGGGAATTTCTCGAAGGCGAAACGCGGGATCTTGGTGACGACATAGTCGATGGAAGGTTCGAACGAAGCAGGGGTCGCGCCGCCGGTGATGTCGTTTTCCAGCTCATCCAGCGTATAACCGATGGCGAGCTTGGCGGCGATCTTGGCAATCGGGAAGCCGGTTGCCTTGGAGGCGAGAGCAGACGAGCGCGAGACGCGCGGGTTCATTTCGATGACGACGAGGCGGCCGTCCTTCGGGTTGACGGCGAACTGCACGTTCGAGCCGCCGGTTTCCACGCCGATCTCGCGCAGCACCGCAATCGAGGCGTTGCGCATGATCTGGTATTCCTTGTCGGTCAAGGTCAACGCCGGCGCAACGGTGATCGAGTCGCCCGTGTGGACGCCCATCGGATCGATGTTTTCGATGGAGCAGATGATGATGCAATTGTCCGCCTTGTCGCGGACGACTTCCATCTCATATTCCTTCCAGCCGAGAACCGATTCTTCGACCAGAACTTCCGTCGTCGGCGAGGCGTCGAGACCGCCCGAGACGATATCGAAGAATTCCGAGCGGTTATAGGCAATGCCGCCGCCGGTTCCGCCAAGCGTAAACGACGGGCGGATGATGGCCGGCAGGCCGACATGATCGATGGCCTGAGCGGCAATCGCCATGGCATGGGCCATGTAGCGCTGCTTGCGGTCGGTTTCGCCAAGGTTCCACTGGTTTTCGAGATCGTCCAGCGCCTTGTCGAGATCGGGACCGGAAAGCTTGCCCTTCAGCTCGGTGCGGGCGGCTTCATGCTTCTTGCGGTCGGCATCCTTGATTTCGGTGGCGTTGGCCAGCATGGAGCGCGGGGTTTCAAGGCCGATGCGGGCCATGGCTTCGCGGAAGAGAGCGCGGTCTTCGGCCATGTCGATGGCTTCCGGCTTTGCGCCGATCATTTCCACATTGTAACGGTCGAGAACGCCCATGCGCTTGAGAGAGAGCGCGGTGTTGAGCGCGGTCTGACCGCCCATGGTCGGAAGAAGCGCATCCGGACGTTCCTTGGCGATGATCTTTGCCACGACTTCGGGCGTGATCGGCTCGACGTAAGTGGCGTCGGCAAGGCCCGGATCGGTCATGATCGTCGCCGGGTTGGAGTTGACCAGGATGACCCGGTAACCCTCTTCCTTCAGCGCCTTGCAGGCCTGGGTGCCGGAATAGTCGAATTCACATGCCTGACCGATGACGATCGGTCCCGCGCCGATGATGAGGATGGACTTGATATCTTGGCGCTTCGGCATGGCTCTCTCGTTCCGCTTTTCGGTTGCGCAAAACACCGGCCAGGGTGAAGGATCACCGGTCGGGGGGCGCAATTCAAATGTTTTCAGGCTAGAAGCGGCTTATAGGCAAATGTTTTTGAGAACGGAACCCCATAAATTCCGGAATCGACAGAAACTCTTAACGGGCAGGGGCGTGTGCGGTGAAACGGGCCTGTACCGCAGCACTGTAAGAGCGGCTGACGGGGATTTCACTGCCGTCTCTGGTCATGACATGCAGACGGCCGGCCTGTTTGCGCAGGGAGACAAAGTCGGCATCGGCAATCCAGTGGGAACGATGCACCTGTAAACCCGCCGTCTGGCCGAGTTCTTTCAGCGCATCGGCAAAACGTAGCAGAACCAGCTGCTGCCCGCGCGTGGTGACGATTTGCGTGTAATGATCCTGCACCGACAGCCGCAGCAATTCTCCGCGCTTTTGCGGCGGCAATCGTTCCAGCAAGGGGATGATGCCTTTCACGTCCCTATCTGCATTTGCCTTTGTGTCCGTTTCGGCGTCCGCCACCTTTTCGAAGGACTGGCGGGTCGTAAGGTAACTCAACAGGCAGAAGATCGCGCAGAGCGGCAGGGATGAGAGGCTGCTCTTCAGAACCGGCGTGAGACCCATCTCCTTGCCGTAGAAAATCTGATTGGTGATGGTGAGCAGCAGCCCGATCGGCAGTGCCGCCGTCAGCGAGCCGATCATCATGCGTGTCAGCATGTTGTCGATGTGGCCTGAAAGGATCGTCTTGGCGATGACCGAAAAGGTGATGGCGAGCATCCAGGCACCCGCCTGAATGATAGTCCAGTAAAGCAACCGGTCGGCGAAGCTCATGGTTTCGCTCGTTCCGAAAGGCCCGGTCAAGATGAAGATCGCCAGCACGGCAAGAAATGTCAGCCATAGCCTGCGCGATTGCAGCATGGCGTGCATTTCACGAAGCGTGGATTGCAGATACGGGTGATCCACGAAGTTTTCCTGCTGATGGCGCCAATCCGTTTTTCTTCTCCGCATGTTTTGCCGAAATTGGCTTCGATTTCAACCGAACCGAAACAGCGCCCATGTCATTCCAGCCTTTGTTAGATGCACCGCTTGCCGTGCAGTTCCATGTCGCCACCGTCGTGCCCGCAGCCCTTCTTGGGGCCTTCATTTTCCTGCGCCCAAAGGGCACCGCCATTCACCGGCTGCTCGGCAAGATCTGGGTGGTGCTGATGGTCGCGACTGCGGCGTCTACCTTCTTCATCCATGAATTGAAGGTGTTTTATGGTTTCAGCCCGATCCATCTTCTTTCCGTCTTCACCATCTACGGGTGTCTGCAATCGATCTATTTCGCCCGCCGCGGCGATATCAGACGCCATATGCGGATCATGCAGAGCGTTTATCTCGGCGGCATCGTGATTGCCGGAGGTTTCACCTTCGTTCCCGGCCGCATCATGCATGAGGTCGCTTTTGGTGATGGAAAAGCCGGTTTTGTGGTCCTTTCCGCCGGCGCTCTCCTGTTTGTCGTCCTGTTTCTGACCGTGCTGAAACAAAGACGCAGAGCCGCATGAGGCTCTCCGTTTGCCACCTCTGCTTTCTTCCGGAACAAGATGTATTATAGTGCCGTTATAAGGCAGCTTGTTGAGGCGGAACCGCCGGGAGAAGAGCATGGAATGGAGAGGGCGTCGCCAGTCGGACAATATCGAGGATCGGCGCGGCATGTCGGCGGGATCGGGTGATCCTTTTTCCCGCGGCGGTATGCGGGTGCCGATCGGACGTCGCGGCGGCGGCATCGGCATTGGCGGTCTTCTGGTCATTCTATTGATCAGCTGGGTGCTCGGCATCAACCCGCTGACGCTGCTGACCGGCGGCGACCTGTCGATGGATGGCGGCGGTACGACGCAATCGGGGACCCAGCAGTCCGGCACGCGACCACAGGGACAATCGTCCGACGAGACGACCGCCTTCGTCCGCACCGTCCTTGCCGAGACGGAAGATACGTGGAGCGGCATTTTCCAGTCGGCCGGGGAGACCTATCAGAAGCCGACGCTGGTTCTGTTCTCCGGACAGGTGTCTTCCGCCTGTGGTTATGCTTCCGCTGCCAGCGGTCCGTTCTATTGCCCGGGCGACCGTAAGGTCTATCTCGACACCAGCTTCTTCAAGGAACTCGACCAGCGTTTCGGCGCGGCCGGCGATTTCGCGCAGGCTTACGTGATTGCGCATGAGGTCGGCCACCACATCCAGAACCTGACCGGCGTTCTGCCGGAGTTCAACCGCCGCCGTCAGTCGATGAGCCAGGTGGATGCCAACAAGATGTCGGTGCGCGTCGAGCTCCAGGCGGATTGTTATGCCGGCATCTGGGGCAAATTCACCGAGCAGAAGGGTATTCTCGAAACGGGCGACCTCGAGGAAGCGCTGAACGCCGCCCACCAGATTGGCGACGATACGCTGCAGAAGCAGACACAGGGCTATGTGGTGCCTGACAGTTTCAACCACGGCACCTCGGCACAGCGCGCGGAATGGTTCAAGCGCGGTTTCCAGAGCGGCCGTGTCGAAGATTGCGATACGTTCTCGGCGAATATCTGAGGAGAGGGGGCTTTTCAGCCCCCTTTTCGTTTAGCGCATCAAGAGCGCCACCACATACATTCCGAGGGCGAAGATGGTATGGGCCACGAGGTTGAGGACGCGAACCTTCGTGGGGTTCGGTGTTTTCGACGCCGCCCAGCCAATGCCGAGCCCCGGCTGCAACAGGAACCAGCCCGCGCCGACCGTGACGATGCCGACGATCCACGGCTCAATGAACGAAGGATTGGCAAACCATGCGGCCGGGACTACCAGCGCGAGAACGATGCCATAAAGAATGCCGACGGCGTAATGTGAAATCCAGCCGAGCGCCAGTTCATGTTCATAGGGTTCAGCCGTGGCGATGCTGTCGTGAAACATCGTACCTTTCGGCACATGCCAGAACCAGCGGCCGACCGGCGCCCAGTTCGGCGCGGACTGGCCGAAGAACCGGTGCAGCACAATCGCCCATATATCCATAAACAGGGTGCCGCCGATGCCCATGGCAATGCCGCGCCAAATCAGTTCCAGCATAGATCCCTCCGCATGATCATGATCGATCAAGCTCTAGCGGATCGGGACGGTGGCGGGAACAGGCTTTTTTCGATTGCTGCGAATGGACATGAGAATGGCCGGATGGCTCCGGCCATCAGAGTGGTGAGAAAGGCGCAAGACCTCGCCCCCGTCATGCTCGTGCTTGTCCCGAGCATCTGCAACCGATCGGATTTAACGCGACGTGGTTGGATCCTCGGGACAAGCCCACTACTGTCCGGTTTAAATTTGCGGCCATTGGAAGGCCATCTGGATTTGGTTTCTGGGTTTGTCTGGTGGCGGGTCGAGAAGCCGATCGGTGCGTCGCCGGTGCATG
>NZ_JAQAHD010000013.1:0-145607 GCF_027871605.1 Agrobacterium sp. CFBP 3001
GCCGCACGGTGTTGCTCCTCTTTCGTGTCCGAGATCGTCGCCAAACGCTCGAATACGAGTAGAATCAACACCGTGCGCCATGTCCACCAAATTTAAACCGGACAGCAGTGGCACAGGGCCGAGGATCTGCAACCTATCGATTGTACGATACGTGATTGGATCCTCGGGCCCTAGGATGACGTGAGTAGGAGGCGAGGCTTGTGAAATGGCTCCGCCGCCTGTTTCCGGCCTTCAACCGATCACACCACAACCTTTTCCGGCCGATGCGCCCGCATGCACAGCACGACGCTCAGCACCACCGCACATATTGCCACGACCTCAATCAGTGTCGGGCCACGCCCTTCCCAGAGAAAACCGTAAAGCAGCGCAAACAGCGTTTCGAACAGGATCATCTGCCCGACCATGGTGAGCGGCAGAAGGCGGCTCATGCGGTTCCATAAGGCATTGCCGAGAATGGAAGCGGTGAAACCCAGCCCGGCTGCAACAGCCACAAAATGCAGCCAGTCGCCCGAACTATGGCTTTCGCCGCCAAAGCCAAAGGCCGGGATAGCAAGCAGCAGCGCAAGCCCGCCGGTCACCACGCCGGTCATCATGTTCCAGTCGTCGGCGCTGACATCGTGAAGGCGGGAGAGCCAGCGGGCGTTACCGACGGCAAAGGCTGTCCAAGACGCCAGCGCACCGAGCGCACAGGCCAGCCCGATGACGCGAGAGACATCGAGCCCCGCATCGTTTTCCGTCAGCGACTGCCAGGAAATGCCGATAATCCCCATCGCGCCGAAGGCGAGCGACGGCCACAGCCGCTTCAGCGACACCGCGCCGTGATCGCGGCTGCCGATGATGGTGACAGCGACGGGCAGGAAACCGATGATAATGGAGGTGAAGGCGACGCCGCTCAATTTTACCGCGGTCGATATGAAGACATAATAGGCGATATTGCCGATCATGCTCAGCCAGCCGAGTGCTATCCATTCCCGCGCGCCAAAATGGGCCGAGATGCGTTTCAGACGCGGCCCGATGATGATGAGGGAAATCAGCCCATAGGTGAGATAACGCGCCGTCGAGAGTTGCAGGGCGGAAAAATCCGGCACGAGTTTGGGAGCGAGAAAAATCCCACCCCAAAGCGCACCCGCCAGCATGCCGAAAAAAACACCGAGACCTGTTCTGTTCATGTCATGTCACATCCGCATTCACATCTGCCTGCGATGTGCCACAGCCCTTTGCGGCTGTCTTGACAAAAACTCCTGATCGAATGTGCTGGCGGTTTTAATGAAGCCCGCAGGTCCGACGGTAGGCTGCGGGCGTTTCACCCACTGCATTGCGCATGGCGCGCGTCAGTGCAGTCTGGTCGGAAAAACCGGCCCGCAAGGCGATCTCGGCAATCGGCAGGGTGGAATTGCTGAGCAATGCGCAGACCTTGTCCATGCGCAGCCCGGCCAGCCAGCGGTGAGGCGGAAGGCCGAATTCTTCGAGAAACAGCGCATGCAGGCGGCTGTCGCTGATCGTCACGCAGGAGGCGAGCATCTCGATGGTCCAGGGGAAGAACGGTTCCGCCCTGATAAGTGCAACAACCCTGCGCAGGCGTTGGCGAATGTCGGCTTTCTCATTGGCAAGGCTGTCGATCAGGAGCGGCGCCCACAGGCCGGCAATATCGTCGCGTCGCCCTTCTGTTCCGATGACACCGCGCATATAGGCGATCAGTTGGCCCGTATCCTGCGCGATATCGAGAAACGGCGAATGGGCGAATTTCTCGAGCGTTTGCTCGGGAAGGGCGCCTTCATCGATATCGACCACCAGCGAGTGGTTGCTTGCCGTCGCTTCCTGCGTATGCGGCGCATCGCGATGGATGAACACGCCGCGTCCGGCCGACAATTCGTCCTGCCGTCCCGCCACATCGATCAGCAGACGCCCGGAGACCGGAAGAACGATCTGAACGAAGCCATGCCGTTCCTTCGGTCTTTCTTCCCTATAGGTTCTGATATCGGCGGATGCGGCTTTCATAACGCTGTCGTTTCCATTGTGCAAAGAAATGGCCGCCTCGAAAAAGCGGCCAGTTTCATTGTTTGATTATGACATCGTCTTGAAGATTGGGCCAGCCGGCTTTATCGGTCGGCTCTGCGCGCCGGCAATTAACAGTCTTCCTTGGCGGTCGATTCGCCGCGTTTGCGCTTGCGCAGAACCGGCTTGTTCTCTCTCGCCTCGCATTTCGCGACGTCGATCAGATAGGCAAGCACCGGCATGCCGTTCATCGATGCGAGTTGCTTGGCGGATTCGAGAAGGTTGATGATGTTGGAAAAATCGTCCATCGGCTCACTCAGTGGCTCAAAGCGGTTATATGTCGGGTCTGAACCCAAGGATGAATACGCTGGGTGAAATCGGGAGCTTCCAGCGCCGTTGCATCCAATGGGTGTAATATTAGTCGCAAATAAATAGCAATCCCTGCGACGGGGTTACAATAGTCAATTTTCCGTAACTGTCATGCACGGCGACGATATCGCTGCGGGGCGATGGCAGAAAAATCCAGTAGTCAGATGAGGTTTCTGAAATGCCAAACTATCTTCACAGGGTGGAAGATGCGGCTGCGATCATCGCCGGGGCGCAGCGAATCATGGTCGTGGGCTGCTCCGGCGGCGGCAAGACGACGCTTTCGCAGAAGCTCGCGCGCAATTTCGGACTTCGCTACATCTCCATGGATCGCGATGTTTTCTGGCTGCCCGGCTGGCAGGCGCGCCCGCGCGAGGAGCAGCGACAGAGGATAGCCACCATCATTACCGAGGAACGCTGGCTGATGGACGGCAGCAATCCGTCGTCGTTCGATATACGGCTGCCGCGATCCCACATCGTTTTGTGGGTGCGCATGCCGCGCTGGCTCTGCCTGTGGGGCGCCGTCAGCCGGGCGATCAAGGGTTATGGCAAGGCCCGCCCGGAAATGGCGGAGGGGTGTCCCGAAAGGATAGACATCGATTTCCTGCGCTATATCTGGAATTTCGAACGCCGCCATGCCTCGATTTTCGAGCAGAATTTCGCGCTTTATGGTCCTGATGTGCCGGTATTCCAGCTGAAAAGCCGAAAACAGTTTCGCCGCCTTCTTGATCTTCTGCGTATCGAGGATTAACTGCCGCTCATGCCACAGTTCGAAACGCATCGCCACGTCAAACACTCGCCCGACCGCATGTACGACCTCGTCGCCGATGTGGAGAAATATCCGCAGTTTCTGCCCCTTTGCGAGGCGCTCACCGTCCGTTCGCGCAAGGAGCGCGATGGCAAGGTGCTGCTGGTGGCGGATATGACGGTGGGTTACAAGGCCATTCGCGAAACCTTCACCACGCAGGTGCTGCTGAACCCGGCCGAGCGCGCCATCGACGTGAAATATATCGACGGACCGTTTAAATATCTCGACAATCGCTGGCGTTTCGAGCCTGCCGACGAGGGCGGCTCAGCCATTCATTTTTTCATCGATTATGAATTCAAGAACCGTCTGCTCGGCGCGGTCATGGGGTCGATGTTCGACCGGGCCTTTCGCATGTTCGCGGAAGCCTTCGAGACGCGTGCCGATAAAATTTATACGGACCCGGCCTGATTGAGGGCTATCAGCATCTGGAGCGCCGTCCTCACCGTAGCAAGCCGGATTTCGGTGCGGCCGATCTCGCCGTAACGCATTTCCCGATGCAGGATTTTACCGCCGCGCGCATGGGCGGCCAGATGCACCAGCCCCACCGGCTTGTCGGCGGAACCGCCACCCGGACCAGCGATGCCAGTTACCGCCACGGCGAAATCCGCGCGGGAACGGAAGAGGGCACCATGCGCCATCTGCAGCGCTGTCTGTCGGGATACCGCGCCGAAATTCGCCAGCGTCTCGGAGCCAACGCCCAGCATGTCCATCTTGGCTTCATTGGTATAGGTGACAAAACCACGGTCAACGACAGCGGAGGAGCCGGCAATCTCCGTCAGGGCACCGGCGATCAGGCCGCCCGTGCAGCTTTCCGCGGTCGAGACCATGAAACCATGCGCGGTGAAATCGGCAATGATCCGCCGCGCCAGCTCTTCTATGTCAGCGGGAAAAAGGCTCATAAAGGTCTGCCCCTGTAGACGACCGTAGCGGTGGCGATTGCAGCGATGCCTTCCCGGCGGCCGACGAAACCGATGGTCTCATTGGTCGTCGCCTTGACCGAGCAGCGCTCCAGCGCGATGCCCAGCATGTCCGACAGTGCTTCGCGCATGGCTTGCCGATGCGGGCCAATACGCGGCGCTTCCGCAATCAGCGAGACATCGGCATTCATGATCGTGCCGCCATTGTCGCGAACCACTTTGGCCGCATGTTCGAGGAAGATGCGCGAGGCCGCTCCCTTCCATTGCGGATCGGAAGGCGGGAAGTGATCGCCGATATCGCCGGCGCCACAGGTGGCGAGCAGCGCATCCGTCAGCGCATGCAAAGCCACATCGGCATCCGAATGACCTTTCAATCTCTGGTCGTGTTCGATGAAGACGCCGCACAACGTCACGCCGTCGCCGGCTTCCAGCTGATGCACGTCGTAACCATTGCCGGTGCGCACGTCCGGCAATCCGTGGGAGAGCTTTTCATCGGCCATGGCGATATCCCGCTTGAGAGTGAGTTTTACATTGTCGACCGAACCTTCGGTCAGAGTCACCGTCAGTCCCGCCCATTCGGCAATCGAAGCATCATCGGTAAAATCGGACTTTCCGGAGGCGGCAGCGGCGCGGTGCGCGGCGAGAATATCGCCGTAGCCGAAACTCTGCGGTGTCTGCGCGGCATAAAGCCCCTGCCGGGAAACCGTTTCCACGACGCGACCATCCGAGCCGCGCTTCAGCGTGTCGGTGACGGAGAGGGCAGGCAGAACGCCGCTGGCGCCGGCCCGGTGCAGGGCGACGATCTGTTCCAGCATGTCCACGGGAACGAAAGGCCGCACGGCATCATGGATCATCACATGCGTCAGCTCTTCCGAAGAGAGCGCTTCCAGCCCGGCAAGCACCGATTGCTGGCGTGTTGCGCCGCCCGTGACGGTAACGATCCGCTCGCCGGCATCAAGCCGCTGGATGATCGGCGACAGTAGTTCCGCATCGTCTGCATGGCTGACGATCACGATGGGGGAGGCATGATTCCAGTCGAGGAAGGTCGACAATGTATGCTCGATCACGGCCCTGCCTCCGATAGGGCGATATTGTTTCGGCCCTTCCTCGGGAGAGCCCGCTCTTTCTCCGCGTCCGGCGGCGACGATGACGATGCCGAGTTTCATGGTACTTTCCTGCATTGGTCTTATGCTTTGCGCGCAACCCTTAGCGGTTGACAGTCCTGCTCTAGCGTTTCAAAACCCGGATGGCCAGCCCGATAAGACGCGCATTCGCCCCTGCATGTCGCAGGATCGAGCGTCATTGCGCCTTTGAACCTGCACAAATTGCTGCCGACAGCAAAACAGGCAGGCAGTCGCCCAGCAAATAAAAGGTGCAACCCTCTAAAAGTGCTTGGCAACTGCACAAACACTGTCTAAAAATAATGCAAATAACCCTTCTGCATGAAAGATCATCAATTGCATCTTCCGGAGTTGTCAGAACCGTTCAGCATCGGCTCAGTCGCGATCCGTAATCGTGCCGTGCTGGCGCCCATGTCGGGCGTGACGGATCTGCCGTTCCGGCAGCTTGCCTGGCGTTATGGCGCGGGCCTTGTCGTTACGGAAATGGTGGCAAGCCGTGAGCTCGTCGCCAACCGAGGCGAATCCTGGGCGCGGCTGAAAAATGCCGGCATGGTTCCGCATATGGTGCAGCTCGCAGGACGCGAGGCGCATTTCATGGCCGAGGCAGCCAAGATCGCGGCCGACAATGGCGCTGGCATCATCGACATCAATATGGGCTGTCCAGCCAAGAAGGTGACGGGTGGTTATTCTGGCTCGGCTTTGATGCGCGATCCGGATCATGCACTCTCGCTCATTGAGGCAACGGTCAATGCAGTCAACGTGCCTGTGACGCTGAAGATGCGGCTCGGCTGGGACGAGAACACCATCAATGCGCCGGAGATCGCCCGCCGTGCCGAAGCCGCAGGTGTTCAGCTGATCACCGTTCACGGCCGCACCCGCATGCAGTTTTACGAGGGACGGGCGGACTGGGATGCCATCCGCGCCGTGCGTGAGGTGATTTCCGTGCCGCTGATCGCCAATGGCGACGTTGAAACGGCCGGAGATGCGCGCGAAATCCTGCGCCGTTCGGGTGCGGATGCCGTCATGGTCGGGCGCGGCGCGCAGGGGCAACCCTGGCTGCCGGCGGTGCTTGCCGGACATTCAGCGCCGCACCGCGGCGATATTCCCGCCATCGCCATCGAACATTACGAGATGATGCTGGAATTTTATGGAAGGGAAGCCGGTCTCCGGCATGCCCGCAAACACCTCGGCTGGTATCTCGACCGTTTCGCGCCAGAGATCGCCACGACTGACAAGGCTGAAATCATGACATCGCGTGACACGGCGGAAGTGGCGGATCTGCTTCGCTCTGCCCTTAGCGAAAATGCGGGCGAAGACGCCGCAAGGAAGGCCGCATGAGCGCTGACAAACACAGCTCGGCAGATGCAAACCCGCTTGCCATGGCGGTTCTGAACGCGGTGCAGAACCCGGTTATTCTGGTGGATGCCGAAGGTTTCATCGCCTTCGCCAACTGGGAAGCCGAAGCCTTTTTCGGGGCGAGCGCCTCCCATCTCGCGCGCTACCGCGTTTCCACCTTCATTCCCTTCGGCAGCCCGTTGCTCGCACTGATCGATCAGGTGCGGGAGCGCCGCGCGCCGGTCAACGAATATCGCGTCGATCTGAGTTCGCCGCGTCTAGGCCAGGACAAGCTGGTCGATCTTTATGTCGCGCCTGTTGTCAGCGAACCGGGATCGGTGGTCGTCGTCTTCCAGGAAAGGTCGATGGCCGACAAGATCGACCGGCAATTGACCCACCGGGCGGCGGCGCGCTCCGTTACCGGCCTTGCCTCCATGCTCGCGCATGAAATCAAGAATCCGCTGTCCGGCATTCGCGGCGCTGCCCAGTTGCTGGAGACGTCGGTTGCCGATGAAGACCGGGCGCTGACGCGGCTGATCTGCGACGAGACCGACCGCATCGTCTCGCTGGTCGACCGTATGGAGGTGTTTTCCGACGAGCGGCCGGTGGATCGCGTCCCGGTCAACATCCATTCCGTGCTCGATCATGTAAAGGCCATCGCCAAGGCCGGTTTTGCCCGCAATATCAAGATTTCGGAAAACTACGACCCCTCGTTGCCGCCTGTTTATGCCAATCGCGACCAGCTGGTGCAGGTCTTTCTCAATCTGGTGAAGAATGCGGCGGAAGCCGTGGGCAACCAGCCGGATGGCGAAATCATCCTCACCACCGCCTATCGCCCCGGCATGCGGCTTTCGGTCGCCGGCAGCCGCGAGCGCATCTCGCTGCCGCTCGAATTCTGCGTGCATGACAATGGCCCGGGCGTTCCGGCCGATCTTTTGCCGCATCTTTTCGATCCCTTCATCACCACCAAGACGAATGGTTCGGGCCTCGGGCTGGCGCTTGTCGCCAAGCTGATCGGCGCCCATGGCGGCATTGTGGAATGCGACAGCCAGAACCACCGCACGACTTTCCGCGTATTGATGCCCGTCTCGCCGGAAGTGGCGCTCGACGACCGCTCTTTGCCGAACACGACAGGAAATGACCAATGACAGCTACGATCCTCGTCGCCGATGATGATGCCGCAATCCGCACGGTGCTGAACCAGGCGCTGAGCCGCGCCGGTTACGACGTGCGCATCACCTCCAATGCCGCCACGCTCTGGCGCTGGGTTTCGGCGGGTGAGGGCGATCTTGTCGTAACCGATGTCGTGATGCCGGATGAAAACGCCTTTGACCTGCTGCCGCGCATCAAAAAGGCCCGCCCGGACCTGCCGGTTCTGGTCATGAGTGCGCAGAACACCTTCATGACGGCCATCAAGGCCTCGGAAAAAGGCGCTTACGACTATCTGCCGAAGCCCTTCGACCTGACGGAGCTGATCGCCATCATCGGCCGCGCCCTGTCGGAACCGAAGCGCAAGCCGGCCAAACTCGATGACGACATGCAGGACGGCATGCCGCTCGTCGGCCGCTCGGCGGCGATGCAGGAAATCTACCGCGTTCTCGCCCGCCTGATGCAGACCGACCTGACGCTGATGATCACCGGTGAATCCGGCACCGGCAAGGAGCTGGTGGCGCGCGCTCTGCATGATTACGGCAAGCGCCGCAACGGTCCCTTCGTCGCCATCAACATGGCCGCAATCCCGCGCGACCTGATCGAATCCGAACTCTTCGGCCATGAGAAGGGCGCCTTCACCGGCGCGCAGAACCGCTCCACCGGCCGTTTCGAACAGGCCGAGGGCGGCACGCTGTTCCTCGACGAAATCGGTGACATGCCGATGGACGCCCAGACACGCCTGCTGCGCGTGTTGCAGCAGGGCGAATATACGACGGTGGGCGGCCGTACGCCGATCCGCACCGATGTCCGCATCGTCGCCGCCACCAACAAGGACCTGAAGCAGTCGATCAATCAGGGCCTTTTCCGCGAAGACCTTTATTATCGCCTGAACGTCGTTCCGCTGCGGCTGCCGCCGCTGCGTGACCGCGCCGAGGATATTCCCGATCTGGTGCGCCACTTTATCCAGCAGGGCGAAAAGGAAGGTCTGGAAGGCAAGCGTTTCGAGAGCGAGGCGCTGGAGGTCATGAAGGCCTATGCCTGGCCGGGCAACGTGCGCGAGCTGGAAAACCTGATCCGCCGCCTGATGGCGCTTTACCCGCAGGAAGTCATTACCCGCGAGATCATCGAGCAGGAACTGCAATCGGATGTTCCCGACAGCCCGCTCGACAAGATGGCGGTCCGCACGGGGTCGCTCACCATTTCGCAGGCGGTGGAAGAAAATATGCGGGATTATTTCGCCAGTTTCGGCGATGGCCTGCCGCCGCCCGGCCTTTACGACCGCGTTCTGCGCGAACTCGAATATCCGCTGATTCTCGCGGCTTTGACTGCGACACGCGGCAACCAGATCAAGGCCGCCGATCTTCTCGGCCTGAACCGCAATACGCTGCGCAAGAAAATCCGCGAGCTTGGCGTTTCCGTTTATCGCAGCTCCCGCCCAAGCTGAGAATGTTGACAAGGTCGCATTTGTCGTTGCACTTTCGCCACATTGTGTTGCTTGAAAAACACTAGGAAGGAAAGAGATTCGCCGGTCTGAGGCGCGTCTTACCTGACTTCATAAATGTGGTGCTGGCTGGCCAGCGATTGGGAGTAGTGCATGCGGAAACCCGCCGCCGAAAACGCCGTTGCCGATGAAGCAGCGGGCATGGTGGTTGCCGATCGCAGGATGTCTTTCGCTTTGCCGGGGCTGGTGCTCGCCGGCGTCGCTCTCGTTTGCGCCATCCTCACCCTGTTCGTGCTTCTGGGCGTCACGCCAATCGCGCCGACATCGAACGTCGTCATCGCCTCCGTCGTCATCAATTCGATCTTCGTGATCGGCCTGATCTTCCTCATCGGGCGCGAAATCAACCGGCTGCTGAAAGCGCGTAAAAAGGGCAGGGCGGCGGCGCGTCTGCACGTGCGCATCGTCGTGCTTTTCTCCATCGTGGCGATTACGCCCGCGGTGCTCGTCGCCATCTTCGCCAGTCTGACGCTGAATGTAGGCCTCGACCGCTGGTTTGCGCTGCGCACGCAGTCGATTGTCGATTCATCGAGCAATATCGCCCAAGCCTATATGATGGAGAATGCCGGTTATCTTCAGGGTCAGACCCTGTCGATGGCGACCGACCTCGACCGCAACCGTGCGCTTTTTTATCTGGATCGCACTGGCTTCGTCGATCTGATGACCCGTCAGGCCAAGGGGCGCGGCCTTCTCGGCGCGTTTCTGGTGCAGGAGGACGGCGACGCCGTTGCTCAGGCCGACATCAAGACCGAAAAACCGCTTCCCGCCATACCGCATGACGCGCTTGAAAAGGCGGCCGCCGGCCAGCCGACGCTGATACCGCCCGGTATCACCAACCTCGTCGGCGCCATTATCAAGCTCGAAGGCATCAGCGGCACCTTCCTTTACACGGTGCGCGCCGTCGATCCCAAGGTGATGAGCGCGATGCGGCTGATGGAAGAGAACCGCGCGGAATACAAGGCGATGGAGGCGGGCCGCGCGCCGCTGCAGATCGCCTTTGCGATCCTTTATCTCGGTTTCGCGCTGATCGTGCTTCTCGCTGCCATCTGGACGGCGATTGCGGTGGCCGACCGTATCGTGCGGCCTATCCGTCTCCTCATCAGTGCGGCAGACAGTGTCGCCACCGGCAACATGCATGTGCTGGTTCCCGTCCGCGCCGTCGATGGCGACGTCGGGCGACTGTCGCGCACCTTCAACAAGATGGTCTCCGAACTGCGCAGCCAGCAGGAACAGATCATCGAGGCCAAGGACGATATTGATGATCGCCGCCGCTTCATCGAGGCCGTGCTGTCAGGCGTCACCGCCGCCGTCATCGGTGTCGATGAGAACCGCAGGATCACCATCGTCAATCCGTCGGGCGAAGAATTCCTGGCGCAGACATCCGAGCAGCTTATCGGCGCGCAACTGTCGGAGATCGCGCCGGAAATCGAACAGGTGGTCAACGAGGCGAATACCTGGTCACGCGGCAATTTCCGCAAGCAGATCAACATCATGCGGCGGGGCAAGGAACGAACGCTGAATGTGCAGGTGACCCGCGAGGACGCTCGCGACAGCCGTGACAGCTACGTCATCACCCTTGACGACATCACCGATCTCGTCATCGCCCAGCGTTCGACCGCATGGTCTGATGTGGCGCGGCGCATCGCGCATGAAATCAAGAACCCGTTGACGCCGATCCAGCTTTCCGCCGAGCGTATCAAACGCCGTTTCGGCAAGCAGATCGACGAGAGCGACCGTGCCGTCTTCGACCAGTGTACGGACACCATCGTCCGGCAGGTTGGCGATATCGGCCGGATGGTGGATGAATTCTCCGCTTTTGCGCGCATGCCGAAGCCGACGAAGGAAAAGTCGGACCTGCGGGCGATCTTGAAGGACGCCGCATTCCTGCGCGAGATCAGCGCCGCCGATACGAAATTCTCAACCGAACTGGGCGAGATTCCGCTCGAGGGCATGTTCGATGCCCGCATGCTGGGTCAGGCCTTCGGCAATCTCATCAAGAATGCGACGGAAGCCATCGAGGCGGTGGAAGGCGAAAAGCGGCCTGGTAAAATTCTGGTGCGCGCCGCTTTCGACGAAGCCAATTCGCGTTTCGTGGCTGACATCATCGACAATGGCCGCGGCCTTCCCGTCGAGAACCGTCACCGCATTCTCGAACCTTATATGACGATGCGGGACAAGGGCACGGGCCTCGGCCTCGCCATCGTCAAGAAAATCATCGAAGAGCATGGCGGGTATCTGGAACTCCACGATGCCCCGCCGGAATTCGATCACGGCCACGGCGCCATGATCAGAGTGCTGCTGCCCTATATCGAGGCGGTCGGCGGCGAAAATAACAAGGAAGCAGCATATGGCGTCTGATATTCTGGTCGTGGATGACGAGGCGGACATTCGCGAAATCGTAGCGGGCATTCTTTCCGACGAGGGCCACGAGACCCGCATGGCGTTCGACAGCGACAGCGCGCTGGCCGCCATTTCGGAGCGCGTGCCGCGTCTGATCTTTCTCGATATCTGGATGCAGGGCTCGAAGCTCGATGGTCTGGCGTTGCTGGATGAGATCAAGAGCCGCCATCCCGAAATCCCGGTGGTCATGATTTCCGGTCACGGCAATATCGAAACCGCCGTCAACGCCATCAAGCGCGGTGCCTTCGATTTCATCGAGAAGCCGTTCAAGGCCGACCGCCTCATTCTGATCGCCGAGCGGGCGCTGGAAAACTCCAAGCTGAAGCGTGAGGTTCAGGAACTCAAGAAGCGCACCGGTGACGCGGTTGAACTCGTCGGCGCATCGCTTGCGGTGTCGCAGCTTCGCCAGACCATCGACCGTGTTGCGCCCACCAACAGCCGCATCATGATCCTCGGCCCCTCCGGTTCCGGCAAGGAACTTGTGGCGCGCATGGTGCACAAGAAGTCCTCGCGTGCGAGCGGACCCTTTGTGGCGCTCAATGCCGCGACGATCACACCGGACCGCATGGAAATCGCGCTTTTCGGCACGGAGGGCCTTCCCGGGCAGCCGCGCAAGGTCGGGGCTCTGGAAGAAGCTCATCGCGGCGTGCTTTATCTTGATGAAGTCGGCGAAATGCCGCGCGAGACCCAGAACAAGATCCTGCGCGTGCTGGTCGATCAGCAATTCGAGCGCGTTGGGGGCGGCAAGCGGGTGAAGGTGGATGTGCGCATCATTTCCTCGACCGCCCATCACCTCGAAAGCCTGATTGCCGAAGGCCAGTTCCGCGAAGATCTCTATCATCGCCTCGCCGTGGTGCCGGTGAAGGTGCCGGCCCTTTCTGAGCGGCGCGAGGATATTCCGTTCCTTGTCGATATGTTCATGCGCCAGATTTCCGAGCAGGCCGGCATCCGTCCGCGCAAGATCGGCGACGACGCCATGGCCGTTCTCCAGACGCATGACTGGCCGGGCAATATCCGCCAGCTGCGCAACAATATCGAGCGGCTGATGATTCTCGCCCGTCCCGAGGGCGGCGAAGCGCCGATCTCGGCCGACATGCTGCCTTCGGATATTGGCGACATGCTGCCGAAAATTTCGGCGCAGGGTGATCAGCACATCATGACCCTGCCGCTGCGCGAAGCCCGTGAAATGTTCGAGCGCGACTATCTGATGGCGCAGATCAACCGCTTCGGCGGCAATATTTCGCGAACGGCGGAATTTGTCGGCATGGAACGGTCTGCACTGCATCGCAAACTGAAATCTCTCGGCGTATAAGGAAAGAAGGCGCTTCGCCGTAACCGATTATTCCGTCAGAGAGACAGCATGAAAGTCATCATTTGCGGCGCAGGGCAGGTGGGTTACGGCATCGCCGAACAATTGTCGCGGGAAGATAATGAAGTATCGGTGATCGATACGGCCGCGCCGCTCATCACCGCCATTACCGAGACGCTGGATGTGCGCGGTTATGTCGGCCATGGCGCGCATCCCGACATGCTGGCCAAGGCCGGCGCCGACCAGGCCGACATGATTATTGCCGTGACCTTGCATGACGAGATCAACATCGTCGCCTGCGAGGTGGCGCATGCCCTGTTCAGCGTGCCGACCAAGATCGCCCGCATCCGCGACCAGAGCTATCTGAAGCCGGAATATGCCGATCTCTTCAGCCGCGAGAACATGTCCATCGACGTGACGATTTCGCCGGAAGTCGAAGTCGGCAAGATGGTGCTCCGGCGCATCGCCTTTCCGGGCGCAACGGATGTGGTGCGTTTCGCCGACGACACGATCTACATGCTGGCCATCGAATGCATGGAGGATTGTCCGGTCATCAACACACCGCTGCAGCAGCTTTCCAGCCTCTTTCCAGACCTCATCGCCACCGTGGTGGGGGTGTATCGGGATGGTATCCTCAAGGTAGCGCATTCTTCGGAACAGTTGCGGGTTGGCGACCTTGCCTATGTCATCTGCCAGCGCCAGCATGCCCGCCGCACCTTAAGCCTTTTTGGCCATGAGGAGCAGGAAGCGCAGCGCATCGTGATTGCCGGCGCCGGCAATATCGGCCACTTCGTCGCCCGCAAGATCGAGGAAATGCAGCCGAAAACGCGGGTGAAGATCATCGAGGCGGACCGCGACAGGGCGGTTGCCGCATCAGAACAGCTCAGCAATACCATCGTCATGCACGGCTCGGCGCTCGACCAGAAAATACTGATGCAGGCGGATATTCAGGATGCCGATCTTATCGTGACGCTCACCAATAACGATCAGACCAATATTCTGGCGGCGGTGATTGCCAAGCAACTCGGCTGCAAATCGAATCTGGCGCTTTTGAACAGTACGTCGTTCCACGACGTCGCCCGCTCTCTGGGGCTCGATGCCTATATCAACCCCCGGGCCGTGACGATCTCCCGCGTGCTTCAGCACGTGCGCAAGGGCCGCATCCGCTCAGTCTATGCCGTCCAGCGCGGCTCGGCGGAGGTGATCGAGGCGGAAGCGCTGGAGACGTCGCCGCTGGTCGGCCAGTCCTTCCGCGACATCGATATGCCCGACGGTGTGCGCATCGGGGCGATCTATCGCGACGGCGTGGTGATCCGCCCGGACGGCAGCACGAAAATCAAGGCGAAGGACCGGGTCGTGCTGTTCGCATCCGCCGATGCGGTGCGCGACGTGGAGCAACTTTTCCGTGTTTCGATACAATATTTTTGACTGTCCCGAATTGAAAATGTGGGTCAATACTCGTACTCATTCGGCTGTTTTGACCGTTGCGGAACGGAACACGATTTGATACCAGAGTTTGAGGTCGGCCAAGCGGGGGACAAGACTCGGCCGGCTTATTATTGATTGATTATTTTCCGGTATCCCTGCCGGCAAAAAAGAAAGAAGCGGCGCCATGGCGGAACGTTCTCAAAACCTTCAGGATCTCTTCCTCAATACCGTTCGTAAGCAAAAGATTTCGCTCACGATTTTTCTGATCAACGGCGTCAAGCTGACGGGCGTTGTCACCTCCTTCGACAATTTCTGCGTGCTTCTGCGCCGTGACGGTCATTCGCAGCTTGTTTACAAGCATGCGATCTCCACCATCATGCCCGGCCAGCCGATGCAGATGTTCGAAAGCGAAGAAGGCGCTGCCTGATCGGGCTCCCTCGACGGATATTCGACATAGACTGACCCGGACCGGGAACATTTCCCGTGCCGTCAGGTTAATTCCCATGGCCGCCCGCGCGGATGCGGTCGGCCGCAATCCTCTTTCTGGACAAGGCTGAACCCATTTCAACGCGCGACACCTCGAACGAATCGATTATTCCGGAGCAGGAAAAGCGCCGCGACGACATGCGTGCGGTCGTCCTCGTGCCGGTCCTCAAGCAGCGCGAAACGCGCGATGCGGCTGCTGGCCCGGCTGCCCCCGGCCGTTCGGTCGAAGCCAAGCTTGAGGAAGCGAAGGGACTGGCGCTCGCCATCGATCTGGAAGTGACGCAGGGTCTCATCGTTCCGGTGAACCAGCCGCGCCCGGCCACGCTGTTTGGAACGGGCAAGATCGAAGAAATCGGTCATCTTCTCGAAGAGACCGATTCCGGCCTGGTGATCGTCGATCATCCGCTGACCCCGGTGCAGCAGCGCAATCTCGAAAAGCAATGGAATTGCAAGGTCATCGACCGCACGGGCCTGATCCTTGAAATCTTCGGCCGCCGCGCCTCCACAAAGGAAGGCACGCTGCAGGTCGATCTTGCGCATCTGAACTACCAGAAGGGCCGCCTCGTCCGAAGCTGGACCCACCTTGAACGCCAGCGCGGCGGTGCGGGCTTCATGGGCGGCCCGGGTGAAACCCAGATCGAGGCCGACCGCCGGCTTTTGCAGGAACGCATCGTCAAGCTGGAGCGCGAGCTGGAACAGGTGGTGCGCACGCGCCAGCTACACCGCGCCAAGCGCCGCAAGGTACCGCATCCGATCGTCGCGCTGGTCGGTTACACCAATGCCGGCAAATCCACGCTGTTCAACCGCATCACCGGCGCCGGCGTTCTGGCGGAGGATATGCTGTTCGCCACGCTCGACCCGACCTTGCGCCGCATGAAATTGCCGCATGGTCGCACCGTCATCCTGTCCGATACGGTCGGTTTCATTTCCGACCTTCCGACGCATCTGGTCGCCGCTTTCCGCGCCACTCTGGAAGAGGTGCTGGAAGCCGATCTCGTTCTGCATGTGCGCGATATGTCCGATCCGGACAATGCCGCCCAGTCTGCGGATGTGTTGCGTATTCTCGGTGACCTCGGCATTGACGAGAAGGAAGCGGAAAAGCGCATCATCGAGGTCTGGAACAAGGTCGACCGTCTCGAGCCGGAAGCGCATGACGCCATCATGCAGCGCGCCGAAGGTCGTTCGGATATCCGCGCTGTTTCGGCCATCACGGGTGAGGGCGTCGATGCCCTGATGGACGAGATTTCAAAGCGTCTTTCCGGTGTTCTGACGGAAACGACCGTTGTCCTCTCCATCGAACAATTGCCGCTGATCTCCTGGGTCTACAGCAATTCCATCGTCGACGGTCGTGAAGACCATGAGGACGGATCGGTCGCGCTCGATGTGCGCCTTTCGGAAGCGCAAGCGGCCGAACTGGAACGGAAGCTTGGTAAAGTGACTATCCGCGAACGCGAGGACTGGGAGCGCTGAGCGCTCCTTGAATTGTCCCAAACTCTGTCCGTCATTCCGGCCTTGAGCCGGAATCCAGCCACGACGCGTCTGCGTCGTGAAAAACGAGTCTTTTGCGATCAAGGACTTGATCGCACTGGACCCCGGACTAAATCCGGGGTGACGGTGGGCTAGGACGAAACCGTATCAAGCGAACGTTCGATGCGTTTCGCCGCCTGCCAGAGATCTTCCATTCTCTCGAGGCTCGCTTCTTCCAGCGTTTCGCCATTTTGAGTGAGCGACGTTTCGATGTGATTGAAACGCCTGCGGAATTTCGTGTTCGTACCGCGCAGCGTATCTTCCGGATCGGCTTTGACATGCCTGCCGATATTGACGAGGGCAAAAATGAGATCGCCTAGCTCGTCCGAGACCTTTTCCGGTTTTCCTTCCGCCAGCGCCTCACGCAGTTCGGCGATTTCCTCCTCGATCTTGTCGAGAATGGGAGCGGGATTCGACCAGTCGAAACCGGCACGCGCTGCCTGTTCCTGCAGCTTCAGGGCTTCGGTCAGCGCCGGCTGGCTGCGCTGTACGCCGCCCAGAAAGCCGGCCTTGAAATCCTCGGTGATACCACGTCGCGCGCGTCGCTCTGCACGCTCGCGTTTTTCTTCCGCCTTGATGCGATCCCATTGCAGTTTGACGCCGTCCGGCGTGTCGGCGTCGGATACGGCGAAGACATGGGGATGCCGTCGGATCATCTTCGAGGTCACGGCATGCACTACGTCTCCGAAGGCGAATTCGCCCATCTCTTCGGCAATACGAGCATGGAAAACCACCTGCAGCAGAAGGTCGCCCAGCTCCTCGCAAAGATCGTCCATGTCCTTTCGCTCGATGGCGTCGGCGACTTCATAAGCCTCTTCAATGGTATAGGGCTTGATCGTCTCGAAGGTCTGCACGACATCCCAAGGGCAACCGGTTTCCGGCTGCCGCAGGGCTTCCATGATCTCGATCAGGCGGGAAATATCCTTCGAGGCTTCCATAGTGTCTCAAACCTTCGTTCTTTGTTTCTGCGCATCGCCGGGACGCGGAAATGCTCTAGTTCAATGGAATGTCGTTGCCGCTCTTCGACGACTGGTAGCTGGTGGAAAGATCGTCATAGGCTGCCTTGATGCGGGCCGTCTGCGCCTTCAACGTGGTCTTCCGCGGATCGTCTTCACCCTCCACCAGATCGGCAATGAAATACGAATTCCAGAAGGCATTGTTGCGGCGATACCCGCCCGGTTCCAGTCCGAAAACTTCCTTGAGGATTTTCAGGTCGTGAGGGATCGCGAAAGCGTCGCGGGAATCCTCGTGGCTGAAGAAGGAGTAGAAATTATCGAAGCCCGCCCAGGTGATGGCGGACATGCACATGGTGCATGGTTCGTGGGTGGAGAGAAAAATCAGCTCCTTCGTGTTCGGCTTTTCGCCCAACTCGTAAAACCGTTTCAGCGTGTGCACTTCGCCATGCCAGAGCGGATTTTCCAGCTCGTTATTGGTCTCGGCGATCACCAGCGACAGGTCCGATTTGCGCAGGATCGCCGCACCGAAAACCTTGTTGCCAAGGCTGACGCCACGCGCCGTCAAGGGCAGGATATCGTGTTCGATGACATCGAGAAGGCGGGCGGCGAGGGTGGAGCTGGTCAAGGGTCTTGTCCTTCATGCCGCTTTAAGGAAAAGCGGTCTTCGCATGGGGAAATCGACAGTCGATGGTCGCTCCTTGTTCGGCGCGAGAACCCGCTTTGTCAAGGGATTGCAAGGGGATTCTCAGAGCTTGCGCAGGTGCGGAAAAGCATCGCCGGTTTGTTTTCCTCCAAAACCGGGGTCTTCGAGAAATAAAAATCCAGGTGCCGGAAAGGCTTGAATTTCTGTTTCTTCAATCTTGCACCGCAATGCGGGATATATGTCCAATGCACAACGAACATGATTTTTCCGCTGCTGGCGACCGCCTTTCAACCTTCCCCGCTTTCTTCCGGGTCGAGGGACGGCAGGTCGCTGTTTTCGGAAATGGCGATGAAGCCTTCGCGAAGGTAAGGCTTCTCGCCAACACCAACGCGCATATCATTGCCTATGCCGACAAGCCGGAAGCCGATTTTGCCCGTTATATCAGCGAAAATGGCATTGATCATCGAGCTTTGGCTTTCGCCGGCGAATTGATCGAAGGCGCCACGCTGGTCTTCGCCGCTACCGGCGATGAGGCGCTGGACCGTGAGATCGTCACCCTCGCGCGCGCCGCGAAAATTCCCGCCAATGCGGTGGATCAGCCGGAATTCTGCGATTTCTTTACCCCCGCGCTCGTCGCCCGCGCGCCCGTCGCCGTGGCTATCGGCACGGAAGGGGCAGGGCCGGTTCTCGCCCAGATGATCCGCGCCCGCATCGACCAGATGCTGTCGCCGTCGCTTGGCAAGCTTGCGCGCCTTGCCGTGCAGTATCGTGATGCGGCCGAGGAGAACGTGCCGAAGGGCGCCTTGCGGCGCAATTTCTGGCGACGGTTCTTTTCAGGTGCAGTGGCGGATGCCGTCGCCGTTGGCGACACGCTCTCCGCCCGTCAGGCCGTCGACCGCCTGCTGCAATCGCCCGAACGCAGCGAAGGCCGTATCTGGCTCGTCGGCGCAGGACCGGGCGCTGAAGATCTGCTGACGCTGCGCGCGCAGCGCGTGCTGATGGAAGCCGATGTGATCGTTTACGATGCGCTTGTGCCACAGGCGATTGTCGATATGGGCCGCCGCGATGCCGAGCGCCTCTCCGTCGGCAAGCGCAAGGGCTGCCACAGCAAGTCGCAGGACGAGATTAACCGCCTGCTGGTGCGCCTCGGCAAAGATGGCAAGCGCGTCGTGCGCCTCAAATCCGGCGATCCGCTGGTCTATGGCCGGGCGGGTGAAGAAATGGCGGCGCTGCGTGAGGCCGGTATTGCCTATGAGATCGTGCCCGGCATCACGTCGGCCTTCGCCGCCGCTGCGGATTTCGAATTGCCGCTGACGCTGCGCGGTGTCGCTTCATCGCTGATTTTCACCACCGGCCACGATCTGGCTGGCGATGTCCTGCCCGATTGGGCAAGGCTTGCGGTTTCCGGCGCCACCATCGCCGTCTATATGGGCCGCAGTGTTGCTGCTTCGGTCGCGAAGCGGCTGATCGACGCGGGATTGGGTGTGGAAACCACGGTTGCCGTCATCGAAAACGCCAGCCGCGCGGATCGCCGCCTGCTGCATGGCACACTGAACGATCTGCCCGAACTCGAACATCGCGATGAACTGACCGGCCCGGTCATGGTCATCATCGGCGATGCGGTGGCGGGCGCCAATTTTGACAGGTCCGAGGCGCTTGCATTGTCAGTGCGGCCGGCGGATTTCAAACGGGAGTATGTAAATGGCTGACAAGGTTTTGACCGCCAACCGCCTGAGCGATGGCATCGCCGTCTGGCTCGATGCCAACGGGGAGTGGACGGAGAACCTGCAGGGCGCAATCGTTGCCCGCCATGCGGAGGCCGTCGCCTCGTTTGAGGAAATCGGCAAGCGGGATTTCTCCGCCAACAAGGTCGTCGATGTGGCCGTCATCGATGTCATCGAAGAGAACGGCAAGCTTTGGCCGACGCGTCTTCGCGAACGCATTCGCGCCGCCGGCCCCACCGTGCACTATGCCACCGGCTTCAAGCCGGCCGATGCAGCATTCATCGCAGTCTGAGGAATAATATGTACCGTTACGACGAGTTCGATCACGCATTTGTTGAAGGCCGCGTGGCGCAGTTTCGCGATCAGGTCGAGCGCCGCCTTTCCGGCGAACTGGCCGAGGATGCGTTCAAGCCGCTGCGCCTGATGAACGGCGTCTATCTTCAGCTGCATGCCTATATGCTGCGCGTCGCCATTCCTTACGGCACGCTGAATTCGAAGCAGATGCGGATGCTGGCTCATATTGCCCGCAAATATGACCGGGGTTATGGCCACTTCACCACCCGTCAGAACATCCAGTACAACTGGCCGCGCCTTTCCGATACGCCGGATATCCTGTCCGAACTGGCGAGCGTGGAAATGCACGCGCTTCAGACGTCCGGCAACTGCATTCGCAACGTCACCGCCGATCATTTCGCCGGCGCGGCCGCCGATGAGGTCGCCGATCCGCGTCCCTATGCGGAAATCCTGCGCCAGTGGTCTTCCGTTCACCCGGAATTCTCCTTCCTGCCGCGCAAGTTCAAGATCGCCGTCACCGGCGCCGAGCGCGACCGTGCCGCCATTCAGGTGCACGATATCGGCCTGCATCTGAAAAAGAACGATAAGGGTGAGATCGGTTTCGCCGTCTATGTCGGCGGCGGGCAGGGCCGCACGCCGATGATCGCCAAGAAAATCCGCGACTTCCTGCCGGAAGAGGACTTGCTTTCCTACACGACGGCAATCATGCGCGTTTATAACCTGCACGGCCGCCGCGACAATAAATACAAGGCGCGCATCAAGATCCTCGTGCACGAGACCGGTGCGGAAGAACTGGCCCGCCAGGTCGAGGTCGAATTCGCTGAACTCAAGAACACCGAGTTGAAGCTTCCGGATGCCGATATTGCGGCAATCACCGCTTATTTCGCGCCGCCGGCGCTGAAGGATCGGCCGGAAGGCTGGGAAAGCCTGGCGCGCTGGAAGCGGGCCGATGAAGGTTTTGCCCGTTTTGTCGAGCAGAACGTCGCGCCGCACAAGCATCCCGATTACGGCATGGTGACGATCTCGCTGAAGCCGATCGGCGGCATTCCGGGCGATGCGACCGATGAGCAGATGGAACTCGTCGCCGATATCGCCGCGGAATATGCTTTCGATGAAATCCGTATCAGCCATGAGCAGAACATCATCCTGCCGCATGTGGCGCTGGCCGATCTCGAGCCGGTTTATCGCGCACTGGTGGGTGCGGGCCTCGCGACCGCCAATGCCGGGCTGATCACCGATATCATTGCCTGTCCCGGGCTGGACTATTGCGCGCTCGCCAATGCGCGCTCCATTCCGGTGGCGCAGGAAATTTCCACCCGCTTCGGTTCGCCGGAGCGTCAGGCGGAAATCGGTGAGCTGAAGATCAAGATTTCCGGCTGCATCAATGCCTGCGGCCACCACCATGTCGGCCATATCGGCCTGCTGGGTGTGGAAAAGAAGGGCGCGGAACTTTACCAGATCACGCTTGGCGGATCGGGCGATGAGAACACCTCGATCGGTGAAATCATCGGCCGTGGCTTCGAGCCGGAAAAAGTCACCGACGCCATCGAAACCATCGTCGACACCTATCTCGGGCTTCGCCTTTCGAAGGAAGAAATTTTCCTCGAAGCCTATCGCCGCGTTGGACCGCAACCGTTCAAGGATGCGCTCTACGGTTCCGCTGCAGAAGCCGCCTGAGGAGAATGCCATGACGAAAATCTGGAACCGCGACGGCTTCGTGGAAAACGATCCCTGGCTGATCGAAACGGAAGAAGTGAAAGCGACGGCGGAGCAGAAGCCCGTGCTGCCGCTCGCCGATTTTCTGGTTCGTGCCGCCGAAAGCAACGATATCGGCCTCGGCGTTCTGATCACGCCCGCCGACGATGTGACGCGGCTCGGACCCTATCTCGACCGTATCGACCTTGTCGCCATAAGCTTCCCGGCCTTCAATGACGGACGCGGGTTCAGCCACGCTTCGCTGCTGCGCAGTCGTCTCGGTTTTGCGGGCGAGGTGAGGGCGGTTGGCGACGTCCTGATCGATCAGGTGCCGCTGATGCTTCGCACCGGCTTCACCAGCTTTGCGGTGACGAACGGCACGGCCATCCGCCGCCTGTCCGAAAATCGCCTGCCGGAAATTCCGGTTTATTACCAGCCGACAGCCAAGCCGGCGAGCGGCGGTGAGGCCTATAGCTGGCGTCGTCGTGCGTCTCTATGACACGTTGCGTGGAAATATGAGTTTTTGATACATATTTCCTACGCACATGGCAGTATTGACATTCTCATGCCTTCAAACCGGAGCAAAAATGGTATAATTGCCCGGTCGGAGAATGTCGCATCGAATAAGAATGGACGGAACCTGAAATGAACGCGCCAGCCAAGACGGAAGATTTCGCGATCAAGATACCTGACGGTGTTTACGCCGAGACGGTTTTATCGGTGGAACACTATACCGACCACCTGTTCCGTTTCCGTATGACGCGCCCGGCCGGCTTCCGTTTCCGTTCCGGCGAATTCGCCATGATCGGCCTGATGGTCGGCGACAAGCCGATCTATCGCGCCTATTCCATCGCCAGCCCTGCCTGGGACGAGGAACTGGAATTCTTCTCGATCAAGGTTCCGAACGGTCCGCTGACGTCGCATCTCCAGGCAATCAAGCCCGGCGATACCGTTCTGATGCGCAAGAAGCCGACAGGCACGCTGGTTCTGGATGCGCTGACGCCCGGCAGACGGCTTTACATGTTCTCCACCGGCACCGGCATCGCGCCTTTCGCGAGCCTGATCCGTGACCCGGAGACCTATGAGAAGTTCGAGGAAGTCATCCTCACCCATACCTGCCGCGACGTGGCCGAGCTGAAATACGGCTTCGATCTGGTCGAGGAAATCCGTAACCACGAATTCCTGAACGAGATCGTCGGCGACAAGCTGAAGCACTATGCGACCGTCACCCGCGAAGATTACCCCTTCAAGGGCCGCATCACCACGCTGATCGAGAACGGCAAGCTGTTTGCGGATCTCGGCGTCCCGGCGCTCGATCCCGAAATCGATCGCGGCATGATCTGCGGCTCCTCGGCAATGCTGAAGGACACCAAGGAGCTTCTGGAAAAAGCCGGCCTGAACGAAGGCGCCAACAACAAGCCCGCCGAATTCGTGATCGAGCGCGCTTTCGTCGGTTGATCCCATAAAAAGCTACGAGATTTCAGGAGGCCGTCAGGCCTCCTTTTTGTTTGCGCCTTCAGTGCCGGTGTTGAGAGGCGGCGTCGTCATCCTGTTTCGGGGCTATTTCGTTGCGATAGAGAAGAAAAAGCCCGATGGCGATAGCGGCAATGCCGCCGCCGACGAGATGCGACAGCGAATAACCGCCCTTCGTCACCAGCCAGCCTGCGACGACATTGCTGAACGATGCGCCGATACCCTGAACCATCATGACGCTGGCAAGGCCGACATTAAAACGACCGGTGCCTTTCAAAATCCTCTCCACAGCAACCGGGGTGACGATGCCGAGCAGGCCCGCGCCAACGCCATCGAGAAACTGCACCGGGAAGATCACCCAGAAATCCGAAAAGGCCGAGGCGAGGAGACCGCGTATCGGCAACGCGATCAGCGCGATGATGAAAACGGTCGAGAGACCGAAACGGCGTATCAGCCATGGGGCCATTGCGGCGACGAAGATCATCGCGAATTGCGCGACGCCGGTAATGATGGCGGTGGTGCGGAAGGGCGTCTGCAGTTCGATGGCGAAATCCTGCGCGATCAACCGGCCCATCGGCGCGTTGCCGAAGTGGAAAACAAGCAGAATGATGGCGAGAAAGATCAGCCCGCGTTCGTGCAGCAGCACCCTGATGCCGGACGGTCCCGGCTCTCCCTTGTCTTCGGCAAGGCCACGCGCAACCTTGTGGTCAATCCTATCGGGATCAATGGCCGCCGTAGCGAGCAGGGCGCCGGCAGCGGTCAGCAGCATGAGACCGATGATCCCGTTCATGCCGAAGAACGTTACGACCACATAAGTCGCGAAAAGCGACGCAAAATTACCACCGTGGTTCCAGAACTCATTGCGCGAAATCTGGTGGGAAAACAGTCGCTCGCCGACAAGGCCGAGTGTGAGGCCGGCAAGCGCGGGACCGACCACTGCGCCAACCACCGCCGTCATGATCTGGCCGGTCCAGACGATCCAAACATCCGGAAAGATCAGCGTGATCAACGCCCCGACGGTCACGAGAACAACGGGGATAGCAATCAGCGTTCGTTTCCACGTCGTCCCATCCACCAGCGCGCCGCAAAGCGGCGTGGCAAGCAGACCGACGAGGCCACCGACCGTGGCGATCATGCCCAACGAAAGCGAAGACCAACCCTGTGTCGCCAGAAATGCATCCAGAAACGGCCCGAGGCCGTCACGGGCATCGGCAAGGAAAAAATTCAGCGCTGCAAGGGCAAAAAGCGTGCGGTCTGAGATACCACCGCTACGCGGCAAGCCACCGGAAGGAAGTCCGCCGGGTGGTGCCGAAACGCCGATTGTCGTCATGAAATATGCTCCGAAAAATATGCAAGAGGGAATGGGAATTAATTGAGGCTGGCGAAAAACATCTGTGCCCGCATTTGGTTGCATTGGCACGACATGACGATAAATCCTAGATGTTTTTGGTCGCTGCAAAGTCGGCTGGAGGAACGTTTAACGGTACTGGTGAGTTAGTCTTCGTGGAAAAACGGATACGCGCCATGAAGATCAAGGTTTTTGCAGTTTTATTTTCGGCCGCATTGCTCGGCACGCAGCCCGCACATGCGGACGAACGCGCATTTCTCTCATCGCTGAAAGGCACATGGGCAGGCAAGGGAACCGTGATTACCCGGATAGGCACGCCGCCGATCAATGTGAGTTGCACACTGAACTCCAATGCGGGGGCATCGTCGCTCAACATGTCCGGCACTTGCCGCGGCCTTCTCGTGGTAAGGCGGGCAATCGCTGCCGATCTGTCGGAGAAAGGCGGACGCTACAGTGGCGCCTATACTGGGCCTTCCGGCCGCCCATCCGCACTTTCCGGCACAAGACAGGGAAACGCCATAAATCTGACAGTGCGATGGAACCGGGATATCAACGGCGATCGCATTGCTGCCATGACCATTGAAAAGATTGGAGCCAACGGTCTGCGGCTGCGCACCACCGATAAGGACGGCAGGACCGGCAAGACGGTGGTGACGAGCGATATCCGGCTCGTTCGCTAAGTCAGCGGTGAGACAATGACGGATGGGCGGCTCGGGTTTCTAGTGGAATTCGAGCAGCAGGGGGCAATGGTCCGAAACTTCCGGCTGCCTCACCACATCGAAACGATCGATCTGCACGGCTGGATTGACCAGCATGTAATCCGCATAACGGTTCGCTTTGGCATAATGTGAGGTCCGGGTGTCAGTAAAGCCGCGTGTCGTGACGAGTTCGGTGAGATCCAGTTCCTTCAGCACAGTGAAGGTCTCGCTGTCAGGCAGGACATTAAAATCACCGCAGACGATGATCCGGTCGCCATCCTCAGCAATGTTTTTGACAAGTTGTACGAGGCGTTTCGCCTGCGCTAGACGGGCGGGGATATCGTGTTTGCCGCTGAGGTCGCGCAATCCGTGCATATGGGCGATGACGGCCGGCTGACCGGTGGTGAAGTCGAAAACCCTGACGGCGTGGCCCGTGCGCGACCGTGGATGATCTCCATATCCGTCTGCGGAAAAAGTCCCGTGCACGAACCCTTGCGCCTGCGCAACGATGGCGATGGATTTGCGCACAAATGTCGCCAGCCCCCATTGGGAAGGATATCTAATCTCGCTGTGCCAGAGATCACCCTGCGCCGCCGGACAGAAGATCGCGAGGTGATCCGGCAAGGCCTCGGCGATTTCGTGGAAGAAGTTCGCCCTTTGCGGCAGGTCGATGCCGTGATCGCGGTAGCTCAGCCAGTCCTCAAAGGCAGTCGGCGTGTGCACCACCTCCTGCAGGCAAAGAATATCGGGATCTGATGAGGAGATATAGGGAACAATCTCGTCATGAAGCTTTCCGCCCCAACCATTCAGGCAAATCACACGCATTCCCACTCCATCGCCGCTTGATTGTGGCATCCGTTCTAGCATGGAATGTGTGGCGAGCAATCGTGTGCGGCGGGGCCGAGAAACGTTGCTGCTGTAACGGAAAAGGCCCGGATCGCTCCGGGCCTCTACATGTACCAGTCGCCTGCCGTCTCGTTATATTACATCTTCGGCAGCAACACCTTGTCGATGACATGAATGACGCCATTGGATTGTTTGACGTCGGCGATGGTGACGTGGGCAACCGTACCATTCTCGTCCGTCAACGTGATTTTGCCCATGCTTTCCTTGGCCTTGAGAACGCAGCCGCCGACGGTCTTAACGTCATGCTCACCTTTGTCGTCCTTGATCATTTTTTCGATGGCGGGTGACAGTGCATTGGCGGCAACCACATGGCAGGTCAGCACCTTGACCAGCTTCTCCTTGTTCTCGGGCTTCAGAAGGTCATCGACCGCACCCTTCGGAAGGGCCGCAAAAGCCTCATTGGTTGGTGCAAACACCGTGAACGGGCCCTTTCCCTGAAGTGTTTCGACAAGCCCGGCAGCCTTGACCGCTGCGACAAGCGTTGTATGGTCTTTCGAGTTCATCGCATTTTCAACGATGTTCTTGTCCTCGAACATTGCGGCGCCGCCAACTTTGGGGTTCGCGGCATAAGCGGAAACCATGCCGATGGAAAGAGCTGCGGCCAGCGTCAGGACGCGAACAGAAACGTTGTACATCGTTATTCCTCCTTGGTGACTTCCAAACCCCGAAAGGCACTTCTTTCGGTGGCCGCTATCGGTGATCCGTAGCGACACAAGAGACGGAAGCCGGCTCCTCGAAGTTTCGAGGCGAGCCAGGAAAAATGATAAATAATTGATTTCAAGAATGATTATCTATGTGTCGACATAAAAAAGCCCGGAGCGATCCGGGCTTTTGTCTTGAGCGAAACGAAGTTTACTCAGCCGCTTCGGCATAAGCCTCCATCGGCGGGCAGGTGCAGATGAGGTTGCGGTCGCCATAGACATTGTCGATGCGGTTGACCGGCGACCAGTATTTGTCGATGCGGAACGCGCCGGGCGGGAAGCAGCCCTTTTCGCGGCTATAGGGACGATCCCATTCACCAACGAGGTCTTCCACCGTGTGCGGTGCGTTCTTCAGCGGGTTGTTGGTCTTGTCCGCACGGCCTTCCTCGATGTCGCGGGCTTCCTCGCGGATCGCCAGCATGGCATCGCAGAAACGGTCGATTTCCGCCTTGGTTTCGGATTCCGTCGGCTCGATCATCAGCGTGCCGGCAACCGGCCAGCTCATGGTCGGCGCGTGGAAACCGCAGTCGATGAGGCGCTTTGCGACATCGTCCACCGTCACGCCGCAGCTATCTGCCAGCGGGCGGGTATCTATAATGCACTCATGCGCCACGCGGCCGGTTTCGGACTTGTAGAGCACGTCGTACGCACCCTTCAGCCGCTCGGCGATATAGTTGGCGTTGAGGATCGCCACCTTGGTCGCCTGCGTCAGCCCTTCGCCGCCCATCATCAGGCAATAGCTCCACGAAATCGGCAGGATCGACGGCGAGCCGAACGGGGCAGCAGACACCGCACCCTCACGACCGTCCGTCGCCGGATGGCCGGGCAGATAGGGAGCAAGATGCGCCTTGACACCGATCGGTCCCATGCCGGGGCCACCGCCGCCATGCGGAATGCAGAAGGTCTTGTGCAGGTTGAGATGCGAAACGTCCGAACCGATATCGCCGGGGCGGGCGAGACCGACCATGGCGTTCATGTTGGCGCCGTCCAGATACACCTGTCCACCATGCTTATGGGTGATTTCGCAAATCTCGCGAACCGTCTCCTCGAACACGCCGTGGGTGGACGGGTACGTGATCATGCAGCACGAGAGGTTTTCCGCATACTGCTCTGCTTTTGCACGGAAATCGTCGATATCGATGTCACCATTATCCCGCACTTTGACCGGCACCACTTTCATGCCGACCATCTGCGCAGAGGCAGGATTGGTGCCATGCGCCGACGTCGGAATGAGGCACACGTCACGGTGTGTGCCGCCATTGGCGAGGTGATAGTTGCGGATGGTCAGAAGCCCGGCATATTCCCCCTGCGCGCCGGAATTCGGCTGCATGGAGAAGGCGTCGTAACCGGTGACCGAGCACAGCTTTTCGGAGAGATCGTCGATCATCTCCTTGTAGCCGAGCGCCTGATTGGCCGGCGCGAAGGGATGGATGTCGGAAAATTCCGGCCAGGTGATCGGCAACATTTCCGCTGTTGCGTTCAGCTTCATGGTGCAGGAACCGAGCGGGATCATCGAGCGGTCGAGCGCCAGATCGCGGTCCGAGAGACGGCGGATGTAACGAGTCATCTCGCTTTCGGCGCGGTTCATGTGGAAGATCGGATGCGTCATATACGGGCTGGTGCGCAGCAGGTCCTTCGGCAGGCGATATTCCGGCTCGAAATCCGAGATCGAGAAATTGCCGCCGAAAGCGCGCCAGACCGCCTCAAGCGTTGCCGGGCGCGTGCGCTCGTCAAGGCTCATGCCGATCTTGGTCGCACCGACCTTGCGAAGGTTCACGCCTTCCGCAACGGCCGAGCGCAGGATGACGCCCTGCATATGGCCGACTTCAACGGTGATGGTGTCGAAGAAGGTTTCCGGCTCGATGGTGTAGCCGAGCTTTTCCAGCCCCTTGGCCATCAGAACGGCCTTCTGGTGGGTCTGCTGGGCGATCGCCTTAATGCCCTGCGGGCCATGGAAGACGCCATACATGGAGGCCATGACGGCCAGCAGCACCTGCGCCGTGCAGATGTTCGACGTCGCCTTCTCGCGGCGGATATGCTGTTCGCGTGTCTGCAGCGACAGGCGATAGGCGCGGTTGCCGCGCGCATCGACGGAGACGCCGACCAGACGGCCGGGCATGGAGCGCTTATGCGCATCCTTGACGGCCATGTAAGCCGCGTGCGGACCGCCGTAACCAACCGGAACGCCGAAGCGCTGAGAGGTACCGATGGCGATATCCGCGCCCATTTCGCCGGGAGATTTGAGCAGCGTCAGCGCCAGAAGATCGGCGGCGACGGCGGCAATCGCGCCCGTCTGGTGCAGGCGGGAAATCAGGCCGGAGAAATCGCTAACATGGCCGTGGGTGCCCGGATACTGGAAGATCGCACCGAACACATCGACCGGGTCGAGATCAGTAAAGGGGTTGCCGACAATCACCTTCCAGCCGAGCGGGGCCGCGCGGGTCTCGATCAGCGCAATGGTCTGCGGATGGCAATTGGCGTCAACGAAGAAGGCGGTCGCCTTGGACTTGGCAACACGCTGGCACATGGCCATGGCTTCGGCAGCCGCCGTCGCTTCATCGAGCAGCGATGCGTTGGCAACATCGAGGCCGGTCAGGTCGCAGACCATGGTCTGGTAGTTCAGCAGCGCCTCAAGGCGGCCCTGGCTGATTTCCGGCTGATAGGGCGTATAGGCCGTGTACCAGGCCGGGTTTTCCAGAATATTCCGCTGGATGACCGGCGGCGTGATCGTGCCGTAATAACCCTGGCCGATCAGCGAGGTCAGAACCTGGTTCTTGTTGGCCGTTTCACGCAGGCGGTCGAGCGCCTCGCGTTCGGTCAGCGCGGCACCCCAGGTCAGCGGCAATTTCTGGCGGATGGAGGAGGGAACGGTGGCGTCGATCAGGGCATCGAGGCTCTTATAGCCAACGACCTTCAGCATCTCGGCCATTTCCGACGGCGACGGCCCGATATGACGCCGGTTGGCGAAATCATAGGGCTGATAGTCGGTGAAATGGAATTCGGTGGGCGTCGTCATTACGCGATCAGCTCCTTGTAGGCTGCTTCATCGAGCAGCGTCTCGGCATCGGCCGGATTGGAGAGTTTCAGCTTGAAGAACCAGCCGGCGCCCTGCGGGTCGGAATTGACGAGCGAGGGATCATCAACGATGGCCTGGTTGATTTCGACCACTTCGCCATCCAGCGGACAATAGACATCGGAAGCCGCCTTGACGGATTCAACGGTTGCCGCGTCGCCATCCTTGGAGAAGGTGGCGCCCACTTCCGGCAATTCAACGAAAACGAGATCGCCAAGCTGTTCAGCGGCGTGGCTGGTGATGCCAACGGTGGCGATATCGCCTTCGAACTTCAGCCATTCGTGTTCTGCGGTAAATTTCAGCATCGTATTCTCTCCGGAGATGGGATGAAGATTATCGTTTATAGGTGGGCTTGATGAAGGGAAGGGCGGCGACGGTGACGGGCAGATATTTGCCGCGCACTTCCGCGAAAATCGCCGTACCGGGAGCAGCGTGGGAAACAGGCACGTAACCCATGGCGACGGGACCTTCGACCGAGGGACCGAAACCGCCCGAGGTCACTTCACCGATCTCCGTCTTGCCTTCGGCATCCGCAAACAGCTTCGAATGGCCGCGCACCGGCGCCTTGCCTTCTGGCTTCAGGCCGACGCGGCGGCGCGATGTGCCGTCTTTCAGTTCGCCGAGAATACGCTCCGCGCCAGGAAAACCGCCCTCGCGGTCTCCACCGGCGCGGCGCGCTTTCTGGATCGCCCATTCGAGCGAGGCGTCGATGGGGGAGGTCGTAGTGTCGATATCGTTGCCGTAGAGACAAAGGCCGGCTTCGAGGCGCAGGCTGTCGCGCGCACCAAGCCCGATGGCATCGCAATCGGGATGTTCGAGCAGGGCTTTGGCAATTTCTTCGGCCTTGTCGGCCGGTACGGAAATCTCAAAGCCGTCTTCACCGGAATAACCGGAGCGCGAGACGATGCACGGCACGTCATGCAGCGGCACTTCCTGCACATCCATGAATTTCATTTCCGAGACGCCGGCCCAGAGTTCAGCCAGAACGGCCTCAGCGCGCGGACCCTGAAGCGCGATAAGCGCCCGGTCATCGAGAAGCGTTATCTCGCAGGCATCGGAAAGATGCGCCTTCATATGGGCGACATCGGCATCCTTACAGGCGGCGTTGACGACGACAAAAAGATGATCGCCGCGATTGGTGATCATCAGATCATCCAGAATGCAGCCGTTTTCGTCGGTGAAGAAACCGTAGCGCTGGCGGCCTTCCTTGAGGCCGAGAATGTCAACCGGCACCAGCTTTTCGAGCGCGCGTGCGGCATCTTCATTGTTGCCGGACTTCGCTTTCAGGATCACCTGACCCATATGGGACACGTCGAACAGGCCGGCGGAGGTGCGGGTCTGGAGATGCTCCTTCAGAACGCCGGCCGGATATTGCACGGGCATGTCGTAACCGGCAAAGGGCACCATGCGGGCGCCAAGCGATATGTGCAGGGAGTGGAGCGGCGTGGTTTTCAGCGCGGCGGTATCGTCCAAGGACGCCTCCAGGGTTGCGCGAAAGATCGCGCGGGCTCAGGTCATGGCGCAAAGCACCGGTTCAAGAGCCCCCTCTGTCCTTGTCGCCTGAGATTGTTATCCCTTCGGCGAGCCGTCCTTATGAAAGGTGGCTTCTCTCCAGAGTTCCGTCGTCACCGCTGGTCCTTTTGCCTGAGAGTTTCCGGGGCGGTTGCTCCTTCGGCACCGCAATGAAGCGGTTTCTCCCAACGATGATGCGACGCTCATTATCTGCGAAGCCCCGCTGTTGGCAAGGACCAAATGACGCATCTGAACAGATTCTTGCTCCATCTGCGCCATCGGCGCAGCGATCCGCGGCAACAGATGGTCTTGGCGGCTTTCTTCAGTCGGATTTTTTCTCAGGAAGGCCCTTGCGTTTCGTCGATGCGAAATCCTCAAGTTCCTTTTCTGTCATGGACTTCTCCATGCTTTTTGAAGCACCTTTTAAACTGGATTTCTTCGTTTCTCCGCGTTTGGCCGCCAGTGCGGCGCCCGCCGCTTTCTGCTGGGCCTTCGATTTGGCTGGCATGTCGGGCCTCCCTTGGAACGATGGTTGTGGCAGGAAAATGCCCCCCGGCATCTATTGTTCCCTTGCAACGGTCTGGCCTGCGGCAAAATTGCCCTTTGAAATCGGAGAGAAACAGGGATATCGCCTAGAACATGGATGCAAATCGAAAAAGACGGCTGATGGGGATGGAGAAAATGCTTCGCATTTTCTGCGCTACCCTGATGTTGTCCCTCGGTTTTGCCCACAAGCCGGCGCTTGCCGCAGCACCCGCCGTTGCGCTGGATGAGAGTTACCGGCTGCCGGACGGCACCTTCGCGGAAATCTGCCTTGGCCATGGCAACGGCGTCAATGCTTCCCATACCAGGGAAGGCCCCGCCCATTCCAGCGACGCCATCCTGTTTTGCGAGGCCTGCCTGCTCGCCTCGTCCATTCTTCTGCCGATGCCCGATACGGCTGGCTGGCTGAAGACTGAGTTTGCCTGGCTCGACAATCGCCTGCCTGCGGAATGGAGCTTCCGCTCCGTGCTGACGATCCAGAAGCCCGCCGCGCGCGGCCCGCCATCCCTGTCCGCCTGATTTTTCGTTTTACGGGATCATCGCCGCCTTTGGCGGCACGGAGCGGCTGCGCGGACCCAGAGGGATAGCAGTCGCAGGGACAAGCAAATGAAAACCACCAAGATCATCACCTGCAGCCTTTTCGTCGCCTCGGTTTCGACCGCGCAGGCTTTCGCCCATGCCACATTCGTTGACGGTTCGGCCGAACAGGAAAGCACCGTCGTTGCCGCCCTCCAGGTTCCGCATGGCTGCGAAGGCGGGCTCGCCACCACCGAAGTTCAGATCAAGCTGCCGGAAGGATTCATTGCCGCGAAGCCCCAGCCCAAGGCTGGCTGGGAACTGGAGGTCATCAAGGGAGACTACCAGAAGGCCTACAAGAACCACGGCAAGGAGATTAAAAGCGGACCGGTCGAAATCCGCTGGAAAGGCGGCAACCTGCCGGATGAATTCTACGACACCTTCTCCGTGCAGGGAAAAATCTCCGGTATTGAGGCGGGGCAGGACCTGCCATTCAAGGTAACGCAGCTCTGCGGCGACAAAGGCAAGGTTGCCTGGGACGAAGTGGCAGCGGCCGGCGTCGATCCACATTCCCTGAAAAGTCCCGCTCCCACCATTCGCGTTGCCGCAAAGGCTGCGCATGCCGGCGGCCATGATCACTCCGCCATGGATATGGATGTCGTGAAGGCCGGCAGCCTCGAAGTGTCGGAGGGAACGACCAAGGCCATGCTGCCGGGCCAGCCCGTGGGCGGTGGATACGTGACGATCAAGAATACCGGCGATAGCGACGACAAGCTGATCGGCGTTGAATCGTCGTCCGCCGGACGTGCTGAAATCCACGAGATGGCCATGGTCAACGACGTCATGAAAATGCGCAAGCTGGATGACGGCATCGTCATTCCCGCCGGCCAGACGGTGGAGCTGAAGCCCGGCGGCCTGCATATGATGTTCTTCGATGTGAAGAAGCCCTTTGCCGAAGGCGACAAGGTGCCGGTAACGCTCATCTTCGAAAAGGCCGGCAAGGTGGAGATCGTGCTGTCCGCAGGCGCAGCCAAGGGCGGCGGCGACCACCAGCATAATTGACCGATAAAAAACGGCTACCGGAACGCGTGACAGGTCCGGTAGCCGCAAATTTTCATCTGTCGTGTTTGTTCTTCAGCGCCGTGGCGGAAAAGCAGGGTACATCTGCCCACGTGATTTTCCGGAACTCGGTCGCAAATCTCTAGAAGATCAGTCTGACACCAGGCTGAATGCGAAGGCTCCGCCTATATGGCGAAAGACTGAAGAAACGACATTAAAATATCTATATATCCACTTGATCTATAAATTACTTTCAGATTTTGATGTGAAGCTGTTTTCCTCGTAGGCCTCCACGGCCTGCTCGAGTGTCGCCTGTGGCTCCTGACGCTGGCTGCTTGCTATCAGGAAATAGAGGGTGAGGGCCGGCGGCTTGATCGTCGTCATCAGGCCCCTGAGCTGGAAATCGTCGCCGTTTTCGGCCTTGCGCGCCAGTTCGTGAATGGCCTCTTCAACCTCGCTCTTGCGCGGCACGCGTTGCGGCGGCTTCATGGCCTCCAGCGCATAGGCCGCTGTATTCGCGGAAACGGAAAGAACCTGTGTCATCGAACCTCCGGCCATCTTCGCCGACCCTGAAAAACCGTAGATTAACAGTTGCCTATTGTTGGAAGGCTAAATCGCACAGCTGCAATTTAATCGTATTTTAACAGCCGAAAGCGCCGGGCAAAGGGGTTTCGCCGGCGGTTCCCATGGTCTAAAAATGTCCTGGACCGTCCGGTCCGACGATTTCTTCCGGAGACACAATTCCCCATGATCAATATCGCCCTTGTCGCTGCAGGCGGCGCAATCGGTTCCGTGTTCCGTTATCTGGTCGGGGTCTGGAGCATGCGGTTGGCCGGACCGAATTTTCCCTGGGGAACCCTTGCCGTCAATGTGGTCGGATCTTTCCTGATCGGTCTGCTGGTCGAGCTTGTGGCGCGCCGGCTGAACGCCTCGATGGAAATGCGCCTGTTTCTCGTCACCGGCGTGCTCGGCGGGTTCACCACATTCTCGTCCTTCTCGCTCGATGCGGTCGCGCTGTTCGAACGCGGCGCGCTCGGGCTATCGGCGGTTTACGTGCTTGCAAGCCTCGCTGTTTCCATCACGGCGGTTTTCGCCGGGCTGGCCTTGGGCCGCAGTTTGTTCTAAAGGCTTGGTCCAAACGGCGCGCCGACGAATAGGGCGCGCGATCAGGACAGAAAGACTGGAAATTTCATGGCAGGTATCGAGCATATCAAGGTCGGGGCCGACGAGGCCGGTATGCGCCTCGATCGCTGGTTCAAGATTCATTATCCGGGACTTGGTTTCGGGCAGTTGCAGAAGCTTCTGCGCTCCGGCCAGGTGCGTGTGGATGGCGGCCGGGTGAAGACGGATGCACGCGTGCAGCCGGGACAGATGGTGCGCGTACCGCCGGTCGATTCCGATCTCAAGGTCAAGAGCGGCCCGATCGGATCGAAAGACCTCAAACACTCCGAAGATGGCGAGCTTCTGGCGCGCATGCTCCTGCATGAGGACGACAAGGTGTTCGTCTTCAACAAGCCGGCCGGCATTGCCGTGCAGGGCGGCTCCGGCGTTACTCGCCATATTGACGGGCTGCTGGAAGCCTGGACCAATCAGAAAGGCGAAAAGCCGCGTCTGGTGCACCGCCTCGACCGCGATACGTCGGGTGTGCTGGTGGTTGCCCGCACCCGCGGTGCTGCGCAGAAGCTGACGGCCGCCTTCCGCGAACGCGATACCAAGAAGACCTATTGGGCCCTGGTCAAGGGCGTGCCGCGCAAGCATCAGGACAAGATTTCCACCTGGCTGGTCAAGGAACAGACGATGGATGGCGATCGCATGCGTATCGCCAAGCATGGCGAGGAGGGCGCCGATCACGCCGTTTCCTATTACCGCGTCATCGATACCGCCGCGCAGAACCTCGCCTGGCTGGAAATGGAACCCTATACCGGCCGCACCCATCAGCTTCGCGTGCACGCGCTGCATATGGGCCACCCGATCATCGGCGATCCGAAATATTACATCGACGATCCGAACTGGGATTTCCCGGGCGGCATCCAGAAGCGCCTGCACCTCCACGCACGCCATATCGACATTCCGCATCCGAATGGCGGCCGGCTTCGGGTCAGCGCGCCCCTTCCGCCGCATATGGTCCAGACCTGGAACCTGCTCGGTCTCGACGTGGCCGATGGCGACAGGGAAGACTGACAGCCCATGAAACTGGTTCTTTTCGATTGTGACGGAACGCTGGTGGATAGCGCCGGCCTGATCCATGCCGTCATGTCCGATACTTTCGCTGATTTCGGCAAACCGCGCCCCGATATCTCCGAAACCAAGGCGATCATTGGCCTGACGCTGGATATCGCCATCGCCCGCATGCTGGGCAAGGCGCATGTGGATGATGAAGCGAAGGCGATGACGGAACGTTACAGGGAACTCTATCATCCCCTGCGGGAGCGGCCGGAAATGACCGTACCGCTTTTCGACGGTATCGCCACGCTGATCGATACGCTTTCGAAACGCGACGATGTGCTGATCGGCGCGGTGACAGGCAAGGGCCGGCGCGGTCTTACCCATATCCTGCAGACCCACGGCCTTGCCGATCACTTCATCGTTTCGCGCACGGCGGATGATTGTCCCTCCAAGCCGCATCCGGCCATGGTGATGGAATGCTGCCATGAAACCGGCATGGTTCCGGCCGATACTGTCGTTATCGGCGATGCGATCTACGACATGCAGATGGCCAAGGCCGCCGGCGCGAAAGCAATCGGCGTTGCCTGGGGTTATGCCTCGGTCGACGATCTCTGGAAGGCAGGCGCCGATGCGGTCGTCAGCCACCCGCGCGAAATTCCGGCCTATGTTCCGGCCGATATTCTTGAATAACCTTTCTATCCGACTGACGAGGACGTGCCATGCGTGATCTCCTGAACGACCTTTCGGAGGGCCTGAGCCATCCCGACCCGATCCTGCGCGCGCAGATCCAGATGCAGAAACCTCTGCCGAAGCGGTTCTATAAAGATGTCACCGTCGGCGAGGCGGAGGAGGGCGGCTTTACCATCCTTCTCGATGGCAAGCCGCTGCGCACTCCTGCCAAGAAGCCGCTGACCGTCCCGACGCGTGCGCTGGCGGAACTGCTTCGCGATGAATGGGACGCCCAGAAAGAAGTGGTGAATCCGGTGGTAATGCCGGTTTCTCGGCATGTGAACACGGCCATTGATGGCGTCGCCAATGATACCCAGGCTGTTTTTGAGGACATACTTCGTTTTTCCTCTTCCGATCTCCTCTGCTATCGCGCCGGCGATCCGGAAGCGCTGGTTGCGCGGCAGACGGACCATTGGGATCCGGTTCTGGACTGGGCGGCCAATGTGCTCGGAGCGCGCTTCATTCTCGTTGAAGGCGTGATGCATCAGGACCAGCCGCGCGAAGCCATCGCGGCCTTTGCGGTAACGCTGAAGAAATACGATACGCCGATTGCGCTTGCCGCTCTCCACACCATGACATCGCTGACCGGCTCCGCCATTTTGGCGCTGGCGCTGGCGGAAGGGGAGTTGACGCTGGAGGAAGCCTGGGCGCTCGCCCATCTGGACGAGGACTGGACCGCCGAGCAATGGGGCGAGGACGAGGAGGCGCTTGAGCGCCGCGCCGTCAGGCTTGTCGATATGCGCGCGGCACTCAATGTTCTGGAGTCGCTCAAGAGCGCGTCTTAACGCTTTTCTAACCCTGATGGCCGAATATGCGGTTACCTCACGTTAGGGGAGCCGCTGATCATGACCACCTCGTTGAAACGCCTTGGCATTCTTGTGCTGGCGTGTTTCACGCTCATGTCTTTCAGGCTGGAACCGGAAGCGACCCATACTGACCGGCTGCTGTACGATGTGCGCGGCGCATTCGTCGCCGCACGCCCGGATGTCGCTCCGGCGCTGATGCAGTCCATTCATGCGCAGGTGCAGAATGCGATCAAAACAACGGCGCGTGGAGAAACGCGGCCGCGCGTGGTACTGACCATCCGTCTCGCATCTGTGACACGCGGCCCGTTCCTGTTCGGGGAAAGGGCGTCGGCCAAGGTCATCGTCCGCGCCGCCGCCGTCGCGACGGGAGAGGTGATCGCCGAGGCCAAATTCACCGCCACCGTCGTCAGCTTCGATAATCAGTCGATAGAGCAGGAACTTGCCTATGGTGTCGCCGAACGTGTGATCCGCGAATTCAGGCTCAGCCGGCCCGGCCCGACAACGCTGGCGACGGCATTGTTTCCATAAGCGGGACACAAAAGGCGAGGGCGCGACGCCTATTCGTCCGCATTTCAGCTTCCGAAATATTTCAAGCTTCAATCAGGCGCATCTTCGGTGCCCTTAAATTCACATACGTCGCGTATATGTAATTGACATGCGGCGCGTATGTAACTATCTGACATACGTAACGTATGTAAATGGGTGTCCGAAGCCCTCTTTTAAAAAGAGCAACGCTTCTCGCGTCCATGACCACTCAGCCAAAAGAGAGATGCATAATGACCGCACGCGAAGCAATTTTCCCCGCTAACAGGCATGCGCTTTACGAGGAGCATGGCTATTCCGCAGCTATCCGATCCGGTGACCTTCTTTTCGTTTCCGGCCAGGTCGGCAGCCGTGCCGATGGAACGCCTGAACCTGATTTTGAACGTCAGGTCCGGCTGGCCTTCGAAAACCTCAAGGCCACGCTTGCAGCGGCGGGCTGCACTTTCGACAATATTGTGGATGTAACGACGTTCCACACGGACCCGCAAAACCAGTTCGGAACGATCATGACCGTCAAGCAGGAGATTTTCAGCCAAAAGCCTTACCCGAACTGGACGGCTGTCGGCGTCAACTGGCTTGCCGGTTTCGATTTCGAGATCAAGGTCATTGCCCGCATCCCGTAATGTCAGGTTAAATCCGAAACGGCGGCGCTTACAGGGCGCCGCCAGCCTGCTTCTCCATCCTTATCCCAGCCGCTCCGCATGCCACTTCAAATGGTCATCCATGAAGGTGGAAATGAAATAATAGGAGTGGTCGTAACGCTCATGCATGCGCAGCGTCAGGCCGATATCCGTGCCCTTGACCGCTTCTTCGAACAGCCAGGGCCGCAGGCCCTTTTCAAGGAAACTATCGGCCTTGCCCTGATCTATCAGGAACTCGGGGAAACGCGCACCGTCCTCGACCAGCGCACAGGCATCGTACTGACGCCATGCGGCCTTATCCGCACCGAGGTATTTTTCCAGCGCCGGCTCGGACCAGTCGGCCGAAGAGGGAGCCACGATCGGTGCAAAGGCGGAGCAGCTCTTGAAACGCTCGGGGTTCTTCAGCGCAATGGTCATTGCGCCATGGCCGCCCATCGAATGGCCGAAAATGCCCTGGCGGCTCATATCCGCACGGAAATGCTGGCCGATGAGGGCAGGCAGTTCTTCCGTCACATAGCTGTACATCCGGTAGTGCTCGGACCAGGGCTCCTCTGTGGCATCGAGATAAAATCCAGCGCCTTTGCCCATCTGCCAGTTGGTCAGCTCATCCGGCACATCGTTGCCGCGCGGGCTGGTATCCGGGCAGACGACGATCAGCCCGAGTTCGGAGGCCATGCGGCGATATTCGCCTTTTTCCATGACATTGGCATGGGTGCAGGTAAGGCCGGAAAGATACCACAGGACAGGGCAGGGCTCATGGATCGCCTTCGGCGGCACATAAACCGCAAAGCTCATCTCAGATTTCAGGGTTTCCGATGTGTGCGAAAATACGCCCTGCATGCCGCCAAAGGCCGTATTCTGCGAAATAATGTTCATGAAGCCATTCCTTGTGAAATTCTGCGGTTTAGCCTGCAAGCGAAACGGCTGCATTGACCGCCGCCGCCACAAGAACCGTATTGAAGAAGAAAGAAACGATGGAGTGCAGCAGCGTGACCTTGCGCATGGCGGTCGTGGTTATCCCCACATCCGACGTCTGCGCCGTCATGCCGATCACCACGGCGAAATAGAGAAAGTCGTAACCGCAGGGTTCCTTCGTGCCCGGAAAATCCATGCCGCCGCGATGCTGGCGTTTGCCGTCCACCATCGCGGGCCGCCAGTAAAGATGGGCGTAATGCAGGGCGGTCATGGTGTGGATGGTCAGCCAGCCGAAGATAACCGACGCGAAGGCGATGAGCAGCGTCCAGACAGTCTCGCCCGTATGGTTGAGAGCTTGAAACAGCGATACCACCGCGACGGCAACGGCTAGCAGCGTAACGGCGATGATGGCGACCGCAGGCAGATCGTCGCTATCGGCATGGGCCTTAAGGTGCTGCGCCGTCAGGCCCGACAGGCGAAAGGCAATCAGGGTGAGATAGGTCAGGAAGAACAGAACGGCCGCGATCTCGATCGCCAGCGGCGGCGCAAAAACCAGCGCCAGGCCAAGGCTCACGGCGCCGACCAAAAAGGCAATGACGAAAGGTTGATGGCGGCGATAGCTGTTGCTTTTCATATTGGCCGGGGTCATGGGCGGCACCTTTCCGTTGGCGCCGTCATTTTTTGACACGGCGGCAGAAACGGTCAAGCGTCTCCAGAAAGGCGGAGCGGTCACGCGGTGAAAAAGCCGCATTATATCCCTTGCTTTCACCGGTTTCGCGCAGATGCGCGCCAAGATCGCGCATCGCCGTCGCCATCCCGATATTCGCCTGGTCAAAAACGCGGCCCGTCGGCCCGGTCACCAGCGCACCCTTGGCGACGCAGCGGCCGGCCAGCGGCACGTCGGCGGTGATGACGATATCGTTTTCGGCTGCATGATCGGCGATCCAGTCGTCCGCCGCGTCGAAACCGGCGGAAACAATGACGTTTTTCACCATGGGATCGCGCGACGGGCGCAGACCGGAATTGGCAACGAAGGTCACTTCCAGCCCATGCCGCTCCGCCACCTTGAGAATCTCCGGCTTCACGGGGCAGGCATCGGCATCGACATAGATTTGCGGGTTTTGCGGCATGAGCACTCTTTTTGAGATAATTCCTGTCACGCTTCTAAGCGTAAATGCCGCGATTACCAAGCCTATCATTGCTGAAATGCGGGGTCGATGCCGGGTAGGGGCGGCACTTGCGACCACCCTGAAAATCGCATATGTTCCCCTTATGTTCTTATCCCGAAAGGTTTCCCATGCTGGAAGAGTTCATCGTGCAGGCGAAGTCCGCCACCTATGTCGGCGGCGGCAGCAAATCCGCGACGCCCACCCGCAAGGGATCGCACGATCTCGGTTATCAGAGCGGCGACTTGCACTATATCGACAGCTATTTCGGGGGAGCCGATTTCATCGGCCAGGAGGTTGTCTGGCATCAGGGAACGGCGGTGTGGACGATGAGTTATTACGGTCGCATCCTCCGGCCCGACATGATCGACGGCTCCACGGCCGGCATGGTCATTCAGCGGTCGCTTTCCACGCTCTATCGTCAGGGCCGGTTCCTTGGCGGTTTCACCAACCCGGTGGAAAATCTGGTCTATGTCGATACGAATGAAGGTGAATCCCGGTCCTTCACCGGGATCGAGCGCATTTACCGAGGCCATGTCGAGACGTACCGGCTTGATTATCACGGCGGGATCATAAAGCCATGAGAGATGCGGCGGGATGGGACGATGATGTTTCACCGCCCCATCATAGGCTTCAAATCAGCCGGGCTGCTTGGTCTTGCGCAGATAGGGAAGAACCGTGTCGTAGGAGCCGAAACGGGCAATCGCATCTTCATTGGAAACGGCGGCGGTGATGATGACATCTTCACCCTGCTTCCAGTTGGCCGGTGTCGCCACCTGATGTTTGGAGGTGAGCTGGATGGAATCGATCGCGCGAAGAATTTCCTCGAAGTTGCGGCCGGTGGTCATGGGGTAGGTGAGGACCAGCTTGATCTTCTTGTCGGGACCGATGACGAAGACGGAGCGCACGGTGGCATTATCGGCAGGCGTGCGGCCTTCGGAACTGTCGCCAGCGCCGGCCGGCAGCATGTCGTAAAGCTTGGCGACCTTCAGGTCCTTGTCGCCGATCAGCGGATAATCGACGTTGAAACCGGTCGCGGTGCGAATATCGTTCTTCCATTTTTCATGGCTTTCGACCGGATCGACCGAAATACCGATGATCTTGACGCCACGCTTTTCGAATTCCGGCTGCAGGCCGCCCATCGCGCCGAGTTCCGTCGTGCAGACCGGCGTGAAGTTCTTCGGATGCGAAAACAGGACCGCCCAGCCGTCGCCGATCCAGTCGTGGAAGCTCACCGGACCATGGGTGGTCTCGGCGGTGAAGTCGGGTGCTATATCGTTGATACGCAGGCTCATCTGATGTTTTCTCCCTAATGATTTGAACTGAAAACTGATGGTTCTCGGCAATCCGTGTCCGGCGCTGGAGCTTAGAGTTTTTGCATGAAATGGCCAGCCCTTTCATCGGGCTTCGGCGGTATTTGCTTCAGCCCCACAGAGATTTGATGGCCCTGATTTCCCCTGTTTGTCGCGGTTGCGCGATATCGGCCCGGTTGATTGTTTCAGGAGGACATGATTATTCCAGAGACGATCGGGGGGCCATCATGACGACTTCTTCTGCGCCTGTTTCCGCGACGGTTCGGGCACGCATTCCAGCGACGGTCTGGGTGCTCGGCATCGTTAGCCTTCTGATGGATATTTCTTCGGAAATGGTGCAGACGCTGCTGCCCTATTATCTCGTTTCCGGTCTCGGCGCTTCCGCGGTCACTGTCGGTTTCATCGAGGGAATGTCGGTTGCCATCGCCACCACGACCAAGCTGTTTTCCGGGATTATCGCGGACTGGACGAGGCGGCGGAAAATGCTCGCCGTGCTTGGATACGGTCTCGGCGCAATCTCGAAACTCGCTTTTCCCTTTGCCACCTCGCTTGGCTGGATCGTCGCCGCCAAGGCGGTGGACCGGGTCGGAAAGGGCATTCGCGGAACGCCGCGCGATGCCCTTATTGCCGATGTGACGCCGCCTGAAATTCGTGGCGCCGCATTCGGGCTTAGAAAGTCGCTCGATACGGTCGGCGGCTTCCTCGGGCCGCTGGCGGCCATCGGGCTGATGTTCGCGCTCAGCGAAAATGTACTCGCCATTTTCTGGATCGCGGTCATTCCCGCTTTCCTTGCGGTGTTCATTCTCATCGCCGGTGTGACGGAACCGGATGCGCCCGCAAGACCGAAAGCCGAAAAGCCATTCCGGCTCGCCGATTTTGCGAAACTCAATCGGGCGGTCTGGATCGTCATCATCGCGGCGTCGCTCCTGACCTTCGCCCGTTTCAGCGAAGCATTCCTGTTGCTGAAATCCGAAGAGGCAGGCTTCCGGCCGGCATGGATACCGATCACCATGGTCATCATGCATGCCGTCTATGGCCTGACAGCCTATCCCGTCGGCCGGCTCTCGGACAGGATCGGCCGCTCAGGGATTATCGCGGCGAGCGTGGCCGTGCTGATGGCCTCTTATCTGACGCTCGCTTTTGCCAATTCCATTCCGCTGTTCCTGTTCGGCATTCTTCTGTGGGGCTTGCATATGGGTCTGTCGCAGGGTCTGCTTGCAGCCCTGATTGCGGAAACGGCGCCGCCACATCTCAAGGGAACGGCCTTCGGCGTTTTCAATCTGATGACGGGTCTCGCGGTACTGGTCGGCAATGTCATCGCCGGCTTGCTGTGGGACCTCCACGGTTCCTTCGGCACCTTCCTGGCAGGCGCCGCACTGTCTTTTACCGCATTGACGATGTTGATCTGGGTGTCCCGTCGAAAGAGCGCCGCCGCCTGAGCCTCTACCGAAAACACGACGACGTTCCGCGCCGCCATTCGGCGAGCCGCGCCGGAGGTGGTGATGCAGAAGGTCGCCATTGCTGTCGACAAGATACGCGCAGCCGGAAAAATCGTGGGGACGCTCGCGACATTGGAAGAAATGCCGCACTGGCGGAAGCGTGGCGTGCAATTCTTCTACTCCATTCCGATCCTTTCCTGCGCCGCGGTGAGGGAGGCGCTCGCCTGAGGCGGAGCAGGGGTTCTTCGGTTTAACGATGCCGCAAGCGAGGGCCTGAACCTTCAGGCCCTTGCCATGCCGTTAGAAATCCGCCGTGACGGATTTCCACAAATGCACCGGATCGAAGCCGCCGCAGCGCGCGATCACAATCCGGGTGCCGTTTTTAACCCGCCGCCGCAAAAGATCGGAACGTTCGGACTGCGCCCGAAGAGAACCGTCATCCTGAAGCTTCTGCAGCATCGACCGCGAAAGCCCGAGTTCAGACGCCAGCAGACGATCAAGGCGTATACCGGCCTGAAGCGGAACCATGAGATCGATCTCCGCCATGGCCCAGTCGGGAGGGTCATCCCGTATCTGTTTCGTGATATCGAATTCGGGAAACTCGTCAACGCGCTGCGATTTACGTCTCAAGGCTTCGAGGTTGAATGTCTCCGCCCTTATCCATTGCGGATCGTTGGACTGCAACGCTTCGAGAACGGCAGGGCTGATGTCCCGGACATTCTGCCGCTCGAAAATCGGCCTGTTCCAGCTCTTGTCGCAGATCAGGCATCTATAGATAAGCCACGCATCCAGCTTGCGGCCATTGGCATTGAGCCGGATCTTGCCGCTGGCCTGAAATGCCCTCAGGCCACCGCATCCGCTGCATGCAAGCCAGGGCTGGGGCGCCGTTCGTGGTGTAATGGTCCATTGGACCCGAAGTAAATTGCACATAGTCTCTTGGTCTTCCATTTGGAAGTCCACCGAGATGGTGCAGGAGAAAACCCTTACGGGAACGGCATGGCGGTGTTCTGGGGTGGTGAAGAGCTGAGACAGCGGCGCTGTGCAGGGCACATTGTAACAATGCCAGACCGGTCTCTTGCCACCACCCGATGAACATGATCATACGCAGACAGCCTGCGGCTATCCGCAATACGGGTGAAACTGGATTGAGACCGGTATTTACTTAGGCAAAGTCTACCTCGATGCGCCAATGCTCTTCGGTGGCGACAATAACAAACGATCGTTCCGAAGCAGAGTCATCAAGTGCAGCGAAAAGGCCGAAAGCCGTTACTATGCGACTTTTATGCAACGTCAGGTGACCCGCCCATTCTTCCCGGTTCGAACGACGTCGACGGACGGATTTTGCGCCTGTTAGCGGCTGTCGGAAACGGAAGATACCGGTGACTATACGCGGGGCAAACATCCTTAAGGGGCGACGGTTTCAATCTAGAAACATAATCGCATAAGATAGATTATGGAACTTATTCGATGATGTAATTCCGGATTCAATGTCGCCGCGCGATCAAGCCATGGCTGTTTCAACTCCTCGAAACCCTGCGTATATCCTCTCCCACCACAATCGAACCGATCATATGGTTCCGGAATTGAAAAGCACGAAGCGTTGAACTGAACTCACCCTGTCAGATTGATTTTAGCGAAACACGTTTCTCAAGTTCATCTGCCAACTCTTTGCGTTCGCTATATCTATCTGTGAGATAGCTGGAAGCGTCACGCGTCAGCAGCGTGAATTTTACCAGTTCCTCGCAGACATCCACGACACGGTCATAATAGGATGAAGGCTTCATCCGGCCTTCCGCGTCGAACTCCTGATACGCCCTTGCCACCGAGGACTGGTTGGGAATGGTGATCATCCGCATCCATCGGCCGAGAATTCGCATCTGGTTCACGGCGTTGAAGGACTGGCTGCCGCCGGACACTTCCATGACGGCGAGCGTCTTGCCCTGTGTCGGCCGTACAGAACCGATTGCAAGAGGAATCCAGTCGATCTGCGACTTCATGATGCCGGTCATTGCGCCATGGCGTTCGGGGCTTACCCAGACCTGTCCTTCCGACCATTCTGAAAGTTCACGCAGTTCCTGCACCTTGGCATGGCTGGCTGGCGCTTCATCGGGTAAAGGCAGGCCCTTCGGATCGAATATTCGAACCTCGCAACCGAAGTGTTCGAGCAGCCGCCCAGCCTCGAATGCCAGCAGACGGCTATAGGACACCTCGCGCAGCGAGCCATAAAGGATCAGGATGCGTGGTTTATGGGTCGAAAACGCCGGACGCAGAGCCTCCGGGTCAATGCTGTGCAGGTGATGCGCCTGTAACGCGGGAAATCTGTCAGACAATGCGCTTTCCTTCATTATCGAGAACCTGCTCGCCATCCTCCTTGAAGAATGGCCCTTTGAAAGCGTCCGGCAGAATATCCAGCACGACCTCTGAAGGACGGGCGAGCCTGGTGCCGAGCGGTGTTACGACAAAGGGGCGATTGATGAGGATCGGCGTTTCCATCATCGCATCGAGCAACTGGTCGTCAGTCAGGTCCGGATTATCGAGACCGAGCTCGGCATAAGGTGTCCCCTTCTCGCGCATGGCCTCGCGCACCGTCAGGCCAGCATCCGCAATCATTCTTGCGAGATTCTCGCGTGTCGGCGGTTCCCGCAGATATTCGATTACGGTCGGTTCGATCCCTGCCGCGCGGATCAGCGCCAGCGTGTTGCGCGACGTCCCGCAGGACGGGTTGTGATAGATGGTGATGTCCATAGTCACTGCCTTTCGGTCATTATCGTTCGGGAAACGGCGGGTGCGGCCTCATACCAGCCCTTCGAGCGGTTCACGATCCAGACGACCGAAAGCATGACCGGAACTTCGATGAGGACGCCGACAACGGTTGCCAGCGCAGCACCTGACTGAAAGCCGAACAGGCTGATGGCCGCCGCGACCGCGAGCTCGAAGAAGTTGCTGGCGCCAATGAGTGCGGAAGGCCCGGCGACGCAATGGCGCTCACCTGTCATGCGGTTCAGGAGGTAGGCAAGCCCCGAATTCAGATAGACCTGGATGAGGATGGGAATGGCGAGCAGGCCGATGATGGCGGGCTGGGCGATGATTTGCTCGCCCTGAAAGGCGAAGAGAAGAATGAGTGTCGCGAGCAGCGCCGCCAGAGAAACCGGCTGCAGCTTTGCGAGAACGCAATCCAGCATCCGTGAGGTTCCGTCAGTCATGAGCCGATGCCTGATCAGCTGCGCAAGGATGACCGGAACGACAATATAAAGCGCAACGGAAAGAACAAGCGTATCCCAGGGCACGGTAATGGCGGTGAGGCCAAGCAGCAGGCCGACCACGGGAGCAAAGGCCACGACCATGATCGCATCGTTGAGCGCGACCTGCGACAGCGTAAACAGCGGCTCGCCGCGTGTAAGGTTGCTCCAGACGAAGACCATGGCGGTGCATGGAGCAGCGGCAAGGATGATCAACCCGGCGACATAGGAATCGATCTCACCAGCCGGAAGATAAGGGCGGAACAGCCAGCCGATGAAAAACCAGCCTAGCAGCGCCATCGAGAACGGCTTGACGGCCCAGTTGATGAACAACGTCACGCCAATGCCGCGCCAGAACATGCCGACCTGCGAAAGAGACCGGAAATCGATCTTGAGCAGCATCGGAATGATCATCAGCCAGATCAGGATCGCGACCGGAATATTCACTTTGGCGATCTCGGCCGTAGCGATGAGCTGAAAGACGCCGGGCATCAGATGGCCGAGCGCAACACCGGCGACGATGCACAGAAACACCCAGACGGTCAGATATCGTTCGAAGACAGACATCAGGCCGACTTTCCTTCAGGATTGGTGGTTCCATCCAATGCACCGATCTGCCGAAGCTGCGTTTCCAGCGCCATTCGATCGATGGATTGCAGGGGAAGGCTGACGAACGCCGCGATCCTGTTCTTGAGGAAACGCGCGGCCTGCGCGAAGGCGCGCTGAACCTCGATCTCCGAGCCGACCGCAGCGGCAGGATCCTCTATCCCCCAATGGGCCGTCATCGGATGGCCGATCCAGACCGGACAGGCTTCTCCGGCGGCGCTGTCGCACACAGTGAAGATGAAATCCATCCGGGGCGCATCAGGTCCGGCAAACACGTCCCAGCTTTTCGAGGTGAAGCCGCTGGTGGGATACCCCAGTACCGCGAGTTCCTTCAGGGCGTGAGGATTTACCTCTCCCTTCGGCTGGCTGCCGGCCGAATAGGCATTGAACCTCCCCTCACCTTCCTTGGCGAGAATGGATTCGGCAAGAATGGAGCGAGCGGAATTGCCCGTGCACAAAAAGAGCACGTTATAGATCTTGTCGGTCATGGTTTCGTTCCGTGGTTAGATCGGTGGTCTCGCAAGCCCCGCGATCGAAGCAGAAGAAGTGGTGGACACCAGCCCGGCGGCGCTCATGACGGCTTTACCTGCGGGCTGCAGCAGGGTGTCAGCTCGGCAATCAAAGGCGCGCAAAGCTCGGTCGAGCCACCGCAGCAATCCTTCAGCAGAAACAGGGTCAGCAGGCGCAACCCGTCAAGATCGGCGCGATAGATGATAGACCGGCTCTGCCTCTCACTCTTGACCAGACCCGCCCGGGAAAGCGTGGCGAGATGCGCAGACATCGTGTTCTGGGGAACGTCGACAAGACGCGCGAGCTCACCGGCCGGAATACCTTCCGGCTCGTGGCGCACGAGAAGCCGGAAGGTCTCCAGGCGGGTAGATTGGGCGAGCGCGCCAAGCGCGGTTATTGCACTATTATTATCCATATATCTAGAATAATGGATATATCGAGCGTGTCAAGTGACGGATATCGTCATGGTCGACAGGCTGGGCGAAGTAATTCCCCTCGCCCTGCCCCCCCCCCCCGCAAGCGCTTGAACCAGCTTCGCGTCATAAAGCCGTGAGATGACCGTTCTTGAGACCGCAGTCCGGTTTTTGGGGACTATTCGGTACGGGCCTATGCCCCAGCTGTTGCCGGCGTCGGACACCGTCCGGTTTCATCCGCTGCATTGGAATTGCCGTGCCGAGAGGAAACGGCCGATGATCAGATGCATCATCTCGGCCTCTTTCAGGGGCCGGAAATCGGGATCGACCGCCAGGCGCGAGAAAACACCGTCAATCAATGCGGCAATCCAGGTGGCGGCGCGCTCGGCGTCGAGATTGGCACAGATAATCTAATGTAATTTCAAAACTCACCAGACGCCTCCCGGCGTCTCAGGTCCAGTTCTTCGCTATAGCGCCTCAGCGTATGGCTTTCGGTGAGCAATCCGACAGGGCGATTTTCGATCTTGTCATTAACGACAACCAGCGCTTCGCTCTCCGCCGCATCGAAGGCTGCCGCCGCCTGGCGGGCATTCATGGTCGGCAGCAACACATCGTTCTTGTATTGCAGATAGGTTTCGAGGCTGATCTTGCTGGGATCGCGATCCATCGGGTCGGCGTAAATTTCCGGCACGAGGACGATGCCGGCATAACGCCCGTCATCATGGGTCATGATTACCCGTTGCGTCGAACCGAGCGGGAACTTCTCCTTGAAGGCCGGGAGGCCCATGCTGACATTGGCCTTGCGGATATCGGCGCGCATCATCCTGCCGACCGTCAGGTCGCGGATCCAGCCAATATCATGGGCGCTGCGAATGCTCTCGCCCCGCAGGTGAAAACGCCAGGTGGCGAAGGAGTAACCGAAGGTGGTGCGCACCACGAGCGAGGTGGTGATGACGGCGGCAAGCACAAGCGCCGTGATCTGGAAGTCGCCTGTCAGTTCCAGCGCCAGAAACGTCATCGTCAGCGGACCGCCGATAATGGCGGCGGCAAAGGCGCTCATGCCGATCACGGCATAGACGATGGGCGCCGTCGACCCATAGCCGATATACGGTGCGCAGAGCGCGAAAATCTTGCCCAGCAGCGAGCCCATGAACAGCGACGCGAAAAACAGGCCACCACGGAAATTCGAACCGATGGAAATGGCGCTCGCCGCCGCCTTCAGCAGGAACAGCCCGGCCACCCCGTATATCGTCAGTTCCGCATCGATATTGAGATGCAGCGCCCCATGGCCGCTCGACAGCACCTGCGGTGAAATCAGCGCAAGCCCGCCCACCGCCACGCCGCCGATGGCAGGACGCAGCCAGCCCGGAATGGCGCTTTTGCGTGCGGTTTCTTCGATGAAGGACACCGCCTGCATCAGCACGATGCCGATGGCCGCACATACGACGCCGAGAAAGATGGCGGGCACATAATCCGCCGGTGTTACACGGCTGGCATCGACAATATCGATCGAGATACCATGGCCGCCGATAATCCCGATGACCGTCGTCGCCACCAGTGCCGAGACGATGAGCGGCGCAAGCGTCACGACGGTATAGGTGCCGATGATGAGTTCGATGGCGTAAAACGCCCCGGTCAGCGGCGCGTTGAAGGCGGCCGCAATCGCCCCCGCAGCGCCGCAGCCGACAAGGATACGCATGTCCCCTCGCCGCAGCTTCAGCTTGATGCCGATCTTCGAGGCGACGCCGCTGGCGATCTGGGTGTAACCGGCCTCCAGCCCCACGGACGCGCCAAAACCGTTGGAGACGATATTCTGCACGCAGACGATGATGCTGTCCGTCAACGACAACCGGCCGCCATGCAGCGCATTCGCCTCGATGGGGTCGACCATGGGTTTCTTGCGGGTCTTCGAAAGGATGAAGATGATCAACCCGAGCACGATGCCGCCGATGATCGGGCCGACAAGCACGATACGTCCGGAAAGATCGCTGCTGCTCAACCGCTCGACGCCGAAAACCAGCAGATGCAACGCCGTGCTCAAGGCGCCGATCAGCGCCACCAGAAGGCCTGCCGCAATGCCGATGAAGACGGCAAGGAGCACCAGTCCCAGTTCGCCGCGCCGGAACATCGCCCGCAGGCGACTGGCGCGCAGATTGTCGAAGAAGCTCGCCATACTGGGTGCACGGAAAGGCTTGGTCGACATGCTGTTCCTTTTCAGGCGGCGTCAGGCTGCTTCGATCTCGATCTCGAAACGCATTTGATCATAGGCCGGTTCGACATGATCAGGCGTTTCCCGCATCACCGTCTCATAATCGAGCGGAATATGCATGTGGGTCAAGATCGCCCTTTTGGGTGCGAATCTCTCGATCCAGCCGAGCGCCTGTTCCAGTGAAAGATGGCTGGGGTGGTAACGGTGCTGCAGCGCGTCGATGACGAGGACATCGAGACCGGCAAGCTTCGGCAGGCTTTCTGCCGGAAAATCGCTGACATCGGTGCAATAGGCGACGTCACCGATGCGGAAGCCCAGCGAATGCACATCGCCATGCTGCTGCATATGCACGTTGAACGGGATCGGCCCGCCTGCCCCATCGATGATCAGCGCCGCGTCGATATCGGCGATGATCCGCGGTTCGACGATGGGAGGATAGCTGCTGCCCGGCGGGGTCTCCAGGCAATAGGCGAAACCGTCCTTTATCCGCGCCATGGTAATGGGATCGGCATAGATCGGAATGCGGTTTTGCTGAAGGGCGAAATAGATGCGCAGATCGTCGATACCGTGCAGATGGTCGGCATGGGCGTGGGTGTAAAGCACAGCATCCACCGCCTCCACCTTGGCCGCGATCATCTGCTCGCGAAAATCCGGGCCGGTATCGATGACGACAGTCGTCCTGCCTCCATCCGGGCCGATCTGCTCCACCATGAAGGCCGTTCGCGTGCGCCGGTTCTTCGGGTTTTCGGGGTCGCAGGCGCCCCAGTCGCCGTTGATGCGCGGCACGCCGGGCGACGACGCGCAACCGAGAACCGTGAAGCGACGACGGTAGATTGCCACACCTATACCCTTGTCATCTTGGAAAAGCAGCGGAAGGCGTTTTCGGTGGTGATTTCGGCCATGCGCTCATAGGAAATGCCATGCACCTCGGCCAGAACCTCAGCTGTATTGACCACATAGGACGGCTCGTTGCGCTTTCCCCGCCAGCGCTTCGGCGCAAGATAGGGCGCATCAGTTTCCACCAGCAGCCGGTCCAGCGGCACGGAGGCGGCGATATCGCGGATATCCTGCGATTTCGGGAAGGTCAGAATGCCGGAAAAGGAGACATAACCGCCAAGCTCGACACCGGTTTTCGCCAGCTCGGGACCGGCGGAAAAGCAGTGCAGGATGAAGGGGAAGGCACCCTTCCCGCTTTCGGCGCGCAAAATAGCGGCCATATCGTCATCGGCGCTGCGGCTGTGGATGACAAGCGGCAGCTTCGTTCGTCTTGCTGCCTCGATGTGGCGAATGAGGCCGGTCTTCTGGTCTTCCGGCTTCTGCGTATCGTAGAAATAATCCAGACCCGCCTCGCCGATCGCCACGATCTTGTCATGGCTCTCCGCCAACCGTACCAGATCGTCGGCGGAGATATCCAGTTCCTCATCGGCATTGTTCGGATGCGTGCCGACCGAACAGAAGACCGACGGATATTTTTCCGTGATCTTCAAAAGTTCGGGCAGACGACGCACCCGGGTCGAGATCGTCACCATCTGGCTCACACCCGAAGCATGGGCGCGGGCGATGATATCGTCGCGCTCAGCCTCGAAATCGGGAAAATCCAGATGGCAATGTGTATCGATCAGCATGGGTCTCGCCTTCACGCTTCCGGTGCGACGTAACGCGGGAAGACCGGCTTCGGTGCTTCCAGCGGCGTGCCCGGAACCAGACGGCCCGCTTCGCCGAGTGCTGCAAAATCACGTTTGTCGGCAGGGGCAGCAACGAGATCCAGCAGCTTCTCGCAGGATTCCGGCATAAAGGGCTGCAGGAGAATGCCGATCTGGCGCACCACTTCCGCCGTTACGTAAAGCACGGTGCCCATGCGCTCGGGATCGGTCTTCTTCAGCGCCCACGGCTCCTGCGAGGCGAAATAGCGGTCGGTTTCCGAGACGACGGCGATGATGGCTGCAAGCGCACGGTGGATGAGCTGCTTGCCCATTTCCTCGCGGCAAAGCGCCAGCAGCCCGTCGGCGGAAGCCAGCATCGCCTTGTCTTCTTCGGTGAACTCACCGGGCGTCGGGATCTGGCCGTCGCAATTCTTGACGATCATCGATAGCGAACGGCTGGCGAGATTGCCGATACCATTGGCAAGATCGGCATTGATGCGTGTGGCGATGCCCTCTTCGCTATAGCTGCCGTCCTGGCCGAAGGAGACTTCGCGCAGGAAGAAATAACGGACTTGATCGAGACCGAAATGATTCACCAGATTGGCCGGATCGACGACATTGCCGAGCGACTTCGACATCTTCTCGCCCTTGTTGAGCAGGAAGCCATGCGCATAGACCCGCTTGGGCAGCGGCAGCTTCGCGCTCATCAGGAAAGCCGGCCAATAGACCGCGTGGAAGCGGATAATGTCCTTGCCGATGATATGCACGTCGGCCGGCCAATATTTCGCACGCGGGCCGTTTTTATCCTCGATGTAACCCGTGGCGGTGATGTAGTTGGTCAGCGCATCGACCCAGACATACATGACGTGTTTCGGATCGTTCGGAACCTTGATGCCCCAGTCGAAGGTGGTGCGGGAAATCGACAGGTCCTTGAGGCCGGATTTGACGAAGGAGATGATTTCGTTGCGGCGTTCTGCCGGGCCGATGAACTCCGGGTTCTCCTCATAGAGCTTCAGCAGCTTGTCCTGATATTCGGAGAGCTTGAAGAAGTAGCTTTCCTCCTCCACCCACTCGACCGGCGTGCCCTGCGGTCCGTAACGAACGCCGTCAGCACGCACTTCCGTCTCGTCCTCGGCGTAATAGGCCTCGTCGCGCACGGAATACCAGCCGGCATAGCTGTCCTTGTAGATGTCGCCGCTGTCGGCCATCAGGTTCCAGATATTGCGCGAGGTCTCGTGGTGACGCTCTTCCGTGGTGCGGATGAAATCGTCGTTCGAGGCGTTGAGCAGCTTGCCCATCGCGCGGAACTGGTCGGAATTGCGCGCAGCCAGGTCTTCCGGTGAAATGCCTTCCGCACGCGCCGTCTGCTGCATCTTCTGGCCATGTTCGTCGGTGCCGGTCAGGAAGAACACATCCATTCCATCCAGGCGCTGAAAGCGTGCCATGGCGTCCGTCGCAATCAACTCATAGGCATGGCCGATATGCGGCTTGCCGTTAGGATAGGAGATCGCGGTGGTGATGTAGAATGGTGTCTTGTCTTTCATGACGGTCTATCGACTTTACAGGCTGTTTTTTGGATAGACCGCTCTTAAACCATTGTTCGCAGCAGCGAAAGAAAAAGAGTACGTTTTGTACGACCGCTTGCAGACAAATTGGATTTGGCGAGCGCTTGGCATCCGCACTACCATCAACCCGGACTGGATCCGGGGTCCAGCCCGATCAAGTCCTTGATCGCAAAAGACTCTCTTCACGGCGCGGACGCGCCGTGGCTGGATGCCGGATCCAGTCCGGCATGGCGGAGGAGAATTTATGCACCGTCGAATCGTACATTCCGCACGATTTCTCGCCTTCAAACGCCGCGAATATCTTCCAGAATGGAAAGCACCATCTGCTTCTTGTCGAGATTATAGGCCTGCGCCACGGTGATGCGTTCCGAGAGCGCCGAGGAAAGCCGTGCATGTTTTTCCGCCGCCGCAATATCGCCCGCCATCGCCGCCGCCCGTGCGCGTTCCATCAGTTCTTCCGTCACATGCTCCATGAAGAAGCCGAGAACGATGTCGCCATCCTTCTGTGCCAGAACCTCGGCAAGCTTGTGCATCTGCTTGCGCACGCCAGGTCCCTCAGCCGCCATGACCTCAGCAAAGGCCTCGACAATGTCGGAGCCGCCGTAATTCATCAGCTTCAACGCCTGCGCCACGCTGCCCTTGGAGGCGGCAAGCAGGGCGTCACGTTTTTCGCCTTCCGGGCTGATGCCAAGATGATCGAGAGATTGCACCATGGCTGCATCGGAAAGCGGCAGGAGCCTCAACGGCATACAGCGCGAACGGATGGTCGGCAGCAATTTTCCCGGCGCATGCGACAGGACGAGGAACATCGCCCGCTTCGGCGGCTCCTCCAGTATTTTGAGGATCGCATTCGCGGCGTTGCGATTGAGATCGTCGGCGGGATCGATGATGACGATACGCCAGTTGCCGGTACCGGAGGTCTGCGAAAAGAAGTGCCCTGCCCGCCGCACCTCGTCCACGGTGATGGCGGATTTCACGCGGCCGGTCTTTTCATCCACCGGACGGGTCAGATGCAGCAGATTATGCGAGGCCCCGGCCGTGATCTGGCGGCTGACCAGCGATTGCGGATCGGGATCGGCGAGAAAATCCGGCGCCAGCGACGGATCGGGATGGCTGAGCACATGATTGGCGAAACGGAAGGCAAGCGTCGCCTTGCCGATCCCCTCCGGCCCTTCGATCAGAATGGCATGATGCCCCTTGCCGGAGCGATAGGATTGCGCGAGGAAGGCTTCCGCTTCCTCATGCCCGAAAAGCTTCGTGTTCTGCTGCGGCGCAATCGCACCGTCGAGAACGCCCTGGACCTCACTCATGCGCTGCGCCCGCTGCTGTTTTCAGCTGTTCGAGCAAGGGTTCGACGAAGGACATGACATCCTCCGCCACTTTTTCTTCCGGCTGATCGGCGTTGACGATCCGGCAACGACGCGGCTCGGCGAGCGCAATATCCAGATAGGCCTCGCGTCGCTTCTCGTGGGTCTCGATTTCCTCTTTTTCGAAGCGGTCCGGCGCAGCGCCTTCATCCGCGCGCTTTCTGGCGCGGGCGAGCCCCTTTTCGGCGGCAATATCGAAAATCAACGTCAGTTCCGGCACGACACCGTCAATCGCGATGCGTTGCAACGTCTCGATGAAATCCGGCTCCAGATTGCCGGTCGTGCCCTGATAGACGCGGGACGAATCGAGGAACCGGTCGCAGAGCACGATCTCACCGCGCGCAAGCGCCGGGCGAATGACCTCTTCGACATGGTCGTTGCGCGCCGCCGCAAACAGGATCGCTTCCATGCGCACCCCGAAGGATTCGGCAGCACCCGAGAGGAGAACATGCCGAACGGCCTCCGCGCCCGGCGAGCCGCCCGGCTCACGCGTCACGACCACCTCGAAACCACGGCCGCGAAGCGCCTCGGCAAGCGTGCGAATCTGCGTCGACTTGCCGGCGCCTTCGCCGCCTTCGAAGCTGATGAACAATCCGGTCTTTTCGGCCAATGTCACGTCCTGCGAGGAATTCACGTCAATGTTGAAATGCCTGTTTACAGCATCGAACGGAAAAGTGTGAAGCGCTTTTCAGAAAATCCGGTGGCTGAACAAAAGCATAGGAACAAGGCTGCGCGTCAACAGGCTTTCAGAGCCAGAACAGCAGTAGTTCCTTCAGCGCGCCAGTCGCATTCTGGGTGAGCGACCCCTTGCCGACTGCCGCCTTCGTATAAAGCGGTACCTCCCGCAACAGGCGCTCGCCCGAAAAAATCTTAAGCGTTCCGGCATTCGCCCCGACGTCCAGCGGCGCATTCAGAGGCCAGCGATAGACGATGCGGCCGGAAATTCGATCCGGATTATTGACCGGTACAAGCACGCTGACATCTTCCTTCGGCGAAAGATCGATATGCGAAACATCGCCGCCATAAACGCTGACGGACCCAACCGCTTCGTCCTTGCTGAAGAGATGGCGTTTTTCAAAGGCGGTCAGGCCCCAGTCCACCACCCGGCGGGCCTCCTCCTGCCGCGTCTTGTCGTCCACGATGCCGGCAAGCGCCAGATAGACCCGGCGGCCTTCCCGCTCGGCCGAAACGACAGCGGCAAAACCGCTGCCTTCCGCAAAACCGAGACCGAGACCGTCGATACCGCTGCCGGGCATCAGCAGCGTATTCTTGTTGCGCTGGAAAATCCGGTTCCATTCGAAATCCGGTTTGGTGAAAAGCCCGTAACGCTCCGGATAGGTATCGCGCAGATGCTGCGCGAGACGCACCATGTCCCTCGCGGTCGTCCGGTTGCCGGGGTCGGGAAGCCCGGTCGAATTGGTGAAGGTGCTGCTGCTCATGCCCAGTTCGCCCGCCCGCGCCGTCATGCGCTTGGCGAAAGCGGCATCCGAACCCGCCATGCCTTCGGCAACGACGATGCAGCCGTCATTGGCGTTCTGCACGATGATGCCGGTCAAAAGATCGTTGATGCTGACGGAGGATTTCAGCGCCGCGAACATGGTCGAGGTGCGCGAGGGCGCGCCGCCCGTGCGCCAGGCATATTCCGAGACGGGATAAGCCGTCTCTGACGTGACCTGCCCCTTTGACAGCGCATCCAGCACCACCTCAACCGTCATCAGCTTTGCAAGCGACGCGGGCGGAAAGGGCTGATTCTCGTTTTGCGAAAGAAGCACCGTGCCTGTTTCGGCATCGATCATGTAAGCCTGTTCGGCCTTTGCGATGAAGGGGCCGGTCTGTGATTGCACCGGGCCTGCACTGAAAAACGCAAACGCTGCCGCTACGGCGACCGAACGATAGGAGCGATGAATGGCCTTGCGCATGAAACCGCCCAGTCCTGCCTGCCGTAACCGGCTGCCCGCGATAAAGGCGAGAGGCCGGCCGTATCCTTCAACCCGTCAGCGGGACTTCGCCTGCTGACGCTTCACATGGGCGAGTATCGATTGCTCGTTGAGCGCGCCACGGTCGACGAGCACGCTGTCGAAGGCGCTCGCGGTCCTGGAGACCGTAGCCGATTCTTCGGAATAGGCCGCAGCAAATTTGGAGGAAGGCGTCGGCACACGCAGATAATTGCCGCCAGGCGCCGCCGGCTCACGCATGAAATTGCCTTCCGGGCGCTCCGCCAGGATAGGGCCGATTTCCGGCAGTATCGCGAACTGCTCGAAAGCCGGTGCCGGGCCGTTGACCAGCGGCATGGCCTGAAGCGCCGCATTCTTCTTGGAACCGACGAGCGCCGTCTGTGTGGAGCCGGCATAATTCGGGTTGGACGCGGGCGCCGGAACGAAATTCGGCGAGGCCGAAGCCACCATCACGCCCGTCGCGATCTGCCCTTCGGGTGCCACACCCGGCGAGCGCGAACCCTTCGGGATATAGGATGCCATCAGATAAGGCATGTCGTGACCATCAAGCGGTGCGCGGCCGGCATATTGCACCCGCACATTGGCCGTGCCGGTGGCCTTCATGTCGAGAAGATCGGCCGTCTTGCTGGAAACGTCGATCAGGCGGCCTTCGTGGAACGGTCCGCGATCGTTGACGCGCACCAGAACCGAAGCGCCATTTTCCATGTTGGTGATGCGCGCGTAGCTCGGCAGGGGAAATGTCGGATGTGCGGCAGAAAGATGTTCTTTGTCGTAGACTTCGCCATTGGCGGTCAGGCGACCATGGAAGGCAGAACCGTACCAGGAAGCAAGACCGGTCTTGTTGTAACCCGGCTCTTCCTTCGGGAAATAACGGCGGCCCTTGACTGTATAGGCATTGCCGATCAACTCTCGCCCGCCGCCCTTGGGAATGGCCTTGCCATCGGCCACACGCGGACTGGCTTTGACGCCATATTCGGATTCGGAAAAATATTCCTTGCTGCGCTTGGGCTTGGGCTTGGTCTCGGATGTCGTGGAACACGATGCGGTTGCGGCGCAAAGCACGGAAATTGCAAGCCACTTCACGCCCGACCTGGCGTTGATGCCGAGTTTCTTGACCGTAGAATTCAAATCGTCTGCCCCACGCTGCTATTGGCTCGGAGAACCGCACCCTCACTTGCCTCGATAACTGCCCCTGCCATCGAAGCACCTAACAGTCGCTTAATCTTGTGCATAACGTGGCGAAAATGCGAACGACTTCTGCAAATTCGATAAAATTGTAACGAACGTGGTTAATGATTTCTATCTTTTGAGCCCACCCATCGGGCCGGATTTACCCGCCTCAACATCTCCCGCTCACCGCGTCTGCAAGGAACAAACGGACGGCAACCGCGTTCTCTCCCCGCAAAGAAACGAGCTTTCCGCCGGTTTCGGCTGAGGGAGGAAACATGATCAAGCTTATGAAAACCACAGCTCTTGCGATGGGCATCGCCCTAGTATCCTTCGCCGCGCCGATCCCCGCAGGTGCGCAGGACATGGAACTCAGAATCGGCCCCGACGGCGTTCGCCCCGTCATCCGCGATCGTGACCGGGACGTAGACCGCCGCGGCCCGCCCCGCATGCGTGGCTGCAGCGAACGCGAAGCCCGCGCTGCCGCCCGTGAAGCAGGCCTGCGCGATCCAGAGGTCGTGCGCGTCACACCTGGTCGTGTCGTCGTCGAAGGCTTCACGCGCCGGGGACCGGATCGCATCACCTTCGCCAACGAACGGGGCTGCCCGGAAATCTGATTGGATGAACACTGGGAACCCGCCGCAAGGCGGGTTTCTCATTTGCGCTGAATTCGAGCCATTCCAAAGCTGATTAACGCGATCGAGGCATCCCTCGTCGCAGCGTGTTTGAATGATTTTTGCGCTTTATGGCAGATGGGGTGGGATTCGAACCCACGGTACGCTCTCACGCACGCCGGTTTTCAAGACCGGTTCCTTAAACCACTCGGACACCCATCCATCGGTGGTGAGGCTTTATAGCGGTTTGAAAAAGGCCGTCAATCCCGCCCGGGCGAGCTGTGTCGCCCTTCTCTTACGGCTGGCATATCATTGCCCCGGGGTCGTTGCCGGAGGCAGCAGGGATCCGTCGCCTGAAGGTATCGAGGGCACCTGCTGAGCCGTATCGAATAGCGTCAGGCTTAAAACGATTGCGACAAGCACCAGCAAAAGCGCCACGAAGAGGATTCCCGATTTATCCATGCGTCTGCTCATGTCACGTTATGTTAAAGGCGAATATGTGCAATTCGAGGCAATGCGAAGAATAAAGCGCAAGTCTGTCAAGTTGTCTTACAGATTGTCCGAACTCGTCGTTTAAAAATCTGCTGATTGAGCGAAATTTATGCATAGGCGTACTGTTTGGGACGGAAATGGCCTATCGCGTCAGCACTATCGTCACTTATATCAACCCATCGCTCCCGGGCATTGCCCAACTTTCCCCGAGCGATCAACCTGCCCCGCCTCTTTGCGGGGCTTTTTTCTTTTTTGGCCCAGAAGGCGAAGCGCACCCAAAAAAGGCCAGCGGCTCTCCAACCGCCCTCGCCTCAGACGCCGATGCTCGGCCCACCATTGCCATGCCGGCCGTCACCCCGGAGAATATCTTCGAACAGGTTCAGCAGCGCCGGCGGCAAGGTGTCGGACAATTCCGCGATGATTTCGTTGGCGCGATTATAGGAGTAGATGGCTGAGAGCGTCAGCACCAGAAGCACGATCCACGGCCAGATCGGCTTGCGCCTTTGCGGCGCTCCGTTCGGTTGTTGCGGTAAAGTCATGCTGGCACCTTCCCTTCAGGCCTTCACCCGTGGCTCGCCTCCGGGCGCATAGGCGGTTTTCTGCAGGAAACGGAATATATTGCCGCACTGAGCGCAGCGGATCATGAAATCCGTCGGATCGCCCGAGGCGCGCTCCGCGCGAAATCCACGCGGCATTTCATCGATGCGAAAATCGACGTCCCGGCGGCTCTTGTCATCCGATTCCGACGCTTCGGCAAAACCCTGATGACCACATCTGGAACATTCGAGCTTCCGGGAATATCTGTCGCGCGCTGCCATATGCCGTCCTTTGCTTGGTGGTTATCAGGTAGCAGCGGCAAAACATCATTTCAATGCCGATCGCCCCGGGTTAAAGCTTTGCACGGCTATTTCCCGGCCGGAAACCCATCCGGCGGCCGGAACGAATATGGAAGCCCATGAACGACCAGAAACCCCTGCTTTCATCGTCACTCATGCTCCGGGCCGCTCTCATCGCCGGAATTCTTCTCGTCTTTCTCGGCACCCTCAACGTCGGCATTAAATGGTATGGCGAGCGGATTCTCCAGGCGGGCCATACGACGGCCACCGAGGAGGTGGAGATCGTCATCGGCAACGACCGGCTGAAGCTTGCCAAAAACACCCTTCGGGCGCCTTCCGAGCGCCTCGGCGGAGAACGCGAGCGCGTCGACCTTTATCTGAGCTGGCCTGACCTCAAGGGTTACGAGGAAGCGAATCGCGCCGTCTTCGACGATCCGGCGCAGGCGGCAGGGCTGATCTTCATCCAGCTTTCGCAAAGCACCATGTCCGAGGACATGTCCGGTCGTTTCGGGCCGATCTATTCGCGGCTGACGGAGGGAGAGCCCGTACCGCTGAAGCACGGCCTGCTGCTGCACCGCCTGCGCGCCGATTCCGGTTACGGCAAGGAAGTCATATTGACCGGCGAGCGCGAAGGCCAAAGCGCCTATGTGGTGCGCTGCCTGCTGCCGCAAACGCCGCAGGCGGCCACCGGCAGCGATTGCCAGAGGGATATTCACGCCGGACAGGACCTCAGCCTGTTCTATCGTTTCTCCTCCGCCCTGCTGCCACAATGGCAAAAGCTCGACGCGGATGTAAAAAACTATATCGAGCGCCGCCTCGTAAAAGACGGAAATCGGTGAAACAGCACGGCACAGATTGCGTGCGAAAAGTCGCATTTTATGGAAGGCAGATACCTTTCATAAACCACTTGGTAACGCCATCCCGATAAAGTTTCTTCCCGGAGCATCGGGCGGGGCGTGTCCGAGCGGAACAGAAATATGCGATTGAAGAGTTCAGCAGTGTTGAAAAGTCTATCTGGGGCACATTCGCGCAAAGCGGGTGCGACGTCTTTCGTAAGGTTTATTGCGCTAACCCTTGCTGCGGCGTTCATAACCGCAACATCCGTTCAGACCGCAAAGGCCGATCCGAAATATGCGGGCATCGTCATCGATGCCAAGACCGGCAAGGTCCTCTATGGCGAGGATCCGGACGGGCTGCGTTATCCGGCTTCGCTGACGAAGATGATGACGCTTTATCTGACATTCGAAGCGCTCAATACCGGACGTATCTCGCTCGATTCCAGGGTGCCGGTGTCAGCCAACGCCGCGAAGGAGCCGCCATCCAAGCTTGGCGTGCGCGCCGGCGGCAGCATCACTGTGGAACAGGCTATCCTTGCACTCGTCACCCGGTCCGCAAATGACATGGCAACCGCGCTCGGCGAATATCTCGGCGGCTCGGAAGACCGTTTCGCCAGAATGATGACCGCCAAGGCCCGCGCACTCGGCATGACCCGCACGACCTATCGCAACGCCAACGGCCTGCCCAACACGGCGCAGATGACGACGGCACGCGACCAAGCCCGTCTCGGCGTCGCGCTTCGCCAGCATTTCCCGCAATATTACGGCTATTTCTCCACCCGCACCTTCAACTTCGGCAAGCAGGTTATCGGCAACCATAACCGCCTCGTCGGAACCGTGAAGGGTGTGGATGGCATCAAGACCGGTTATACACGTGCAGCCGGCAGCAACCTTGCCACATCGGCTCAACTTGACGGTCGCTCCATCGTCGCCGTCGTTCTCGGCGGCCGCTCCAGCGCTGCCCGTGACGCCACCATGCGCAAGCTTGTCGCAACCTACCTGCCGCAGGCATCGCGTGGCGGCAACAGCAACCTGATCGCGCAGACCCGCTCAGCGCCGGTCGAAGAGCCCGTCGCCGTGGCCGCTGCTGTTCCTTCCGTGGCAGTTGCAGCAACCGCAGCCGGCCTACCCAATTCCGGTCCGGTGCCGCAGACCCGTTACGAAGAATCCCCGGTCACCGCCTTCGCAGGCTCCTCTTCCAATGCAGCCGTCAAGGCCATGGAAGCTGCCACCTGGCAGAAGGGCAAGGATCCAATCAATCAGGCGCCCGCTGCACCGGACCGCAAATTGATCACCAATTCGACCAAGGTGGACAATATCGTCACCGCGTCCACCACGGCGCCTGTTGTCTCCGCCCCTTCGGTTTCGGCCAGGGCCGAGGCTCCGCAGGGTGGCTGGGTCATCCAGATCGGCGCATCTCCGGATGAGAACTCCGCACGTGGCCTGTTGCAGAACGCACAGGAAAAGGGCGGCGCGGCACTGCGCTCCGCAAAACCCTTCACGGTCGCCTTCAGCAAGGACGGCTCCCAGATCTACCGCGCCCGTTTCGGCGGCTTCGATGGCCAGAACGCCGCGGTAAATGCATGCAATGCATTGAAAAAGAAAGGCGTCAGCTGCTGGGCGTCACTCCAGTAACAGACGTTTCCGCAGGCGGTGGTTCATAGTCGAAACATCGCCTGTCTCCTCGAAGTTTGTAATGTGTAGCGAGGCTTTCCAAGATGGCAGTCAACGAGAATTATTCGGACATTGCGTCTGGCAACGGGCATGGCAGCCTGTCGGTTCTGCATCCCATTCACGAAGCGGCGATGCGTATCGCCGATCTCGGTCTTAATCGCTCCAAGGCGAAGACACGCGATCTCGTGGCGCTGCTTCTGTCGCATGGCGCCCGCGCCTGGCGCTCCAACCAGCCGGAAGCGAACATCCACCTTCATGTCGCGAGCCGCTCGGGTCGCGCTCCGGTCCATATTCGCATTCGCTGAAAATCAAACGCAGTCGACTAGACACAAACAAAAACCCCGCGGAGCCTGAGCGCCGCGGGGTTTTTCTTGATTGGTAACCGAAGATAACGAGGCGGCTTACGCCTCGCTCTCCGGTGCCTCCGGCGTATCCGGCAGATCGTCGGCGGCATCTTCGCCATTGCCGTTCTCTGCTTCGTCGTCGCCTTCCGGCTCGTTGATGCGCTCCACGGAAACCACCTTCTCATCCTTGGCGGTAGAGAAGATCGTCACACCCTTGGTGGCGCGGCTGGCGATGCGGATGCCGTTGACCGGCACGCGGATGAGCTGACCGCCATCGGAAACCAGCATGATCTGGTCGCCTTCTTCCACGGGGAAGGCCGCGACGAGTTCGCCGATCTCGTTGGTCTTCGAGGTATCGGTGGCGCGGATGCCCTTGCCGCCGCGACCAGAGGTGCGGAAGTCGTAAGAAGAGGAACGCTTGCCGAATCCCTTCACGGAAACCGTCAGCACGAATTCTTCGCGTGCCTTCAGTTCCTGATAGCGCTCTTCGCTGAGTTCGCCCTCTTCCGTAACTTCCTCGCCGACGAGCGCGATATCGTCCTCATCGACGCCTGCGGCACGCCGTTCGGTAGCCGAGCGCTTCAGATAGGCCGCACGCTCCCACGGTTCAGCTTCCACATGGCCCACAATGGTCATGGAGATGATGCGGTCGCCCTCGGCCATGTTGATGCCGCGCACGCCGACGGAGTTGCGGCCGGCAAAGACGCGCACATCGTCCACGGGGAAGCGGATGCACTGGCCGAGCGCGGTCGTCAGCAACACGTCGTCGCGGTCCGTACAGGTTTCGACGGAGAGGATTTCATCGCCCTCCTCGTCCAGCTTCATGGCGATCTTGCCATTGCGGTTGACCTGAACGAAATCGCCGAGCTTGTTGCGGCGAACCGTGCCGCGCGTCGTCGAGAACATCACATCCAGCGTTTCCCAGGTGGTTTCGTCCTCGGGCAACGGCATGATGGTGGTGATGCGCTCGCCGGGCTCCAGCGGCAGCATGTTTATGAGGGCCTTGCCCTTGGACTGCGGCGTACCGATCGGCAGACGCCAGACCTTTTCCTTGTAGACGATGCCACGCGAGGAGAAGAACAGCACCGGCGTATGGGTATTGGCAACGAAGAGACGGTTGACGAAATCCTCGTCGCGCGTCGCCATGCCGGAACGGCCCTTGCCGCCGCGACGCTGCGCCCGGTAGGTGGTCAACGGCACGCGCTTGATATAGCCGAGATGCGAAACGGTGACGACCATGTCCTCGCGGGCGATGAGGTCTTCATCGTCCATATCGGGACCGCCCTCGACGATCTCGGACCGGCGCGGCGTGCCGAACTCGTCGCGGATGGCGACAAGCTCGTCCTTGACGATCTGCTGGATGCGCAGGCGCGACGACAGGATTTCGAGGTACTCGGAAATTTCCGCGCCGATCTTGTTCAGCTCGTCGCCGATTTCATCGCGGCCAAGCGCCGTGAGGCGGGCAAGGCGCAGTTCGAGAATGGCGCGGGCCTGCTCTTCCGAGAGATTATAGGTGCCATCTTCATTGATGCGGTGGCGCGGATCGTCGATCAGACGGATCAGGCTTTCCACATCCTGCGCCGGCCAGCGCCGCGTCATCAGCTCTTCGCGGGCCGAAGCGGGATCGGGCGCATGACGGATAACCCGGATGACCTCATCGATATTGGCAACCGCAATCGCCAGACCAACCAACACATGCGCGCGCTCGCGCGCCTTGCGCAGCAGATATTTCGTACGACGGCTGACGACATCCTCGCGGAAGGCCACGAAGGCGCGCAGCATGTCGATAAGCGTCATCTGCTCCGGCTTGCCGCCGTTCAGCGCCACCATGTTGCAGCCGAAGGAGGTCTGCAGCGGCGTATAGCGGTAAAGCTGGTTCAGGATGACTTCGGCATTGGCGTCGCGTTTCAATTCGATGACGACGCGATAGCCCTGACGGTCGGATTCGTCGCGCAGGTCGGAAATACCCTCGATGCGCTTTTCCTTGACCAGTTCGGCCATCTTTTCGATCATGTTCGCCTTGTTCACCTGATAGGGAACCTCGGTGATGATGATCTGCTCGCGGTCGCCGCGCATCGGCTCGATGGTGGCGCGGCCGCGCATGATAACCGAGCCGCGGCCGGTCTCATAGGCTGAACGGATGCCGGAACGGCCCATGATCAGCGCGCCGGTCGGGAAATCCGGGCCGGGAATGATCTGCATCAGCTCCGGCAGCTCGATCGCCGGATTGTCGATCATGGCGATACAGCCGTCGATGACTTCCGAGAGATTGTGCGGCGGAATATTGGTGGCCATGCCGACCGCGATGCCGCCTGCCCCGTTGACCAGAAGGTTCGGGAACTTCGCCGGAATGACGACCGGCTCCTGCAGGGTGCCGTCATAGTTGTCGCGGAAATCGACCGTTTCCTTGTCGAGATCGTCGAGCAGCGAATGGGCGGCCTTTTCCAGACGGCATTCGGTATAACGTTCTGCCGCCGGCGGATCGCCGTCGATGGAGCCGAAATTGCCCTGCCCGTCGATCAGCGGCAGGCGGAGCGACCAGTCCTGCGCCATACGCGCCAAAGCGTCATAGATCGCCGCATTGCCGTGCGGATGGAATTTACCCATCACGTCCCCGGTAACGCGGGCGCATTTGACGTATTTCTTGTTCCAGTCGATGCCGAGTTCGGACATGCCGTAAAGAATACGGCGATGAACCGGCTTCAGGCCGTCTCGCACATCGGGAAGCGCGCGGGACACGATGACGCTCATGGCGTAATCGAGATACGACCGCTGCATTTCCTCCATGATGGAAATCGGTTCAATGCCTGGCGGAAGTTTTCCGCCGCCGGGGGGGCTCTGGTCAGTCAAAACGGATCACATTCTCTGTTAAGAATCGGATGGATTTTTATAGCGGAAACAGCCACGTTAAGCCAATTTCCCGGCGAGTTTTGAACAGGCTTTTGCGTCATTTGCAAGACGAACGCCGCTTTTCACGATTTAGCCCGGCAAAAGCACCGCCGCTCCCTTTCAAAGTGCCGGCGACTTGCGTAGGCTCCGTCCTAAAAACAGATAAGACGGGGAAAGAATGGCCAGCAGCGAAACGCTCATCAACGCGCTTACCACACTTCTGGTCACGCTCGATCCGCCGGGCCTTGCCCCCGTCTTTCTGGCGCTGACCGCCGGTATGACGCGCGACCAGCGCAGCCAGGTGGCGCTGCGCGGCTCCATCATCGCCTTCGGCATTCTCGCCGTCTTCGCGCTCTTCGGCCTTGCCATCCTCAATCTTCTCGGCATCTCGCTCGGCGCTTTTCGCATCGCCGGCGGCCTGTTGCTGTTCTGGATTTCCTTCGAGATGATTTTCGAAAAACGCCAGGAGCGCAAGGAAAAGACCTCCGAGATCGCCATCACCAAGGACCACCTTCACAATCTGGCGGTCTTTCCGCTGGCGCTGCCCCTGATCGCCGGGCCGGGCGCCATTTCCGCCACCGTGCTACTTGCCGGCTCGATGAAAACCACCGTCGAGATGCTGGTGCTCATCCTGATCCTCGCTTTCGCCATGGCCCTCGTTTATGCCGCGTTGATCGTCTCGGAACGGATGGACCGTTTTCTCGGCAATACCGGCCGCGCGATCCTGACCCGACTGCTCGGCGTGCTGCTTGCCGCCCTTTCCGTACAGTTCGTGGTCGATGGCATAAAATCGGCCTTCGCATTTTGAAAGGCCAACCCTTGGCGGTGCCTGCGCAATAAATTCCCGCCAACCGCTGAAATGCCGGAAAATCCTCCCTTTAAATCCGACCGCCGCTTCGGCTAAAAGACGCATGTTTTTTCGGATTCGAAAGTTATCTCCATGCGTTCCACGCTGCGTCGCCTCATCCCGGATGCCGCACCCGTCAGCAACAGGGAAAGGCTGCGCTCCGCAACCGGCGCCTTTGTCGGCATTCTGCTGACCGGCCTTCTGGGAAGTCTCGCTCTCAGTTTCGATCCCACCCTGCCCGCCATGATCGCGCCGATGGGCGCTTCCGCGGTGCTTTTGTTCGCCGTGCCCTCCAGCCCGCTGGCGCAGCCCTGGTCGATCCTCTGCGGCAACCTCGTTTCGGCCTTCGTGGGCGTGACAGTGGCGCTGCTGGTTCCGGATCTATTCCTTGCCAGCGCGCTCGCCATCAGCCTCGCCATTGCCGCGATGATGGCCTTGCGCTGCCTGCACCCGCCAAGCGGTGCGGTGGCTCTGACCGCCGTTCTCGGCGGCCCTGCCGTCCACAGCCTCGGTTATGGCTTTCTGCTGTGGCCGGTCGCCGGAAATTCGCTGATCCTTCTTGCCCTGGCCCTCGCCTATAACAATGCTACCGGCCGCGCCTACCCACACGGCCTGAAGCTCGGCAAGGCCGCCCATGGCACCACCGATCCGACCCCCATCCAGAAAATCGGCTTTTCCTCCAACGACCTCGACGAGGTGCTGAAGGAATATGACCAGGTCCTGGATATCGACCGCGACGAGCTCGAAACCATTTTACGCAAGACCGAACTGCGCTCCTGGCGTCGCCGTGCGCTGCATCTCGATTGCGCCAGCGTCATGTCGCGCGATGTCGTCGGTGTTGCGCCTGATGACAGTCTGCGCCATGCCCACGCGCTGATGCACAGCCACCATTTCAAGGCATTGCCGGTCACCAACGATAAAGCGGAGATCGTCGGCATCGTCACCCAGACGGATTTTCTGGAAAAGGCGAGCTGGAGAAACGGCCGCCCCTCCATTGGTTTCCTGCAGCGGCTGCGCCTCATCCTCTCCGGCGCAAGCGCCCCCAACGATACCGTCAAGGACATCATGACATCGCCGGTCAGAACCGTACGGCCTGAAACGGCAATCGAGGAGGCCATCATCCGCTTTGCCGAAGAAGGACTGCATTACCTGCCGGTCATCGACGCCAGAGGTAAGATGGTGGGCATCGTGTCGCAATCCGATGTCATGGTCGCGATGCTGGCGGACAAGGTCGCGGCATAGTCTGCCGCGACGCCCCTGGAACCGGCAAAGCCGGATGTTAGCGCCTCGCCTTCAGAAGACGCTGCCATAGCGTGCCGCCGAAGAACCGGCCGAGCACGACAAAATATGCGATGATAAGCGCAAAGGCGATAAAGGCAGGCACACCGTTCAAGGCAAACCCCTGTGGCGTGCGCCCGTCTGCAACCGCCGCCACGAGAAATCCGGCGGCGAAAAACGCCGTCCAGAAATCGAGAAAGAAGGCAAGAACGATGCGCCAGGTTGCCGGCTGTTTCGGTGCGGGCGCATCACTCATACCTGTCTCCCGTTACGCTTTCCCGAATTCGCCAGCCGCTCAGAACGGAATATCGTCATCCATATCGTTGGAGAAGCCGCCGGAAGGCTGGCCGCCGCCACGGGAAGAGCCGCCGCGCGACGAGGACTGCTGGTCGTAACCGCCGCCATAGCTGGAGCCGCCGCCACTGCCATAATCGTTGCCGCCGCCGAAATCGCCGCCGCTGCGGCCACCGCCCTCACCGCGACCATCGAGCATCGTCAGCGTGGAGTTGAAGCCCTGCAGCACGATTTCAGTGGAATAACGGTCGTTGCCGGTCTGGTCCTGCCATTTGCGCGTCTGCAGCTGGCCTTCGATATAGAGCTTGGCGCCCTTCTTGACATATTGCTCGACGACCTTGCACAGGCCTTCGTTGAAGACGACGACGGTGTGCCATTCGGTCTTCTCGCGGCGCTCGCCGCTGTTGCGGTCCCGCCAGGTCTCCGAGGTGGCAATGCGCAGATTGGCGATGGGGCGGCCATCCTGCGTCCGGCGGATTTCGGGATCGGCGCCCACGTTCCCGATCAGAATTACCTTGTTTACGCTACCAGCCATCTCGTCATCCTGTCCGCCGGCCATCATGACCGGCAATTGCATTTCAAAAAATTCGCCACACAATAGCTGCCGCCGCCCGCAAAGGGCACCGCAAGCATGGAACTATCCACAAAGAATAATCTTAAGCTGCGGGAGCAGACATTCGCGCTTGCAATTCGTTCCTTTTTTGTTCTATTAAATCGCAGATTTCGAGTCAAGCATTCCGAAAAGCTGCGACCGATTGGGAATAGACCTCGACACATCCGGCTGCGTCACTACATAAGGACGCGCTGCCATCAAGCCTGTTATTTTTGTCCGAGCCTTGTCATGAGTGAACTGAAGACGATTTCCATCCGTGGCGCCCGCGAGCACAACCTCAAGGGCATCGATCTGGACCTGCCGCGCAACAAGCTGATCGTCATGACCGGCCTTTCCGGTTCGGGCAAGTCCTCGCTTGCCTTCGATACGATCTATGCCGAAGGCCAGCGCCGTTATGTCGAGAGCCTGTCGGCCTATGCGCGCCAGTTCCTGGAAATGATGCAGAAACCGGATGTCGACCAGATCGACGGCCTCTCGCCGGCAATCTCCATCGAGCAGAAGACCACATCGCGCAATCCGCGTTCCACGGTCGGCACGGTCACCGAAATCTACGACTATATGCGCCTGCTGTTCGCGCGTGTCGGCGTCCCCTATTCGCCGGCCACGGGCCTGCCGATCGAAAGCCAGACGGTGAGCCAGATGGTCGACCGCATCCTCGCTTTCGAGGAAGGCACACGTCTTTATATTCTCGCGCCGATGGTGCGCGGCCGCAAAGGCGAATATAAAAAGGAACTCGCCGACCTGATGAAGAAGGGCTTCCAGCGCGTCAAAGTGGATGGCCAGTTCTACGAAATCGCCGACGTGCCCGCCCTCGACAAGAAATACAAGCACGATATCGACGTTGTGGTCGACCGTGCGGTGGTGCGCCCGGATATGGCCGCGCGCCTGGCCGACAGTCTCGAGACCTGCCTCAAGCTCGCCGACGGCCTGGCGGTTGCCGAATTCGCCGACAAGCCCCTGCCGCCGGAAGAAACCGCCGCCGGCGGCTCCGCCAACAAGTCGCTCAACGAGACCCATGAGCGGGTGCTGTTTTCGGAAAAATTCGCCTGCCCCGTTTCCGGTTTCACCATTCCGGAAATCGAGCCGCGGCTGTTCTCCTTCAACAATCCCTTCGGCGCCTGCCCGAGCTGCGATGGCCTCGGCTCGCAGCAGAAAGTGGATGAAAACCTGATCGTGCCGGAGCCCGCCCGTACCCTGCGTGACGGCGCCATCGCTCCCTGGGCCAAATCCTCGTCGCCCTATTACAATCAGACGCTGGAAGCGCTCGGCAAGGCTTTCGGCTTCAAGCTGTCGAGCAAGTGGTCGGATCTTTCGAAAGAGGCGCAGCACGCCATTCTTCAGGGCACGGATGACAAGATCGAATTCAACTATCAGGACGGCGCCCGCTCCTACAAGACGGTGAAGAATTTCGAAGGCATCGTGCCCAATCTGGAGCGTCGCTGGAAAGAGACCGACAGCGCCTGGGCGCGCGAGGAAATCGAACGCTACATGTCGGCGGCCCCCTGCCCGGCCTGCGCCGGTTATCGCCTGAAGCCGGAAGCGCTCGCCGTCAAGATCAACAGGCTGCATATCGGCGAAGTCACCGAAATGTCGATCCGCACCGCGCGCGACTGGTTCGAGGTACTGCCGGAAAGCCTCAACGCCAAGCAGAACGAGATCGCAGTCCGCATCCTCAAGGAAATCCGCGAACGCTTGCGCTTCCTCAACGATGTCGGGCTGGATTATCTCAGCCTGTCGCGCAATTCCGGCACGCTTTCCGGCGGAGAAAGCCAGCGCATCCGGCTGGCCTCGCAGATCGGTTCGGGCCTCACCGGCGTTCTCTATGTTCTCGACGAACCGTCGATCGGCCTGCACCAGCGCGACAATGCCCGCCTGCTGGATACGCTGAAACATCTGCGCGATATCGGCAATACCGTCATCGTGGTCGAACACGACGAGGACGCCATTCTGACGGCGGATTATGTGGTCGATATCGGCCCAGCCGCCGGCATTCATGGCGGTCAGGTGATCGCTGAAGGCTCGCCGCAGGACGTGATGGCCAATCCGAAATCGCTGACCGGCAAATATCTCTCCGGCGAGCTCGGTGTCGCCGTGCCGGCGGAGCGCCGCAAGCCCAAGAAGGGTCGCGAGATCAAGGTTTTTGGCGCACGCGGCAACAACCTGAAGAATGTCACGGCCGCCGTGCCGCTCGGTGTTTTCACTGCCGTAACCGGCGTATCGGGCGGCGGCAAATCCACCTTCCTGATCGAGACGCTCTACAAGTCGGCGGCGCGTCGGGTGATGGGTGCGCGCGAAATCCCGGCCGAACACGACCGCATCGACGGTTTCGAATTCATCGACAAGGTCATCGATATCGACCAGTCGCCGATTGGCCGCACGCCGCGTTCCAACCCGGCCACCTATACCGGCGCCTTCACGCCGATCCGCGACTGGTTCGCCGGCCTGCCGGAAGCGAAGGCGCGCGGTTATGCGCCGGGCCGTTTCTCCTTCAACGTCAAGGGCGGCCGCTGCGAGGCCTGCCAGGGCGACGGGGTCATCAAGATCGAGATGCACTTCCTGCCTGATGTTTACGTCACCTGCGATGTATGTCACGGCAAGCGTTACAATCGCGAGACGCTCGATGTCACCTTCAAGGGCAAGTCCATCGCCGATGTGCTGGATATGACGGTGGAAGAAGGCGTGGAGTTCTTCGCCGCCGTCCCGGCCGTGCGCGACAAGCTGCAATCGCTGTTCGATGTCGGCCTCGGTTACATCAAGGTCGGCCAGCAGGCCAATACGCTCTCCGGCGGCGAAGCGCAGCGCGTCAAGCTCGCCAAGGAACTGTCGAAACGCTCGACGGGCCGCACGCTCTATATTCTCGACGAACCGACGACGGGCCTGCATTTCCACGACGTCAACAAGCTCCTGGAAATGCTGCATGCGCTGGTCGAGCAGGGCAATTCCGTCGTGGTGATCGAGCATAATCTGGAAGTCATCAAAACGGCTGACTGGATCATCGATATCGGGCCTGAAGGCGGCACGGGCGGCGGCGAAGTGGTGGCGACGGGCACACCGGAGGACATCGTGAAGGTCGAGCGTTCCTATACCGGTCACTTCCTGAAGGAGCTTCTGGAGCGCCGGCCGGCCGGAAAACGGGAGGCTGCGGAGTAATCCGCAGCTTTCGTCGCAAGGGTTCGATAGGCCGAAGGCCGGAGGAGGAACAGCATATGTCTACATCAGGCACGATCCGCACCGGTATCGGCGGCTGGACCTTTGAGCCATGGGAAGGCACGTTTTATCCCGAAAAATTGCCGAAGAAGCGCCAGCTGGAGCACGCCAGCCGGCAGCTCACGGCCATCGAGGTGAACGGCACCTATTATAGCAGCCAGAAGCCGGAAACTTTTGCAAAATGGGCTTCCGAAGTGCCCGAGGATTTCGTCTTCTCGCTAAAGGCGAGCCGCTTCGTCACCAACCGCAGGGTTCTGGCCGAGGCCGGTGAATCGATGACGAAGTTTCTGACGCAGGGGCTGACGGAACTCGGGTCCCACCTCGGTCCAATCCTCTGGCAATTCGCACCGACGAAAAAATTCGACGCTGAGGATTTTGGCGCATTTCTGTCCCTGTTGCCCGAGAAGCAGGACGGCATCCGTCTTCGCCATGTCGTCGAGGTACGCAACGAGACATTTCAGGTTCCGGAATTCATCGATCTTCTCGCCAGGCACAAGGTCGCCGTCGTCTGCGCCGACCATCATGATTATCCGATGCTGCCTGATGTGACGGCCGATTTCGTCTATTGCCGCCTGCAGAAGGGCGAGGACGATATCAAGACCTGTTACCCGAAAAAAGAGATCGACCACTGGGCCGACCGGGTAAAGACCTATGCAAAGGGCGGCGTGCCGGACGATCTGCCGCTGATAGCGCCGGATCGGAAGGTCGAAAAGACACCGCGCGATGTCTTCGCCTTCTTCATCACCGGCGGCAAGGTGAATGCGCCTGTCGGTGCACAGGAACTGCAAAAGGCGGTCTGAACTCTTTCAGCCCGCCATGTCTTTCGTCGGGCTGAAATCGATGGCCGCGAAAGCGGCCTCGATCACCTCCGGGCCTGCGCCCGGCCGGGTGGCGTCGCTGGAGAGGATTTGCCGAAAACGGCGCGCGCCGGGCATGCCTTGAAACAGCCCGACCATGTGGCGGGTGACGTGGTTGAGACGTCCGCCTGCGGCGATATAGTCGGCGGCATAGGCCATCATCGCGTCGCGCAGCGCCATCCAGTCTGGCTGGTGAGCCTCTTCGCCATAGATGCGATGGTCGACATCGGCAAGAATGGACGTGTTGTGATAAGCGGCACGGCCGAGCATCACACCATCCATATGCTGGAGATGTTCGCTCGCCTGATCGAGATCGGCGATACCGCCATTGATGCCGATAAAGACATCAGGGTTTTCCCGCTTCATGCGATAGACGAGATCGTAATCGAGCGGCGGCACTTCGCGGTTTTCCTTCGGCGAAAGCCCCTGCAGCCAGGCTTTTCGCGCATGAACCCAGACGGCGTCCGCGCCTGCCGCAACAACCCGCTTCAGAAAGTCCGGCAGGACCGCTTCCGGCTGCTGATCGTCCACCCCAATGCGGCACTTCACCGTAACCGGCACGCTGGCGACCGCCTTCATTGCGGCCACACATTGCGCCACCACATCAGGCTCGCGCATCAGGCAAGCGCCGAAGGTGCCGGATTGCACCCGATCCGAGGGACAGCCAACATTCAGATTGATTTCATCATAACCGTAGTCCCCGGCGATCCGAACCGCTTCGGCAAGCTTGGCCGGATCAGACCCGCCGAGCTGCAACGCGACGGGATGCTCCTGAGTGTGATAACCGAGCAGCCTTTCACGCAGGCCGTGGATGATAGCGTCGGCAACGATCATTTCGGTATAAAGCAGCGCGCGCTTCGACAATTGCCGGTGCAGAAATCTGCAGCGGGTATCGGTCCAGTCGATCATGGGGGCCACGGCGAAGATTTTTTCGCCGTTTGCAAGCGCTTGTCTGTACATGAATTAACCTCTTTGCGCCGGCTTCTACAGCAAAGGACCGTAAAAAGCCAGTTTTGCAGCCGGGGTCATTTTGAACTGGAAATCGCCCCGGAATCGCGGGACAAGAATTGCACCGAAAAAGACGACAGGAAATCGACATGGCCGCCACCGTCATCCCCGCTCCGAAACCCGTTCTCCTGCCCGTTGAAGGCACGGACGATCTGTTCCCCGTACGGCGGGTCTATTGCGTCGGCCGCAATTATGCCGATCACGCCATAGAGATGGGTCACGATCCCTCGCGCGAGCCGCCCTTTTATTTCCAGAAAAACCCGGACAATCTGCTGCCCGCCGGTCAGGATTTCCCCTACCCGCCGCTGTCGTCGAATGTGCACTACGAAGTCGAGTGTGTCGTGGTTCTGAAAAGCGGCGGTGCCGATATCCCGGCTTCCGAGGCGCTGGACCATGTCTGGGGTTACGCCGTCGGCATAGACATGACCCGCCGCGACCTTCAGGACGGCCTGAAGAAGATGGGCCGCTCCTGGGAAGGCGCGAAGGCTTTCGAATATTCCGCACCGGTCTCCCCCATCGTCCCGGCGGACAGGATCGGCCATCCCGCCACAGGTGCGATCTGGCTCGACGTCAATGGCAAACGCAAGCAGACGGGCGATCTTGCCCAGATGATCTGGAAGGTGCCGGAAGTGATTGCCGAGCTTTCCAAGCTGTTCACGCTTGCCGCCGGTGACGTCATCATGACCGGCACACCGGCCGGCGTCGGCCCCATCGTACGTGGCGACCGCATCGAATGCGGCGTCGAGGGTGTCGGCACGCTGGGCGTGACGGTTGCCTGAGGCCGAAGAAAACAAAAGGGAGGAGACCACGATGCCGCTTTACCGCCTCGCCGACCGGGTGCCGCAGACCCCTGCGCCTGATCGCTACTGGGTTGCCCCAGATGCCAATGTCGTCGGCTCGGTGACGCTCGGTGAGGATGTCGGCATCTGGTTCGGCGCAACGCTGCGCGGCGATAACGAGCCGATCAGCATCGGGCGCGGCACCAATATTCAGGAGGGCGTGATGGTGCATAGCGACCCCGGTTTTCCCGCCGTCATCGGCGAAATGTGCACCATCGGTCACCATGCCATCGTGCATGGCTGCACCATTGGCGACAATTCGCTCATCGGCATGGGCGCAACGATCCTGAATGGCGCGAAGATCGGCCGCAACTGCCTCGTCGGCGCCAATGCGCTGGTGACGGAGGGCAAGGAATTTCCGGACAATTCCCTGATTGTCGGCTCGCCGGCGCGCGCGATCCGCACGCTGGATGATGAGGCCGCAGCAGGGCTCCGCCGCTCAGCGGAAAAATACATCGAAAACTGGAAGCGCTTTTCGAAGGATCTGGCGATCGTCGAAGGATAGGAAGCGGCGGGCATCCATGCCCGCCCTGCCCGCGAGCTTAAGCCGAGCACGCGGCGCAGAGGCCGCGAATTTCAATGGTGGTCTTTTCCGCCTTGAACTTGCTGTCCTTCACCCAGCGCTCCAGGCGGTGGTCGATTTCATGATCGTGGAATTCCGTCACCTGCCCGCAGGATTCGCAGATGGCGAAAGCCACCGTACCATGGTGGTGCGAGCAGCACTCCGCCTGCGTATGGGTGCAGGCGACAAAGGCGTTGAGGCTCTCGAGCCGGTGCACGAGGCCAAACTCCACCAGCTTTTCCAGCGCACGGTAAACCTGCAGCGGCGCACGAAAACCCTCATCCCGCAGCTTGTCGAGGATCATATAGGCGCTGAGCGGCTGATGCGCGTTTGAGAGGGCATTCATGACCAGCGACTGGTTCTTGGTGAGGTTCTGCTGGGTCTGCGCATTCATGATTTGCCTCCTTCATCCGCGGCGCGGGAAAAACCCGGCGCCGGCAACAGGCTTATAACGAAGAGGATCACCGCGGCAACCACGATGGATGGGCCGGACGGTGTATCGTAACTGAGCGAGCCGAACAGGCCGCCGACAACGGCGACTGCGCCGATCAGCGAAGCCACCACCGCCATCACCTCCGGCGTCGCGGAAAAGCGTCTGGCAGTCGCCGCCGGTATGATGAGCAGCGACGTGATGAGCATGATGCCGACCACCTTCATGGCAATGGCGATCACCAGCGCCATCAACAGCGTGAAGATCAGTTTTGCACGCTCCGGGTTCAACCCCTCGGCTTCGGCCAGCTCCGTATTGACGGTGGAGGCGAGCAGCGACCGCCATAGGAATACCATGGAGACGATGACCACCAGTCCGCCGCCCCAGATCAGGGCGATATCGCTGCGGGTGACGGCGAGAATATCGCCGAACAGGAACGAGACGAGATCGATACGCACCCAGTTCATGAAAGCGACGATGACGAGACCGATCGCCAGCGCCGAATGGGACAAAATGCCAAGCAGCGCATCGGCGGAGAGCGCCTGCCGCCGTTGCAAAAAGAGCAGCAGGATCGAAACCGCCGACGCCACAAGAAAGACGCTGACGATGAGGTTGAGCTGCAACAGCAGCGACAGCGCGACGCCGAGCAGCGCCGAATGGGCCATCGTATCGCCGAAATAGGCCATGCGACGCCAGACGACGAAACAGCCGAGAGGACCGGCAGTGAGCGCAACGCCGATACCGGCGACCATGGCGCGAACGAAGAAATCGTCAAACATGGCGCTCTCCCTGTCCGTGGCTGGATGGCGTATGGCCCTCATGCTCATGCTCATGCTCATGGCCGCAGCCGCATTCGTCATGGCTGTCGTGATGGTGGCCGTAGTCATGCATATGGTGGTGCCCATCCTCCGGACGGCAATGATCGGTCACCGAACCATCCGCATGCTGCACCCGGCCATCAGGCAGATGCGTATGATCGTGATGGTGGCTATAGACCGCGAGCGCCTTGGCAGCGGCGCCGCCGAACAGCCGCATATATTCCGGGCTCTGGCTAACCGCCTGCGGCGTGCCCCGGCAGCAGACATGGCCGTTCAGGCATATGACGGTGTCGGTTTCAGCCATTACCACATGCAGGTCATGCGAGATTAACAAAATTCCGCAATTATTTGAATTTCTGATATTTTTTATCAAATCATAGAGCGCAATCTCGCCGGAGAAATCGACCCCCTGCACGGGCTCGTCAAGAACCAGCAGATCGGGCTTGCGGGCGATGGCGCGGGCCAGAAGTGCGCGCTGGAACTCACCACCGGAAAGGTGCTGCACTTCCGCATTGGCGAGATGCGCAATGCCCGTCGCATTCAGCGCCGCATCGATTTCGCGGGCTGGCAGCGGGCCGGTCAGTGTCATCAGCCGCCGCACCGAAAGCGGCATGGTCCAGTCCACGGCAAGCTTCTGCGGCACATAACCGACCTTCAGACCGGCGATGCGCGAAACCTCGCCCTCGGTCGGCTTCACCACGCCGATTGCCATTTTCGCGCTGGTGGATTTGCCGGAACCGTTCGGCCCGATCAGCGTGACGATCTCGCCTTTGCTGACGGAAAACTCCACGCCACGCACCAGCCAGCGGCCGTTGCGCTGCACGCCGGCATTGGCAAGGGAAACCAGTATCTCTTTGCCCCGATGGGCGGAATGAAGCATGGGATTGTCCGTTCGGCGATGTTGCTTACCGCTATTGCATACGTTATAGAGTTACGCAATAAATGTAATAACATAACTATACTTCTTCAAGTGGAGTGCATTTCATGAAATCGTTCCTGATCCCGCTCATGGCATCGGTGGCAATAGCGGCCGCCGCTTCCGGCGCCACCGCCGCGCCCGATGTCGTGGTCTCGATCAAGCCCGTCCATTCCCTCGTCGCCGCCATCATGCGGGGCGTCGGCGAACCGCAGCTCATCGTCGACGGTGCGGCCTCACCGCACACCTATAATCTCAGACCGTCCAATGCCCGCAAGCTCGAAAAGGCCGATGTGGTCTTCTGGGTTGGGCCGGGACTGGAAGCATTCCTGGAAAAGCCGCTCGAAGCGCTTGCCAGCAAGGCAACCGTGGTGGAACTGGAAGACGCAAAGGGTCTGGAAAAGCTGCCCTTCCGTGAAGGCGGCCCCTTTGAAGCACACGACCATGGCAACGAAGGCCACGAGGCGCATGACGGCCACGCTGAAGAGGAAGGCGCACACAATCATGGACACGACCATGCGGAGGGTCACGAGGGCCATGACCACGGCGCATATGACACCCATCTCTGGCTCGATCCCGAAAATGCCAAGGCCATGGCGCAGACGATAGAAACCGCGCTGATCGCCGCCGATGCCGGCAATGCCGCCACCTATCAGGCCAATACCAAAAAACTGATCGACGACCTCGATGCGCTCGATGCCGAACTCAGGGAAACGGTCAAGCCGGTGAAGGACAAGCCCTTCATCGTCTTCCACGATGCCTATCAATATTTCGAGCATCGTTACGGCGTGAAGACGGCGGGGTCGATCACCGTCAGCCCCGAAACCCTGCCGGGTGCGGACCGCGTCAAACAGATGCAGGAAAAGGTTCGCCAGCTCGGCGCAACTTGCGTTTTCGCTGAACCGCAATTCGAGCCGAAGCTGATTTCGGTCATCACCGAAGGCACCATCGCGAAATCGGCGACGCTCGATCCGGAGGCAGCGACACTGGAACCCGGCCCGGACCTTTATTTCAAGCTGATGCGCGGCATTGCAGGCTCGCTGAAGGATTGCCTGTCCTGACGCGCATTGCCGCCCCTAACGCTCCGGTTCCGTCATTCCGGCTTTGAACCGGAATACGGCCGAGGCGTGAATTATCGGAATAATATATATTTCAACCAGTTACTTGCGCTTGAAATATAAAGTACCGCATAAGGAAACGAGGCGCGACAATCGCTGGGTAAAAGACGTCGCGCCATCAATCGCAAGGCAGCTCGTTACGGCTTCGGCGCCATCGAAGACCAGACAGGACTGCTGATACTCTGCAAGGTTTCCGGCGGCGCGCCGTTGATGCGCGCCAGAAGGGCCTTCGCAAGCTCCCTGCCCGCCAGCTTGATATCCTCATTGACGGTGTGGATCTGCGGTTTGATCCAGTTCAGGAACTCGGCGGACTGTTTCGAGACGATATCGATATCTTCGCCGATTTTCACACCGGCTGCCTCAAAACCGGCCACCAGCGCAATGGTGCTGCTGCCGCTGATCGAAACGATGCCGTCGGGACGGTCATCGGATTGCATCAGCCGCTGGCCGAAATCGCGGATTTTTTCGAGCGGCGTTTCGATGGTGATGGCATCCAGCGGAAATTCGCTAAGGCCGAAATCCCTGATCGCTCTCATGAACCCCTTGCGGGCGTGATCGTGGAACGAAAACCGCGATGGCGGCACGACGACGGCGATCCTTTTGCGCCCGCATTGCGCCAGCCGCTCGACCGCCTCATAGGCATAGGCCTCATTGTCGAAATCATGAAAGGCATGGTCGATTCCCATATCGGAGCGCCCATGGGTGACGAAGGGCATGTTGCGCTCGGTCATGAAACGAACGCGCGGATCGTTGGGCTCAATCTTCGAAATAATGACCCCATCCGCTGAACCGGTATCGAGAATATAGCGGATCGGCACCATTGAATCCTTGGCATGGATGTGGGGCGTTACGACCAGATGATATTGTGTCGTGGAAAGAACCTCGGTGATGCCGAAGACCATCTGGCTGGTGAAACCCATCAGTTCTTCATCGACACTCAGCACAAGGGCAATCACATTGGTCTTGCCGGTGCGAAGGCGCACCCCGGCGCGGTTTGGCTGGTAACCGATCTGCCGGGCGATCAGCCGCACGCGCTCCTTGGTTTCAGCGCCGATATCGGGCGCATCCTTCAGTGCGCGCGAGACGGTGGTGATGCCGAGACCCGTCATATAGGCGATTGTCTTCAAGGTCGGACGCTCGCCCGTGGTCGCGGGTATGTCGTCCCTGCCGGATTTGCCAGTATCGTTCATGTCATTTCGCCACGCTTTACCGAACGGTAATCATAGATAGCTTTTGCTCCGTTGCAAAGGCAAAGGTCTGCGGACAAAGGCCGGTCCTGTCCGGCTGTCGGCCAATTCAGCTAAAACGATATAGGTCCGCAAAATATTTCCCGACTGCGATCCTTTTCTTACGGGGCCAAAAGTCCGGATATCATTGAATGAATTTCCTCGTTATATAGATTAAGAAATTTACGTAAAACGCTAATATAAAATGATAAAAATCGATAATTTTTGGACGATGCAACAGCATCGTCAAGACTCGGCGTTCCCTGGCATTTTTCATGTTACCGATTGTCACTCAAAGGAATGACGGAACGATTGTTTTACGGTAACGTTGCCGAAGGGAGGAAATCGCAAAGCCGGATAAATGTGAGGCAGCCGCTTTGCGGGCATCCATTCCCCCCAGATTCTGACACAAGCTTGCACCATGATGCAGGCCAGTCTTCTTCGAATTCATATTATGCAGGGTCCGATTATGATTTCTTCTTCCTCGCCCGAAACCGTCATCGATCTGGCCGGGTCCTGGCGCCTGACCTCGGTGGAAGGAGACCACGCCACCCAGCTTTCCGTACCGGGCGATATTCACACCGCGCTCAAAAATGCGGGCATCATTCCAGATCCCTATCACGGCGCCAATGAGAAGGCGGTACAATGGGTCGCGCAGCAGGACTGGATCCTTGAGCGAACCTTCATTCTCGATGAGGCTGATGCCAGCTGGTATCTCGATATCGATTACCTCGACACCGTCGCCATCGTCTTCGTCAACGACATTCCTGTCCTGAGCGCCGACAATTGTTTCCGCCGTTACCGCCCGGATGTTTCGCGGGCTGTGCGGCCGGGTGAAAACACCATCCGCATCCATTTCCATTCCAACATCGCCGCCGGCGCGGAACGGCAGGCGCGGCAGCCTTTTTATATTCCCTATCACCCCGGCAATTCGCCGATTGCCAATGGCAACATGCTGCGCAAGCCGCAATGCCATTTCGGCTGGGACTGGAATATCGCGATTGCCCCGCTCGGCCTTTACGGCAAAATCCTGCTGAAGCGCCTCGATACAGCCCGCATCGAACATGTCGTCACCTCGCAGCACCATGTCGAAGGCGGCGTGGAACTGCATGTCGCCGTCACGCTGTTTGCCGAAGGTCCGGCGAGCCTGCCGGTCTATCTGACGCTGAATGACGAAAGGCTCAGGCTCGATTGCGGCGTCGGCGCCGGCGAAACGGTGGTGCGCCACGTCTTCTTCGTGGAAAATCCGGAACTCTGGTGGCCGGCCGGCAGTGGCGAACAGACGCTCTACGAGCTGACGGTGGAATTGCCCGATGAGACCGTGACCCGCCAGATCGGCTTCAGGACCATCGAGCTTCTGACGGACAAGGACGAGGCAGGCAGCCGCTTTGCCTTCCGCATCAACGGCCGGGAAATCTTCTGCCGCGGTGCCAACTGGATCCCTGCCGATGCGCTTTATTCGCTGACCAGCCGGGAAAAGACCGAAGACCTTCTCTGCTCCGCGGTCGAGGCCAATATGAACATGATCCGCGTCTGGGGCGGCGGGTTCTATGAGGAAGACTGGTTCTACGATCTCTGCGACCGTCTCGGCCTGCTGGTCTGGCAGGATTTCATGTTCGCCTGCAATCTCTATCCCTGCAGCGATGATTTCCTCGACAATGTCGAACACGAGGTCGATTATCAGGTGAAACGCCTCTCCTCACATCCCTCCATCGCGCTCTGGTGCGGCGATAACGAGCTGGTGGGTGCGCTGACATGGTTCGATGAATCCCGCAATAATCGCGACAGTTATCTCGTGGCCTATGACCGCCTGAACCGCACCATCGAACGGGCCCTGAAAAAAGCCGCTCCAGAAGCGCACTGGTGGCCATCGAGCCCTGCCTCCGGTTATCTCGATTATGGCGATGCCTGGCATGCTGATGGTTCCGGCGACATGCATTACTGGTCCGTCTGGCACGAGAACAAGTCATTCGACAATTATCGTTCGGTGAAACCGCGCTTCTGCTCCGAATTCGGTTTCCAGTCCTATACATCCATGCACGTCATCCGCACCTACGCGGAAGACCGGGACATGAACATCGCCTCCCCCGTCATCGAACTGCACCAGAAGAATGTCGGCGGCAATGAGCGGATTGCGGGCACCATGTTCCGCTATTTCCGCTTCCCGAAGGATTTCGAGAATTTCGTTTATCTCAGTCAGGTCCAGCAGGCGCTGGCGATCCGCACGGCTGTCGATTACTGGCGCTCGCTCAAGCCCCATTGCATGGGCACGCTTTATTGGCAGCTGAACGACACCTGGCCGGTCGCCTCATGGTCGAGCCTTGATTATGGCGGAGGCTGGAAAGCGCTGCATTATGCCGCCCGCCGTTTCTTCCAGCCGGTTACAGTCTCGGCCATCCCTTCAGAAGATGGAGGCCGGGTGAGCTTCTCCATGGTCAACGACACGGCGGAGGATGTGGAAATCGACATGAACATCGTTGCGCTGACCATGGACGGCAACCGCGTGCCGCTGAAATCCGCCAACGGCACCTGCGCGACCGACAGGGCCGCCATGCTGACCGATATCGACATGGACAGCCTGCCTGATGGCGCCATCCTCGCCTGGAATTTCATCGCTTCCAACGGCATGACCGGCGAAGGCCACCATGTGCGCGATAGCTACAAGGCGCTGGAGCTTCAGCCAGCAGGCCTGACATTCACCACCAGCACACTGAAAAACGGTCAGTTCGAAATCGATGTCAGCGCCACCGGCCTCGCTCTCTTCGTCATGCTGGAGGCAGATCAGCCCGGACGTTATTCCGACAATCTCTTCGATCTTGCCGCCGGCGAAACGCGCCGTATCATCTTCACCCCGAAAGCGGACGGCCCCCAGCCGCATTTCCGCATCTTCGATCTTCATACCTGCCAATCCTCGCCCAATCCCGGCATTGAAAGCATGCGGAGAAAGGCATAACCATCCCTCTCGGGAATGACAGGTGAACCCACGCCTGTCTTCATCAGTTCAAAAGGCTGCCGGGTTCTCCGGCAGCCAGTCATCAGCAAGCGGAGGAAGACCCATGGTTTGGCAACCGGCCGAAAACCGATATGCATCCATGAAATATAATCACTGCGGCAAAACCGGCCTGAAACTGCCGGCAATCTCGCTGGGACTCTGGCACAATTTCGGCAACGATACGCCGCACCAGACCAAACAGGCCATTTGCCGCCGCGCTTTCGATCTCGGCATCACCCATTTCGATCTCGCGAACAATTACGGCCCGCCGCCCGGCAGCGCCGAAACCGCCTTCGGAGAAATTCTGAAGACGGATTTCAGAGGCTATCGCGACGAGATGATCATCTCCTCCAAGGCCGGTTACAACATGTGGCCCGGTCCTTACGGTGAATGGGGCAGCCGTAAATATCTGATAGCTTCCTGCGACCAGAGCCTGAAGCGCATGGGGCTGGACTACGTCGATATTTTCTACTCCCACCGTTTCGACCCCAACACGCCGCTTGAGGAGACCTGCGGCGCGCTGGACCAGATCGTGCGCTCGGGCAAGGCGCTTTATGTCGGCATCTCGTCCTACAACTCGAAGCGCACCCGCGAGGCCGCCGCGATCCTCAAGGACCTCGGCACGCCCTGCATCATCCATCAGCCGAGCTATTCGATGATCAACCGCTGGATCGAGGAAGACGGTCTCGTCGACACGCTGGAAGAACTGGGCATCGGCTCCATCGTCTTCTCGCCGCTGGCGCAGGGCATGCTGACGACGAAATATCTCGGCGGCGTGCCGGATGGCAGCCGTGCATCGCAGAGCAAGTCTCTCAACCCGGCCTTCCTCAACGAGCGCAATGTCGAGAACATCCGTGCGCTGAACAGCATTGCGGAGCGGCGCGGCCAGACGCTGGCGCAGATGGCGATTGCGTGGGTTCTGCGCGGCGGCCGCATCACCTCGGCGCTGATTGGCGCAAGCCGTGTCGAACAGGTCGAGGATTGCGTGAAGGCGCTCGACAAGCAGGATTTCACGGCAGAAGAGCTTGCCGAAATCGACCGTTACGCCAAGGACGCGGATATCAACCTCTGGGCAAAATCCGCCGAACGCGTCTGACGGAGGAGAGACCGCCCGGTTCTGCCGGGCGGTCTGCACATTGCAAAAGCCGGGCCAAAAATCTCAAAACAAAAGATTAACTTCCACCCCTAACCGTTAATAACCATTACATAAATGTAATTTTAAATTCAGTTTGCGTTCATTCGTTTATTCGTAAGTTCTCCTCATCGAAACACGAGAGGAAACTTCCATGAAAAAGTTCGTCACCATTCTTCTGGCTGCCACCGTTCTCGCCGCTCCGATGGCTCAGGCCCAAAGCCGCCACGACGATCGCCATCGCGGCGTCACCGTCGAGCGTCAGGTCACCACCAAGAAGGTCATCGTCAAGAAGCACCGCTGGGATCGCGGCCAGCGCCTTTCGGCCCGTGAGCGCCGCAACATGGTAGACCGTCGTGACTACCGCCGTTACCACCTTGCAGAACCGCGCCGCGACCAGCACTGGGTACGCGTCGACAACCAGTTCCTGCTCATCAACGCCGTCAGCGGCCTGATCGTCGGCCTCGCCGCCGCCCGCTAATCCAGGCATCGATGAAATGAAAAAGGCCCGCTCGCGCGGGCCTTTTGTCGTTTGTCGTTTCAGCCGATCAAAAAATGTCGGCGCCGCTGCCCCACGGGCCGTGTGGCTTGTCCACACCGTCGGTGCGTTCGAAACCATGGGCGCCGAAGAAGTCGCGCTGCGCCTGAATGAGGTTGGCGCTGCCGCGGCCACGGCGATAGGCGTCGAAATAACCGAGCGCCGAAGCAAGTGCCGAAACCGGCAGACCCGACAGGACGGCGTAGGAGACGACACGGCGCAGCGGTGCGTCGGTATCCTTGACGATGCCGGCAAAGGCAGGCGTCACGATGAGGTTGGCCACATGCGGGTCCTTGGTGAAGGCCGACGTGATCTCATCGAGGAATTCCGAGCGGATGATGCAACCGGCGCGCCAGATGCGAGCAATCGTCGGCATCGGCAGGTTCCAGTTGAACTCCTTGGAAGCGGCCGACATGATCGCGAAGCCCTGCGCGTAAGCGCCGACCTTGGCGGCCAGAAGCGCGCTTTCCAGATCGGCAATGAAAGCCTTTTTGTCAGCCGGTGCAGGCGCAACGGTCGGCAGACCGAAGATCTTCTCGGCAGCTTCACGCTCATCCTTCTGCGAGGACAGAATACGCGCAGCCACGGCCGCCTCGATGGCGGTTGCGGCAACGCCCATATTCTGCGCCTCGATGACCGACCACTTGCCGGTGCCCTTCTGGCCGGCCTTGTCGAGGATAAGATCGACCATCGGCTTGCCGGTGATCGGATCGGCGGCGCGCAGAACCTTCTCGGTGATTTCGATCAGGTAGGAATTCAGGCGGCCCTTGTTCCATTCGGCGAAGACATCGGCGATTTCGACGGCGCTCATGCCAAGGCCGTCACGCAGGATGCCGTAGATTTCGGCGATCATCTGCATGTCGGCATATTCGATGCCGTTATGGATGGTCTTGACGAAATGGCCAGCGCCGTCATTGCCAAGCCATGCCACGCACGGATCGTTGTTGTACTTGGCGGAAATGGAAGTCAGCACCTTCTCGACGCGCTTCCAGCTATCTTCGGTGCCGCCAACCATGATCGACGGTCCATGGCGCGCACCTTCTTCGCCGCCGGAAACGCCCATGCCGATAAAGGTCAGGCCGCTATCCTTCAGATTGTCGAAACGGCGGATCGTATCGCGGAAATTGGCATTGCCGGCGTCGATCATGATGTCGCCATTGGCGAGATGCGGTTTCAGGATTTCCATCTGCTGGTCAACCGGATCGCCGGCCTTGATCATGATGATGATCGGGCGCGGAGGACGAATGGCGGCGACGAATTCCTCGATGGTTTCGCAGGGGATCAATTGTCCCTGCAAGTCCCCAGCCTCGGCGTAGAATTTTTTCGTCGCTTCAGGGGTTCGGTTGAATACGGCAATCTTGTTGCCCTTTTCCGCGATGTTCAACGCCAGGTTCGAGCCCATGACGCCGAGACCGATCAAACCGATTTCTGCCTGTTCCACGGATGTGCCTCCATCTTGCTTTTTGGTGGTCGTGTTGTGGCACTGTAATGAACAAACGGCAAGGCTAGCCGCGACTGAAACGATTAAATTTTGATGACGCAAATCAGCTTTGCATATTTGCGACAGGTCGAGGCCGGCTCAAAATGGCAAGCCCGACTCGCCTCTTATGATCGTCGGGGCCGGTCGTCACCATCATCCAGCGCCCGCCAGGCGGCCCCGTCCATATCCTCATATTGGCCCGAACGCACCGACCAGAGGAAGGCGAAAAGGCCGAGCGCTCCTAAAAACAGCGCGACGGGAATGAGATAGATCAGCATGTTCATGCCAGTTGCGCCCCCTCGCCTGCAAATCCGGTCTTCGCTTCATTCTGAGGACGGACGGTTTCAGCCGTACCGGCAAGACGCAACGCATTGGCGACGACGATTAGCGAGGACGTCGACATGGCGATGGCCGCGATCATCGGCGTCGCATAACCGGCAATCGCAATCGGCACGGCGATGATGTTGTAGCCGATGGCGAGCGCGAAGTTCTGCCGGATCAGCCTTCCGGCCAGTTGCGATGTCTCGATTGCGAAAGGCACGGCGTCGAGATCCTCCTGCATGAACACGAAATCGGCGGCCTGCCGGCCGATATCGGCGGCGGTGGCGGGCGCCATGGACACATGCGCGGCGGCGAGCGCCGGCGCGTCGTTGATACCGTCTCCCACCATCAGTACCCGCCGCCCCTCGCCCGCAAGCTCGGCGCAACGCGCCGCCTTGTCCTTCGGCGACAGGTCCGCACGCCAGTTGCCGATCCCCAGCCGCTGCGCCATGGCGCTGACGGCGGCGGCCCGGTCACCCGAAACGATTTCCTGCATAAGCCCCCGTACCGACAGGCTGCGCAATGCCGCAACCGCACCCGCGCGCGGATTATCCTCGAAACCGAAGCTCGCCAGATGCCGACCGTCGAGAGACAGCACCACTTCCGAGCGCGCATCGCCATTATCGACGCTCGCTTCACTTGGGCACGCGAAACGGCGATTGCCCAGCCGATAGGTTCCGGCTTCCGTCTCCGCCTCGACGCCGGAGCCCGGAATTTCCCGCACCGCCTCATAGGCCGGCACCGCGCCGCTATGGGCAGCATGCAGGGCTTTCGACAGGGGATGCCGCGAATGGGCGGCAAGCCCCGCTGCAATCGCAACGGTCGCGGGCTTCACATCGCCAGTCTCAACCAATCTCGGTTTGCCGATAGTCAGGGTGCCGGTTTTGTCGAACAGCACGGTATCGATTTCGGCCAGCCGCTCCATGGCCGAGCCTTCCTTGACCATGATGCCGTGCCGGAACAGCCTTCCGGCGGCCACCACCTGCACGACGGGAACGGCAAGGCCAAGCGCGCAGGGGCAGGTGATGATGAGAACCGCAATGGCGATCAGCATCGCCTGTTTCCAGTCACCGCCGAAAATGCCCCAGCCGAGAAACGTCACCAGCGCGAGAAGATGCACCACGGGAGAATAATAGCTTGCGGCGCGGTCGGCGATGCGCCGGTAACGCGCCCGCCCGCCTTCGGCCGCCTCCATCAGCCCGATCACTTCCGAAAGGAAGGAATCTTTTGCCAATGCCGTCACCCGTGCAGTCAGCGAACCGGTGAGATTGAGCGTACCGGCCTGAAGGCTGTCGCCTGCCGCAACGCGGCGCGGCGCGCTTTCACCGTTGACGATGGACATGTCGAGATCGCTGCTGCCGGAGACGACCACGGCATCCACCGCCACGCGGTCCCCGGCCGCAATCGCAATCGACATTCCCGGCTGGATATCGGCAAGCGGCCGATACTCCCGCGTTCCATTCTCACCGATCACCGTTGCCCCGCGCGGCGAAAGACGGGCAAGCCCGGCAATGGCCGAGCGCGCCTTGTCGCGCATGATATGGTCAAGCGTTCGGCCGATCAGCAGGAAGAACAGAAGCGAGACGGTCGCATCGAACCAGGCATGTTCGCCGTGATGGATCGTCTCCCACAGGGAAACGGCATAGGAGAGCGTGATGGCGAGTGCGATCGGCACATCCATATTGGTACGGCCGTGTTTCAGCGCGTTCCAGGCCGATTGATAGAAGAAACGCCCGCCATAGATCAGCGCCGGCGCGGCGATCATCGCCGAAATCCAGTGGAACATGTCGCGCGTCGCCGCATCCGCCCCCGACCAGACGGAGACGGACAGAAGCATGATATTGGCGGAAGCAAAACCGCACAGCGCCACCGCCCTGATCAGCTGCGAACGCAAGGCGTCCGAGGCATCCTGCCCGCTGGCGAAAAGATGCGTACGATATCCCGTCGCAAGAATGGCGCGGGCAATCTCGGAAGGGTCAGTCCTGACTCCGTCGACTTCTTCTTTCCAGACGACCGCCACGCGTTTGGACGACAGGTTCACACGCGCCCGCTCCACTTGGCGCAGACGGCCGAGCGCGGTCTCGATGGTGGTGATGCAGGCGCCGCAATACACATCCGGCACGCTGAGGTCGGTCTGGCGCAGCCCCTGCCCCAGATCGCGGCTCGCCAGCAGCAATTCCTCCGACGAGGGCGGATTGACCGGCTCGCCGAGCTGTAACGAACCTTCCGTTCCCGGTGCGCAGCAGCTCATTTGCGCCCCCTGATGACGGCAATCCGCGTGCCCTCATGAACGATGATCCGGCCGTCCTTGACGGCGGTGACCTCGACGATCCATTGGCCCGGCAGCATGTCATGCGGGCCGGTGAAGACGCCGGTGGAAACCGGGGTCAGTTCCATGTCGAAATTCTGGCGTTCACCGACGGGCCGGCGAAAATGCGCCGTCACCTTATCGGTGTCGACCGGGCCGGTGTCGGGATGAAACACCTCATATCGCACCGTCTTTTCATCCACGATGAGCTTGCCCTTGATGCCGGTCGCGGCCCTTGCCTTGGCGGCTTCCGCCTTGGCGTTGAACTGCTGGCTGGCCACATAGGTATTGGGCACGACAAGCCCGCTCCAGCTGTTGACCGCGTTCCAGGCCATCACCATGTTGACGGTGATGACGGTGCCGAAAAACAGCAGCATGACACCCAGCATATGCCAGCCGGTGAACGTGAAACCGGACGTCTGGCGATTGTTCACGGTCATTTTTTCACTCCCGGAGCGTTGAATACAGCATCGTAGCGGGCCGTCTCATGGCCGCCCGTATCGCTGACGATGAATTCGAAATTTTCCGCCGCCCGCGCAACATCTTTGCCCGGCAGAGTGACGAAGACCTTCAGCGTCGTCGCCTCGTCCGGCTCCACCGTCACTTCGAAGGTGCGCGCGGCCGTATCCGGCATGCCGTTGATCTTCATCACCGCATTCGGAATGCCCTCGATGGTCAGGTTCATCGTGCGTGGCTGCGGCACCATGTTCAGAATGCGCACCGTATAGCCGTTGCGAATGGAACCGTTCGATTCCAGCACATATTGCGGATTGCGGTCATGCAGGACATTCAGCGCCAGCCGCTCGCGCGTCACCAGCGCAAACAGCATGCCGATACCGACCGCCGACCAGATGGCCGTGTAAAGCAGCGTGCGCGGCCGGAAGACGATGCGCCAGTTGAAGTGGCGGACACTCTTCCTGAAGCTGCCGTCCTCCTCACGCACATTGGCAGGGCGGATGGCGTGCTCACCATTGCCGGTCGCCAGCGCCATGTTGGACTGGTATTCGGAAAGCGTCGCATAGGCGATCAGCCCGCGCGGCTTGCCGATCTTGTCCATCACCCCGTCGCAGGCATCGATGCAGAGCGCGCAGGTGATGCATTCCAGCTGCTGCCCGTCCCTGATGTCGATGCCCATGGGACAGACCGCGACGCAGGCATTGCAATCGACGCAGTCGCCGATGCTTTCCCCTGCCGCCGCAGCCTTCTTGGCATGCCGCGAGCGCGGTTCACCGCGCCAGTCATTATAGGTGACGACAAGCGAGTTCTCATCCAGCATCGCCGCCTGAATGCGCGGCCAGGGACACATATAGGTGCAGACCTGTTCCCTCATCAGCCCGCCGAAGACATAGGTGGTGGCGGTGAGGATGGCGACGGTGGAATAGGCGATCATCGGCGCCTGCCCGGTCATGAACTGCATCGCCAGTGTCGGCGCATCGGCGAAATAGAAAATCCATGCGCCGCCGGTCAGAACGCCGATCACCAGCCAGATCGCATGTTTCAGCACCCGCTTGCGCAATTTGCCGAATGTGAAGGGCGCGGCATCCAGTTTCATGCGCGCGTTCCTGTCACCCTCTATCGCCCGTTCGACCACCAGAAACAGGTCGACCCAGACGGTCTGCGGACAGGTGTAACCGCACCATGCGCGCCCGACAGCGGAAGTCACGAGAAAGAGCCCAAGCCCGGCCATGACCAGCAATCCGGCGACGAAGAAGAATTCCTGCGGCCAGATTTCGATGAAGAAGAAATAAAAGCGCCGGTTGGCGATATCGATCAGCACCGCCTGATCCGGCGCATAGGGACCGCGATCCCAGCGCAGGAACGGCGTCAAATAATAAATGCCGAGCGTGACCAGCATCACCAGCCATTTGAAGCGCCGAAACCTGCCCTCGGCGCGCTTGGGAAAAATCTTCCTGCGTGCCTCGTAGAGCGGTTTGCGCGTTTTTGCGGAATTGACGGCTTCCGCCTCCAGCCTCTCGACAGGCTGTTGCGGGCGATCCTGTCCGGCGCGATAGATGTTCATGATAGGAGTCCGTTTTTATCTCCTTGCTTTCTCCCATCTCCCCGGTGAAACATCCTTGACTTACATCAAGTGACGACAAAGTGGCGCAGTATGGGAACGCGCCGCCAAGGGAGGATGAAATGCCTGTCATGCAGTCGAGAATCATTCATCTGTCGGTCGAAAAACCCTGGAGCCACGTCTATGACTTCGCCTCCAACCCGCAGAACATGCCCCGCTGGGCCGCGGGCCTTGCGGGCGGCCTCACACCGGACGGCGAGGACTGGATCGCCGAGGGCGGGCCGCTTGGCGAAGTGCGCGTCAATTTCGCGCCCGCAAACGAGTTCGGTGTCATCGACCATGTCGTGACATTGCCGGATGGCGTGAAGGTTTATAACGCGCTACGGGTAACGCCGAACGGCAGCGGCACGGAGGTGAGTTTCACCCTGCTTCGCCTTCAGGAGATGACGGACGAGGATTTCGAGCAGGATGCAAAAGCGGTCACGGCCGATCTCGAAACGCTGAAGGCGCTGCTCGAAAAGGATTGATGGAGGAAGCATGACCACGAATACGAACGACCGGCGGATCGATTATGTCGAATTCAACGTCGCCGATATCGAGCGCAGCAAGGAATTTTACGGCGGCGCGTTCGGCTGGTCCTTCAAGGATTACGGTCCGCAATATTGCGAGTTTTCCGATGGCCGGCTGACCGGCGGTTTCACCACGACGGCTCCGGTCTCGGCCAAGGGCGGACCGCTCGTCATTCTCTACGCCGACGATATCGAGGATGTGCAGCGACGCGTCGAAGCCGCCGGCGGGCAGATCAGCGTCGCAATCTTCGAGTTTCCGGGCGGCCGGCGTTTTCACTTCACCGATCCGGACGGATACGAACTGGCCGTCTGGTCGGACCGATAAGAAAAAGGCCGCATCGCGGCCCACATTGAAACCTCTCCGTCATGCCGGACTTGATCCGGCATCCAGCCACGGCGCGTCTGCGCCGTGAGAAGAGTCTTTTGCGATCAATGACTTGATCGCGCTGGACCCCGGATCAAGTCCGGGGTGACGGAGTGCGGATGAGGTACTCTGCCCAAAACATCTCCGCGTGGCCTTAGGGCCGCATCACGCGGCCCTTTGCTTTTCTACCTCAAGCAATCACTCACCCCCGCCAAGCGAATGAACGAAGATCGCCAGCTGCTTGACCGTCGTATCGCCGAGACGCTCACCCCAGGCGGGCATGACCCCGTGCTTGGGCGAACGGATCTGCGCGGCGATGCCTTCCTCCCCATGCGCCTTCAGCCAAATCGCGTCGGCCAGATTGGGCGCGCCGAATTCGCGATTGCCCTTGGCATCTTCCCCGTGGCAGGAGGCGCAATTGTCGGCAAAGAGCTGCTTGCCTGGCTCCACCAGAGCCGGGTTGGATGGGGTGCCGGTGAGGCTGACGACATAGGCCGCAACCTCGCGGATTTCGTCCGATTTCAGAATTTCACCGAAAGCGGGCATTTCCGAAGCACGCGTATCCGCATCGTCGGCAAAACGAATGCCATGCTTCACCGTCGTATAGATGTCGTCGACGCTGCCGCCCCACATCCAGTCGTCATCGTTGAGGTTGGGATAGCCCTGCCCGCCTTCCGCGCCCGAACCGTGACACTGAATGCAATTGACCTTGAAAGCGGCAGCGCCGCCGGAAAGGGCAAATTGCATCAGGGTCGGGTCGGCCTGAATTTCGGCAAGCGACGAATTGGCGATCTTGTCGACAAAGACGCTCTGCGACTGTTTTGCATCGGCAATTTCGGCGGCAATATCGCCGCGGCTGTTCCAGCCGAGCAACCCTTGCGTCGCCCCATTGATCAGCGGCCATGCCGGATAGGCGATGGTATAGCCGATGGCCCAGAGGATCGTAAAATAGAAGGTCCAGACCCACCAGCGCGGCATGGGATTGTTCAGCTCGCGGATACCGTCCCATTCGTGGCCGGTGGTTTCGACGCCGCTGATGTCATCAATGTGTTTTTCGGACATATCCTAGTCCTCCTTGAGCGGAATGCTGGCGGCATCGTCCGCGGCCTTCTTCGAGCCGGGGCGAAGGGTGAAAACGACGACGCCGGCAAAGAACAGGGTCATGGCAAGCAGACCCCAGCTATCGGCGAAGTGGCGCATGGCCGTGTAGGTTTCCATGGCTCACACCTCCTCACCGGTATCCGGCGGCATCGTCATAGGTCGAGAAATCGACCAGCGTGCCGAGCATCTGCAGATAGGCGACCAGCGCATCCATTTCGGTGAGCTTCGCCGGATCGCCGTCGAAATCGCCCACCTTCGCTTTCGGATAACGCGCCAGAAGTTCCGACGAATCCGCATTCGGGTCGGCCTGGGCGGCAAGATCGGCAGCGGATTTCTCGATCATCTCGTCGCTATAAGGCACGCCGACAGCGCGGTTGGCCTTCAGCTCCATGGAAACATCGGTGATCTTCAGCGGCGTGGTCTTCAGGAACGCATAGGAGGGCATGACCGATTCCGGCACCACCGAACGCGGATCGGCCAGATGCTGCACATGCCATTCGTTCGAATAACGGTCGCCGACGCGCGCAAGGTCAGGACCCGTGCGCTTGGAACCCCACTGGAACGGATGATCGTACATGGATTCAGCTGCCAGGCTGTAATGCCCGTACCGCTCCACCTCGTCGCGGAACGGCCGGATCATCTGGCTGTGGCAAACGTAACATCCCTCTCGGATGTAGATGTTGCGCCCGGCCAGTTCCAGCGGCGTGTAGGGCCGCATGCCCTCCACCTTCTCGATGGTGTTTTCGAGATAAAAGAGCGGTGCGATTTCAACGATGCCGCCGATGGAAACGACCAGCAGGGAGCCGACCAGAAGCAGCGTCGCGTTGCGTTCGATGACGCCGTGTTTGTCAAGTATGGACATCGGCCTCTCCTTATTCAGCAGGCTGCAGCGAAGGAGCCGCGTCCTTGCTGGCGCCCTCCTCGCGTTGATGACCGAGGATGGTCATCGTGACGTTGTAGGCCATGATCAGCGCGCCACTGAGGAACATCAGGCCGCCCAATGCACGCATCACGTAGTAGGGGAACAGCGCCGCGACCGATTCCGCGAAGGAATAGACGAGGAAGCCTTGGGCATCATATTCGCGCCACATCAGCGCCTGCTGGATGCCGGCGACCCACATGACGGCGGCGTAAACGACGATGCCGAGCGTGGCGAGCCAGAAGTGCCAGTTGACCAGTTGCAGGCTGTAGAGACGCTCCCTGCCCCAGAGTTTCGGCGTCAGGTAATAGATCGCGCCGAAGGTGATCATGCCGTTCCAGCCGAGTGCGCCGGAATGAACATGGCCGATGGTCCAGTCGGTATAGTGGCTGAGCGAATTGACGGCCTTGATCGACATCATCGGGCCTTCGAAGGTCGCCATGCCGTAGAAGGCAACCGCCATCACCATCATGCGCACGACGGGATCGGTACGGATCTTGTCCCATGCGCCCGAAAGCGTCATCAGACCGTTGATCATGCCGCCCCACGAGGGCATCCACAGCATCACCGAGAACACCATCCCGAGCGTCTGCGCCCAGTCCGGCAGCGCTGTATAGTGCAGGTGGTGCGGGCCGGCCCAGATATACATGAAGATCAGCGCCCAGAAGTGGATGATCGACAGGCGGTAGGAATAGACCGGGCGGTTCACCTGCTTCGGGATGAAATAATACATCATGCCGAGGAATCCGGCCGTCAGGAAGAAGCCGACGGCATTGTGGCCGTACCACCATTGCGTCAGCGCATCCTGCACGCCCGAAAAGGCCGAGTAGCTCTTGACGCCGAGAAACGAGACCGGAATGGCGAGATTATTGACGATATGCAGCATGGCAATCGTGACGATGAATCCCAGGTAGAACCAGTTCGCCACATAGATATGCGGCTCCTTGCGCATGAAGATCGTGCCGAGGAAGGCGACGAGATAGGCAACCCAGACGATGGTCAGCCAGATATCGACATACCATTCCGGCTCCGCATATTCGCGGCCCTGCGTGATGCCGAGCAGATAGCCGGTGGCGGCCATGACGATGAAGAGATTGTAGCCCCAGAACACGAACCAGCCGAGATTGCCGCCGAACAGGCGGGCCCGACAGGTTCTCTGCACCACGTAAAAGGAGGTGGCGATCAGCGCATTTCCCCCGAAAGCGAAGATCACCGCCGATGTGTGCAGCGGCCGCATCCGGCCGAAATTGAAATAGGGCGCGATATTGAGATCGGGAAAGGCGAGCTGAAGCGCCACCACGACGCCGACCAGAAAGCCGACGACACCCCAGAACACGGTCGCAATGACGCCGTATTTCACCACCTCATCGAAATATTCCGACTTGAGGCGGGCACGCGCGGCTGAATCGACAGGCGCGAAGGAGACACGGCGCAACAGAAGCACCGTGCTGACCAGAAGCGTAAAGAACAGCACCCACATATGGGCGGCGAAAAGACTGTCATGGGCAAAGGCTGCCCCAAGCAACGCGAGAAAGGCCCCAAGGGCCACGATCGCGGTTTCTAACGTGTAATTCATTGTTGGTTTCCCCCAACGTGCAAGCCGACCGACGAAAGGCACGGCACGCGCCTGGGAGAGCGGAAACGCGCCTTTGCGTCGGTTGGAGCATTGCCACCAGCAGGGGAACGCCACCTTGATCCAGATCAAGAATGCAAAGCTGTCGCAGCCCCGGCAAAACGGGGCGCGGCTTTATGAGAGGAATTTGCGTAAGAGCAAAAATACACGGCGATGTCGGCCCGCTTTCGCGGGTGCCGCTTCAGCCCTTCATCTTCAGGGGCAGACCGGCGGCGACAAAATAGACCTCACCGGCAATGGCGGCGATTCGCTGATGCAGGCGGCCGGCGTGGTCGCGAAATTCCCGCGCCATGCGGTTTTCCGGCACGATGCCGAGACCGACTTCGTTGGAGACAAAAATCAGCTTTGCCCGAGCCGATACAATCGCCGCCTCGAGCGCCGCAAAGGCAGCCTCGATATCGGCATTCTCCATCATCAGATTGGTGAGCCACAGGGTGAGGCAATCGATGAGAACGACATTTTCCGGCGCATCGAGCTGCTCCAGCACGGCGGCAATATCGACGGGCGCTTCATGGGTGGTCCATTCACCGCCGCGTCGCCCCTGATGATGGACGATGCGGTCGCGCATCTCGTCATCCCATGCCCGGCCGGTGGCCAGATAATGCAGGCTTCCACCGAACTTGCCCGCAAGCTCTTCCGCAAAACGGGACTTGCCGGAGCGCGCGCCGCCAAGAATGAAAACGGAGCGGTTTTTATCTGTCATCTAAAACCTGAAGGAAGAGAATGAAGTGGACCGGCATCTTCGCCGTGTCGAAAGCCAGGGACAGGCAGACATGAAGGGAACGATTCGTAGAAAAAGGCGTCCCCCGGTTGTTCATGCCGGACTGCCGCTGATACCGGACCGGAGAGACAAAACCTGCCTGCGGGATGCGGGACATATCACAGCCTTGGCAACTCCGGATACCGGAAACACCGGTCCTGATGAAAGGCTAGGTGCGAACGGCCATCCTGTCAATCGGTCCCTGCCGTTAGCCAAAAATCAGGCGGAACCGGAACGCAAAACCTTAATCCGGAACCGGCAGACCTGTCGTCCGCGACTGGATTGATAAAGCGACTTGGTTACCGGAAAGTTAGCGAAAAACCGAATGATGAAACCGCAACGCCAAAGGAGAATATGGAGTGACGGCAGCCGCCGCCATTGCCTTGCCATGGCCTTCAAATCAATATGCTTTCGAAGATTCGCAAACAGCAAGGTGGCCTGCCCGTGATGACCGTCATGGACTATATCTCGATCGTCGTTTTCATCCTGTTATGGGCCGTCTATACCCATGTCACGACGGGAACGCGGCTATTTTCGAGAGCCAGCCTCAATCAGGCCATGGCCGAGCGTCGGCGAGACTGGATCATGAATTCGCTGAAGCGCGACCTGAAGATGATCGACACGCAGATCATGGCCGGCCTGCAGAACGGCACCGCCTTTTTCGCTTCCACCTCCATCTTCGCCATTGGCGGATGTTTCGCGCTTCTGGGCGCGACAGAACAGGTCGAATCGGTGTTTCGCGACATGCCTTTCGTGCATTATGCGGGGCGCACGGCCTTCGAACTGAAGGTCATCGGACTCACCTGTCTTTTCGGTTATTCCTTCTTCAAGTTCGGCTGGTCCTACCGCCTGTTCAACTATTGCACGATACTGTTCGGCGCCATTCCCATGGTCCACGATGTCGGCGCCGATCGCGAGGCGGCGGAGCGGGCGGCGGAAAACGTCATAAAGATGAACATCATCGCTGCTAAGAACTTCAATGACGGCCTGCGGACCATCTTTCTGTCCATCGGTTATCTCGGCTGGTTCATCAGCCCTTACGTCTTCATCGCCAGCACGGTCATCATCATCGTGGCGCTGCTACGCCGCCAGTTCTTTTCCGAAGCACGACGCGCCATCATGGAAGAAAACAGGCCTTGAAATAGCCGCACTTCAAGGGCCAAGCCCAGCGTGATACCGGCCTCCCCGAAAGCTTGAAAAACGGAAACCATGGACACGAACGCAGCCGCAAACGAAAACCGCCGCAAAGGCCGCATAGGCGGTCTCGACACCCTGCGCGGGCTGGCCCTCATCGCCATGGCGTCCTACCACTTCACGTGGAATCTGGAATATTTCGGCTATCTCGAACCCGGCACGGCGACGACCGGCCTGTGGAAACTCTATGCGCGCGGCATCGCCAGCTCGTTCCTGTTTCTGGCCGGTTTCAGCCTGTTTCTCGCCCATGGCAAGGGCGTGAACTGGCCGTCCTTCGGCAAGCGCTTTGCGATGGTGGCCGGCTCGGCGCTGCTCATTACCGTCGCCACCTATTTCGCCTTTCCGGACAGCTTCATCTTCTTTGGCATATTGCACAATATCGCCGCCGCAAGCCTTGTCGGGCTGTTGTTCCTGCGAGCACCCGCGGCCGTGACGCTGCTTTTTGCGGTGGTCGCTTTCATCCTGCCGCACTATCTGCAATCGGAGCTGTTCAACGCAAAATGGCTGGCCTGGATCGGTTTTTCCACCATGCCGCCCCGCTCGAACGATTATGTGCCGCTGCTGCCCTGGCTTGCGCCCTTCCTCGCCGGCCTTGCGGTGTCGCAATTCGTCACACCGCGCGACTGGCTCGACCGCTTTCGAAGCCCGAGTTCGCCTCGCAACCTGATCGCAGGCGCCGGCCGTCACAGCCTTGCCTTTTACCTCATCCACCAGCCGGTGCTGATCGGCCTCGTCTACACGCTGTCACTCATCGCCCCGCCCCCGCCTGTCGATCAGGTCGAGCTTTACAAATCGAGCTGTGAAAAGAGCTGCGTCGAGCAGGCGAACGGACTGGAACTGTGCCAACGTTTCTGCGGCTGCACGCTGGAGAAGCTGCAGGCAGAAAACCTGTTCGACACGATGATGGAAGGCAAGCTCAGCGCCGATCAGCAGACGAAGGTCAGCGAGGTGGCGAAGCAGTGCACTGTTGAGGCGCAGTAGGCTCAGGTAGCCAGAACGTTAGCGCTTGCCGCCTTTTCTTCTCCCCGCCGGGGAGAAGGTGGCCCGAAGGGTCGGATGAGGGGGCAACGTCGGCGATAAATCGAGAGCTTGCCCCCTCATCCCGCTGCCGCGACCTTCTCCCCGGCGGGGAGAAGAGACAAGCGAAACCCGCTCGTTCCATATGCAACAAAAGTGAAAAGGCTTCGGAGCCATTCTTGACAGCTACGTCAACGGAATAGCCAACACCGCTATAGGGCCGGGGCCGGCTTCAAGTCCCCACGCCGATTTCGGCAAGCCGCGTCAGACAGGCTTCTTCGACATTGTCGAGTTCCGCCAGCGTCTCTTCGATGTCCTTGCGTTTTTGCCGAAGCTCCGCGCGCTTTTCATCGACCTTCTTCATCAGAAGCACCAATTGGCCCGATTCGCCCGGCGGTTCCTTGTAGACGTGGATGATTTCGCGAATTTCGGAGATCGTGAAACCGATACGGCGGCCGCGCAGGATTTCCTGAATGAGGCGGCGGTCCGCAGCCCTGAAAAGCCGTGTGCGCCCGCGACGCTCAGGGTGAATTAGCCCCTCGTCCTCGTAAAATCTCAAGGTACGGGTGGAAACACCGAATTCGCGTGTCAGTTCGGTTATGCTATAATACTTGTCCAAGGGCCTATCCGATTCATAACCGGATGATATTATTTGACCTTCACGTAAAAGTCAATTTTCGCCCGCCCGGCCTTACCCGGAAATACCGTACCACCAGGTCGCGATCCCCAGAAAGGCGAAAAAGCCGACAATATCGGTGACCGCCGTGACGAAGACCGCCGAGGAGACCGCCGGGTCCGCCCCGAACTTGTCGAGCACCAGCGGAATGAGAATGCCCGCCAGCGCCGCCGCCAGCATGTTGAGACACATGGCCGTGGCGATGATGCCGCCAATATGGATATCCTGAAACCAGATACCGGCAACAATGCCGATGGCGCAGCCGAACAGCATGCCGTTCAGGATACCCACACCCGCCTCACGCCGGATGATGCGCGCGGCGTTGTGAATATCGAGGCTTTTGGTGGCAAGTGCCCGCACCGACACCGTCATGGTCTGCGACCCGGCATTGCCGCCCATGCCGGCCACCGCCGGCATCAGGATCGCCAGCGCGACGATCTGCTGGATCGTCGCATCGAACAGGCTGATGACGGAGGCGGAGAGAAAGGCGGTGATGAGATTGACCGCAAGCCAGGGCACGCGTGAACGCGATGTGCTGGCAATCGAGTCCGACAGTTCTTCGTCACCGACACCGCCAAGGCGCAGCAGATCCTCTTCGGCCTCTTCCTGAATGACGTCCACCACGTCATCGATGGTCAGCACGCCCACCAGTCGGCCGTTGTTGTCGACCACGGCGGCGGAGAGAAGGTCGTATTGCTCGAAAAGCTGCGCGGCCTCTTCCTGGTCCATTTCCGCCGGAATGGAGTGGTTGGTCTCGTGCATGATCGTTTCGATCTTCACCTGACGCTTGGCGCGCAGCACCTTGTCGAGATCGAGCGCGCCGACCAGCTTGAAGGTGGGGTCGATGACGAAGATCTGCGTGAAGGAATCCGGCAGCTCCTCCTCCTCGCGCAGATAATCGATGGTCTGCCCCACTGTCCAGAACGGCGGCACAGCCACGAATTCCGTCTGCATGCGGCGGCCGGCCGAGCTTTCCGGATAATCCAGAGCCCGCATCAGCCGCACACGTTCGGTGAACGGTAGTTGCGAGAGAATATCCTCGCGGTCCTCGTCGTCGAGGTCCTCGAGAATATAGACGGCGTCGTCCGAATCCAGCTCGCCGATACCGGCGGCGATCTGCTCGTTCGACATCTGGTCGACGATATCGAGGCGGATGCCCTCATCCACCTCGGTCAGCGCCGTCATGTCGAAGTCGGAACCGAGAAGACGCACCAGCGCATGGCGCTGTTCCGGCAGGATGGATTCCAGCACGTCGCCGAGTTCGGATTCGTGCAGCCGCGCCACGTTCTTGCGCAGGAAAAGCAGATCGCGGTCAGCGATCGCAGCGCCCACCATCGTCAGAAAATCCGAGCGGACGGAGCCGTCTTCGGCGTAAATATCGGAGGGCGCTTCCGCAGGCTTCATGTCCTCGGGCGCGACAGGATCGTCGTCACGGTCTGTCATCTGGCGTCCCCTTGTATTCAAATGCCGCAGTGCACGGATGCGCAGGCAGAATGGCGTTAAAAGGTTTATTGTCAACAACCGGATAGCGGCAAATAAACAAGCTCTCCGGCTGCGGCGAAAAATCCATTCGACATTCCTCTTCCGGTTCGCAGACTTAGCCACGGCCAGCGGCTATAGGCATGTTTAGCGAGGCTTTGCAGCTTGTTTTGCGACAACGCCCACCCCCTTTACGCCGTTCCCGTTTTAAATGTCGAACGGGCGAACAAAGGTTTCGCCGCAATGCACAATTAAGACATTGACAGGCAGCGTGGAACGGCGCTTCTGGATAGGCATTTGACAAACGGCAAACGCCGACAGGCGGGCACGAGAAGACAGATTCCGGGAATCAGGAACATGAGCAAGACGGACTTCATTGGCAAGGCATCGACAGCCGCAGGCGGCTGGGGCGCTCTCAAAAGCGTCGGCAAATGCCTTCTCGAATCCGGCGCCCCGATTTCCGGCGCCCGCACGCTTTTGAAGACCAACCAGCCGGATGGATTCGACTGCCCTGGCTGCGCCTGGGGCGATCCGGAACACGGCTCGTCTTTCGAATTTTGCGAGAACGGCGTCAAGGCCGTGTCATGGGAGGCGACGGAGGCCCGCGTGCCGCCGGACTTCTTCGCCAGCCGCACCGTCTCGGAACTGCGCGGCTGGTCCGACTACGATCTGGAAAAACAGGGCCGCCTCACCCATCCCATGCGTTATGACCGGGCGAGCGACAAATATCTGCCCGTCTCCTGGGACGATGCCTTCTCCGAAATCGGCCGTATCCTCAACAGCCTCGACAGCCCGGACCGGGCGGAGTTCTATACCTCCGGCCGCGCCTCCAATGAGGCGGCCTTCCTCTATCAGTTGATGGTCCGGCTTTACGGCACCAACAATTTCCCCGATTGTTCGAACATGTGCCACGAAGCGAGCGGCGTTGGCCTGAAGGCTTCGATCGGCGTCGGCAAGGGCACCGTTTTGCTTGAGGATTTCGAACAGACGGACGCCATTTTCGTCATTGGACAAAATCCCGGCACCAACCATCCCCGCATGCTGGGCGACCTGCGCCGCGCCGCCCTTCGCGGCGCTCGCATCGCCGTTTTCAACCCCATCCGTGAAAAGGGTCTGGAACGCTTTGCCGACCCGCAGGACAAGGTGGAGATGATTACCGGCGGCAGCACCCGCATCGCCACCAATTATTACCAGCCGCGCCAGGGCGGCGACATGGCGGCCGTGCGCGGCATGAGCAAGGCGGTCTTCGCCGCCGACGATGCCGCAAGGGCAGCGGGCGAACCCGCCATTATCGATTACGACTTCATCGCCGAACATGCGGTGGAGTTCGAGGCCTATCGTGCCGCCGTCGATGCGACCAGCTGGGAAAGCATCCTCGACCAGTCCGGCCTCACCCGCGCGGAGATCGAGGAAGCCGCCCGTATCTACATGAATGCCGGTTCCGTCATCGCCACCTGGGCCATGGGCGTCACCCAGCACAAGCATTCTGTCATCATCGTTCGCGAGATCACCAATTTCATGCTGCTGCGCGGCAATATCGGCCGTCCGGGCGCCGGCCTTTGCCCGGTGCGCGGCCATTCCAACGTGCAGGGCGACCGCACCGTTGGCATCGACGAAAAGGCCCCGCCAGCGCTTCTCGAAGCGCTGGAAAAGGAACTCGGCGTCCCCATGCCGCGCAAGCCCGGCCACAACACCGTGGAAGCCGTCGCTGCGATGCTGGACGGCGAGGCTCAGACTTTCATCGCGCTCGGCGGCAATTTCATGCGCGCGACGCCCGACAGCCCGCTGATCGTCAAGGCTTTCGAAAAGCAGAAGCTGACCGTCAACATCGCCACCAAGCTCAACCATTCGCATCTGGTGCCGGGCGAAACCTCCTTCGTGCTGCCCTGCCTCGGCCGAACGGAAATCGACCGCAATTCGGCCGGCCGCGCGCAGATCGTCACGGTGGAGGATTCCATGAGCATGGTGCACGGTTCCGGCGGCATCAATCCGCCGGCCTCGGATGAGCTGCGTTCGGAAGTCGCCATCGTCGCCGGCATCGCCGAGGCGACGCTTGGCAATACCCATGTCGACTGGAAGGCGCTTGCCGATGACTACGATCTCATCCGCGACATGATCGAGCGGGTCATTCCCGGTTTTGATAATTTCAACGAGCGCGTCCGCGTGCCGCGCGGTTTTCATCTGCGCAACGCAGCAGCCGAACGGGAATGGAACACGCCGGCGAAAAAGGCCACCTTCTATAGCGGCCCCTTGCCCGAACAGACCGAACACCAGCAGGCGCTCACGCGCGACGACCTGTTCGTATTGCAGACCTTCCGCAGCCACGATCAATACAACACCACGATCTACGGCATGGATGACCGTTATCGCGGTGTCTATGGCGAGCGCCAAGTCATCTTCATGAACCCGAAGGATATGGAAGCGCTCGGCGCTCATTCCCGCCAGCGCGTCGATGTCATCGGCGAATATGGCGACGGCGTGGAACGCATCGCAAAGAATTTCCGGCTGGTGCCCTATAATATCCCGCAGGGCAGCGTCGGCGGTTATTATCCCGAACTGAACGTGCTGGTGCCGCTGTCGAGTTATGGCGAAGGCAGTTTCACGCCGACATCGAAATCGGTGCTCGTCTCCGTTCGCCTGCGCCGGGATGCCTCCTGATGGAAGAGGAGCAATCCACTGCGGCGTTCATGGCGGCGGTGGAGCGGGTTCAGGAAAGCGCCTCAAAGGCGCTGACCGCCACGGGCGCAGCGATCCTTCTTTCGGTTTATCTGACCATCGGCGCTGACAGCCGCAGTATCGCCAACCGGCTGGGGCTTGCACACGCCCTCATTCTGCGCGAAATCACTTCCCTGTCGCCACGTTTCGTGCGGGTGACAAAACGCGATGCCCGCACCCAGCGCAGCTTTCTGGAGGCAACCGAAGAAGGACAGTCCCTTGCGGCGGCGTCCCTGCGGATTTGAAACGAACGGAGCATTCCTTGGCAACCAGGCCGATCCTGCCCTATCCCCATCCCGGCTTGTCCGAAATCTGCGCGCCGGTCACGGCTTTCGACGGGCAATTGCAGGAACTGGTGACGGACCTGATCGATACGATGCGCGCCGCACCCGGCGTCGGCATCACCGCCGCCCATATCGGCGTCAAACAGCGCGTTTTCGTGCTGGAGCTGACACCGGGAACCGTGCTCACCTACATCAATCCTGAAGTCGTCAGCCAATCCACGCAGACCATGCGCCATGTGGAGGGCAGCGTCTCCATGCCGGGCTTCACGGAGGAAGTGGAGCGACCCTCCGAAATCGAGGTGAGATTTCAGGACGTAGCCGGCGGCGAACACCGGCAGATCGCAGAGGGATTTCACGCCATCTGCATCCAGCACGAGATCGACCAGCTGGACGGCATTTTCTGGCTGAAGCGCCTCTCGAAGCTCAAGCGCGACCGGCTGGTGAAAAAATGGGAAAAATCCCGGAAATCCTGATGGTCAGCCGGTAATCGACAGCGCAAATTCCGCATCGTCCTTCAGCGTGTTGCTGACGGTGCAGATTTCCTCGGCCATATGTGCGATGGCGCTGCGCGTAGCCTCATCGAAATCCCCCTTTATCTCTATCCGGACATCGAAACGCACGATCCGCGATGGCTCCTCCTCAGCCTTTTCGCCGGACACGTGCACCATGACCTTTTCGAACCGGTCGAGCACGCCCATGCGGCTCGCCGCAATCCGGGCGCTGAGCGCCAGACAGGCCGACAGCGACGAATAAAGGAGATCGAGCGGATTGAAACCCGGCTCCGAGGCCGCCGTCACCACCGTCAGGGCGCCTCCGGTGGCCGTGACGACATCGGGATGCCCGAGACGGCCAAGAGTGACGACAGCGCCCGTCGGCCGCTTTTTAACCCTGAACTGATTCATGCCCGACCTCACACCGCGATTTCGCCCGATGGAACCAAAATTAGCCTCGCGCTTTTACTCACGCAACGGTGAACGACCGTTGAGTATTGATTGAAAAGGGAGCTGGGACATATGGTTACATCTACGCTCGTCAGCATTCTGATCACCTTCCTGGTGATTGTGCTCGTCTTGTGGCTTATCGCGCGACTGCCGGTCGGCGGCGGTGCGAAACAGATCGCACAGGTGATCGTCATCATCATCGGCATTATTTCGCTGCTGAAATATCTCGCCGTCTTCTGATGTCCCCGCACGGTGCAGACGAAAAAAGGCGGCGAAAGCCGCCTCTTTTTATGCGCGGTTTTCACCCATCCGGTCGCTATTGCCGAGGCTCGAACTGATAGGTTTTTTTCAGGGTAATATCCCGAACGCTGCCAATACCCAGAAACGGCGTATTGTCGGCATCGAAAATCGCCCTGCCCTTCGCCACGATCCACCGATCCGACCCATCCGGCAGATTGACCTTGTAGCGCTGGTCGAAAAACACCCCGGTAGTGATGCTCTCAAAAATGGCCTGCGCCACCTGATCGCGCATCTCGACGTCGATTCTTTCGAGAATCTCCTCGATCGTCACCCCACTCGACGCAACCGGCTCCGAAAACCCATGGCATTCCGCAGTGACCGCATCCATGATCAGCCTGTTATCGGAAATACTCCACATGTAATAGCCAAGCGCATTGTCTGAATCCGTTTTGTCCCCCTGCACGAAAACCCCCAGACATATTTTCCTGACAAAAGCTAACATCGGACCTCTAATATTCCACCCCTCCTTTTTGTAGGGGGAAACGCACGGCTACTACAGCGTGCATCGATATCCACTGAAATTTGACGATGACCAAATCCAGCTGGAGCATTTCCAGTAAAAGTGCGTAGCGGTTTTACGTCCCGGAATGCGAAAAAACAAAGCGATAGAGCACGCCCCACGATTCCGTTTTGACCGGACGTGCTCCAGGGTTCCGAAATGGACGATAAATTTCGAAGAGGCATCGCAAAACCACCTGCCTGCGCCTACATGGCTTGTGATGACATGTCGAAGGAGTTCAATATGGTGCGAGCCGCCCTCACTTTCGGATTGTTGACCGCAACCGTCTTTCTGGCCGGGTGCCAGACGTGGCATAGTCCATATCGTGGAAACGAGTGGCGCATGGATCAGGTCATGGATGGTGACCCCTACCGTGTCGGTGACGGCCAGCGCAACCGACGCTGATCCACCTCGTCCATTCAATTCGAACGGCGGCAGGTCGATAATTTGCCGCCGTTAATTCGTGGCGCTCTGGCTGCGGGATAAAGCAGATTGGTGTGACTTGGGACACATCCGATACGGTCCAACGAACCGGGGACCGGAAACAGAAGGCAAGCTAAACGACTGGCTAAAAAAGAAAAAACCCGCCGAAGCGGGTTTCTTTGGTGCGGTCGAGAAGACTCGAACTTCCACGGGTTGCCCCACAGCGACCTCAACGCTGCGCGTCTACCAATTCCGCCACGACCGCATCGTGGTAGGCGTCGACTTGCGCCGACGGGGGTGCATGTAGCAAAAGGATTTTCGGTGCACAAGAGCGTCGTGACAGTTTTTTGAAATTAAAAATCGCACCGCACCATCCTATATGCAGGAAGCCCGGAAATGCTGGGGTTGCGGCCCTGTCGCCATTTTGCGAGAAGGCTGTGGAAAGGACTTTTTCATGCTCACACGCACCGATATCGAGACAAACATGCTCCCCGCCCCCGGTTCGCCGCCCGTTCGCTGGCGAATCTCGGAAGGCCTCGTCCCTTATGAGCAGGCGATTGAGGAAATGGAGCGTGAAGTCGCCGCCATTGCCAGCGGCGAGGCCGACGAACTCGTCTGGCTTCTGGAACATCCGCCGCTCTATACCGCCGGCACCAGCGCCGATGCCGCCGACCTCATAGAACCGGAGCGTTTTCCCGTCTTCGCCACGGGTCGTGGCGGCGAATATACCTATCACGGGCCGGGACAGCGGGTCGTCTATGTCATGCTCGACCTGAAGCGGCGGCGGCAGGATGTCCGCGCCTATGTGGCGGCGCTGGAGGATGTCATCATCCGCACGCTCGACAAGATGAATGTGCGTGGCGAGCGGCGCGAGGACCGCGTCGGCGTCTGGGTCAGGCGTCCGGAAAAACCGCTGCTTCCCGATGGCGGCATGGCCGAGGACAAGATCGCGGCACTTGGCATCAGGCTGCGCAAATGGGTGAGCTTCCACGGGCTTTCGATCAATGTCGATCCGGACCTCTCGCATTTTTCCGGCATCGTTCCCTGCGGCATCAGCGCCTATGGCGTCACCAGCCTTGTCGATCTTGGATTGCCGGTTATGATCGGCGACGTCGACGTTCTGCTGCGCGAGGCCTTTGAGGAGGTGTTTGGCGAGGCAGTGCCCGAAACCGGCGCAAGCGGCTGATCCCACCGCAACCTTTGCCGCAGGCCGGTGTTTCCAGCATCGATCACCACAAGAGGAGGAACGATCATGTTCACAACGTCCGCCTATGCCTGCGATGACGGCTCTTCGCCGATGAAGCTCGCGACCATCAAGCGTCGCGATCCCGGCCCGCGCGATGTCGAAATCGAGATAGAATTTTGTGGCGTCTGCCATTCCGATATCCACACGGCCCGCAGCGAATGGCCGGGCTCCCTCTATCCCTGCGTTCCCGGCCACGAAATCATCGGCCGCGTCGGGCGTGTCGGCGCGCAGGTCACCCGGTTCAAGGCGGGCGACCGCGTCGGCGTCGGCTGCATCGTCGATAGCTGCCGGGAATGCGCAAGCTGCGCCGAGGGGCTGGAGCAATATTGCGAAAACGGCATGACCGGCACCTATAATTCGCCCGACAAAGCGATGGGCGGCAGCGCGCATACGCTCGGCGGTTATTCCGCCCACGTCGTCGTTGATGATCGTTACGTCCTCAACATTCCCGAAGGCCTTGATCCGGCGGCGGCGGCACCCCTGCTCTGCGCGGGTATCACCACCTATTCGCCGCTGCGCCACTGGAACGCCGGCCCCGGCAAGCGTGTCGGCGTCGTCGGTCTCGGCGGTCTTGGCCATATGGCCGTCAAGCTCGCCAATGCCATGGGCGCAACCGTGGTGATGATCACCACCTCGCCCGGCAAGGCGGAGGACGCGAAAAAGCTCGGCGCCCACGAGGTGATCGTCTCGCGCGATGCCGAGCAGATGAAGAAGGCCGCTTCGAGCCTCGATCTCATCATCGACGCCGTGGCCGCCGACCATGACATCAACGCCTATCTGGCGCTGCTGAAACGTGACGGCGCGCTGGTGCAGGTGGGCGCACCGGAAAAGCCGCTCTCGGTTATGGCCTTCAGCCTCATCCCCGGCCGCAAGACCTTTGCCGGCTCGATGATCGGCGGCATTCCCGAGACGCAGGAAATGCTGGATTTCTGCGCCGAAAAAGGCATCGCCGCCGAAATCGAGATGATCGATATCGATCAGATCAACGACGCTTATGAACGCATGATAAAAAGCGATGTGCGTTATCGTTTCGTCATTGATATGAAGAGCCTGCCGCGCCAGAAGGCCGCCTGACCCCGGAAGGGGGGCGACCTTGCGGGCGTCCCCTCTCCCGTTGGACCTTTCGGTCGAAAGCGCAGCCTGACCCATGACTCCCCGATCCATGACCAGCCAGACCGGTTTCAACGATATCGCCAAGGGCATGACCATCATGGCGGGTTGCATGCTGGTGCTGCCGGTCATGGATGCGATTGCCAAATACATGGCGGTGAGCGGCGGCATGTCGCCGGCGCAGGTGACCTTCTACCGCTTCTTTTTCCAGGTGCTCTGCACCCTGCCGCTGCTGCTCGTGGTGTCGCCCAGGGCGCTGTTCAGCGCCAAACGACCGTGGATGAACTGCCTGCGCGGCGTCCTGCACGCCTCGGCCAGCCTGATGTTTTTCGCCGCCGTCAAATACATGCCGCTCGCCGATGTCTTCGCGATCTATTTCGTCGAGCCTTTCATGCTGACGATGATGTCGGCCCTCTTCCTCGGTGACAAGGTGGGCTGGAAGCGCTGGACGGCGATTGCGGTCGGCTTCGGCGGCGCGCTGATCGTCATACAGCCGAGTTTCGAAATCTTCGGCTGGACATCGCTTCTGCCGGTCGCCTGCGCCTTTCTTTATACGCTCTACCTTTTCCTGAACCGCGCCATCGGCGATGCCGACAGCCCGCTGGTCATGCAGACAATGTCCGGCATTGCGGGAACCGTGTTCATGGGGGCGGCACTTTTCGCCGGCGATGCGCTGGGCGATAAGGATTTTGCCGTCTCGCTGCCGCAATCCGGCTTCGCACTTGCCCTGCTCGTATTGTTGGGATCGATATCCGGCTACATGCACCTGCTGATTGTCAGGGCCTTCCGGCTGGCGCCGCTCTCTCTGCTGGCGCCGTTCCAGTATTTCGAGATCATCTCGGCGACGATTCTCGGTTATGCGCTGTTTTCGGATTTCCCGACGCCGTCGAAATGGCTCGGCATCCTCATCATCGTCGCATCCGGCCTGTTCATCATCTGGCGCGAGCGCCAGCAGGCCGGTGCGACCCCGCCGCTTGACGGGCAGTGACAGCCGACACCTGACGTGCCTCAACCGTTCGAGGGCAGCGGGCCTTCGTCGTGATGGTCCTGCGCCTCCACGAGACTGCCGAGCAGCCAGAGGGAAACCTCGGCCGCCTCCCCGGCCGATTTGAACCGGTATGAGCCGCTATATTTCGGCATGTCGAAAAAGGTGACGACGAAACCGTCGCCGCTTTCAAGACTTTCGACCCGGATGCGCTCGGGATCGATCATCACGCACACATAATGCGACCCCATATTGCGCATGAAGCCGGCTTTGTTGTCGTGCAGCCGCACGAAGGCTGCGCCGCCATCCGCCGTCATATGCAGACTTCTGATCGCCTCATTGGGAAAGGCGCGGGCGAAATCCATGATCGCCTGCCCCACATCATGACTGTTATCCTCATCCGTCGCCCGCGACATGCGCCAGGCATAAACAGCGAAGACCGAAAGCAGCACGAAAACGATAATCCAGATCGCAATACTCATCCGGGACGCTCCCTCAGCATCGAAACATCAAGATTCGCGAATCGAAACGATGCGAACTCGGTTCAGGTTCATATAGGCCGAGGCTTGTGTGAAGTGTGGCTTTGCGGGATCGACGTCGTTTCGCAGCCTGGCACGATCCGTGCCATCAGAAACGCTTGAGGAGGGAAGCCTTTGCCAGCAGCCATTGCCGGCGAAGCTGCGACAGCTGCAGGTCGCCGTCGAATACGCCACTCCCAGCCTTACGGGCGGCGGCTATGACCGGCCCGGACAGGGCGACGGGAAGATAGGCGGCAAAGACATTTTTTGAAATCTTCGCGCGTCTCGCCTTCTCAATATGATCCAGCGCATGGGCCGCGAAAATTTCGATGGCGATGCCGATGCGCTGCCTGTCCTGCCCTTCAAGAAATGTTTCGCGGTCGAGCCCGGCCGCAGCCAGCATATCGGCGGGAATATAGACCTGCCCGCGACGCCGGTGCAGCGGCATGAGCAGCAGCATGCCCGCCATGGCCTGCGCCACGCCCGCGTGCCCTGCCGCCTCCGCGCTGGATGCGGCGTCTTCAGCGGAAAGCACGAGACTTGCAAGCTGGATCAATGCGGATGCGGTCTCTCCGGCATAACCTTCCAATGCATTGCGATCCTCGAACAGGTCGTCATAGAGATCGAAGATACGCGCCTCGATCATATTGGCGAGAACCGGGCGCGGCAGGCGATAGTGCTCGATGGTTGTCAAAAGCGCTGCAGCCACTGGGTGGGACTGGCTGTCGCCATGTGGATTGCCGTCGAGAAGATCGCGCCACCATTGCATGCGCACCTCGCCGGGCAGCGCTTCGCGCACGGAATCGCGGATGCGGGCAATTTCGGCATTGAAGGCGTATAGCGCCGCAAGCGCATTACGCCTGTCGGCAGGCGACAGAAGACATGCGAGATAGCGGTCGCGATCGGTATCGCGCAGCGTCGCGAGGCAGACGTCGAGATTTTCTGTGGGTGCCATGGTTCCCCGCGCGAAACGTCCTGTCAGCCTTCGACGGCAATCAGCGCCGCGGCCACGGCACGCGATTCCGACAGCATGATATTATAGGTGCGCACGGCAGCACCCGTGCTCATCGGGTCGACGGAAATGCCCGCTTCCTTGAAGGCGGCGCGCAATTCCTTCGGCAGAACCCGCATGCCGTCGCCCGTCCCGATCAGCAGCACTTCGATATCCTGCGCTTCCGCCAGAACCTTTTCGAAATGTCCGACCGTCAGTTCTTTCGCATCGACAGGCTCCCACCCGTAGATGCCCGAAGGCAGGAGCAGAAGCGAACCGCGATGCGACATGTCGGCAAAACGGAACCCGCCATTGCCATAGGCATCGATGGGCGCCCGGCCGGGAAAATGGGCCGGGCGTATTTCAATCCCGCCGGCCATCAGACGGCAGGCTTGCCGCCAATGGCGCCGGTGTTGTTTTCTTTCTTGTCGTCCTTCTCGTCTTCCGCATCCTTGCTATCAGGACGCAGCTTGAAGGCGATCAGCACTGGAGCGGCGATGTAGACCGAGGAGAACACGCCGATACCGACACCGAACAGCATGGCGAAGGTGAAGGAACGGATGACCTCGCCGCCGAAGAGATACAGCGCCAGCAGTGCCAGAAGCACGGTCAGACCTGTGAGGATCGTGCGCGACAGCGTCTGGTTCAGCGACACGTCGATGATCATGGAAAGCGGCATCTTCTTGTATCGCCTGAGGTTTTCACGGACACGGTCGTAGATGACGACGGTGTCGTTCAGTGAATAACCGATGATCGTAAGGATCGCCGCGATACTGGTCAGATTGAACTCTATCCCAAGGAAGACGAACAGTCCGATCGTGAAGACCACGTCATGCACCATGGAGATGACCGCGCCGAGTGCAAACTGCCACTCGAAGCGAACCCAGATGTAGACCATGATCGCCGCCATGGCGAGCATAACGCCGATGGTGGAGGTAACGGTCAGGTCGCCGGAAACGGCAGGACCCACGACTTCCACGCGGCGGAAGTCGTATTTGTCCTCAAGCTCGCCGCGCACCATGGTGATGGCGGACTGCTCGGCGTTTTCGCCGCCGTCCTGCGCCTGAATGCGGATGAGAACATCCTGCGGCGTACCGAAATTCTGCGCCTGGATTTCACCGAGGTTGAGCTGGTTCAGACGATCGCGAATATCGGCGAGATCGGCTTCACCCTGCTTGGCGCGCACTTCGATGACCGAACCGCCCTGGAAATCGATGCCGAGGTTCAGACCCTTGGCCACGAAACCGCCGACGCAGGCGAGCATGATGGCGCCGGTGATCATGAACACCACGCGGCGATAACGCATGAAGGGAATGTCGCGACCGTCGAACATGGCGGTGCGGACACCCTTCGGCAGATGTTTCGGACGGCTGCGGCGAACCCAGTAGCCGAACATCCATGCCGTCAGCGTGTAGGCCGTGAAGACGGTGGTGATGATACCGACGGCAAGCGTGACTGCGAAGCCCTTGACCGGGCCTGTGCCCATGTAGAACAGCACGCTTGCCACGATCAGCGTCGTCAGGTTGGCGTCGATAATGGTCGCAAAGGCGCGGGTGAAGCCGTTATCCAGTGACTGGATCAGCGGTTTGCCGCTCTTCACCTCCTCGCGTATTCGCTCATAGATCAGAACGTTCGAATCCACGGCCATGCCGATGGTCAGGACGATACCGGCAATACCCGGCAGGGTCAGCGTCGATCCGATAACACTTAGCACCGCGAGCAGCATGATGACGTTGACGATGAGGGCGATGTTCGCCAGCAGGCCGAAGAAGCCATAAAAGACGAACATGAAGATGAGGACGCCGACCGCGCCGATGGCGCTGGCCGTCAGGCCGGCGGTGATGGAGTCGTTACCGAGGCTCGGGCCGACGGTGCGTTCTTCAACCACGGTCAGCGTGGCCGGCAGCGCACCGGCGCGCAGCAGGACCGCGAGATCGTTGGCGCCCTGCACCGAGAAATTACCCGAAATCTGCCCCGAACCGCCGATGATCGGCTCGCGGATGACAGGTGCGGAAATGACCTGGTTATCGAGAACGATGGCGAAAGGCTTGCCGACATTCTGCTGCGTCGCCTGCGCGAAGCGCTGCGCACCGCGGCTGTCGAAGCGGAAGGTAACGACCGGCTCGTTGGTCTGCTGGTTGAAGCTTGCCTGCGCGTCGACGAGATTGTCGCCGGAAACAAGCGCGCGACGTTCCACCAGATAGGGAACCGGCGGATCGTCCTGCGAATAGAGAACCTCGGAGGTCGCGGGCGGACGGCCGTTCATCGCCTCCTGCACCGGCATCGTCGTATCGACCATGCGGAAGGAGAGCTTTGCCGTCTGGTTCAGAAGCGACTTCAGGCGCTGCGGATCCTGAAGGCCAGGCACCTGCACGATGATGCGGTCCGAACCCTGACGCTGGATGAGCGGCTCGGTGGTGCCGACTTCGTCAACGCGACGGCGCACGACTTCGATGGATTGCGAAACGGCGGATGACAGGCGGTAGTCGATGCCTTCATCCGTCAGGTTGAGCCTGAGCAGATTGTCGCCGCCGTCATTCATCGTCACTTCGGTGATGGAGCCGCCGACCAGCGTGCCGGCGGACACCGGCTGCGTCAGGTCGCGAAGCGCGTTCTTGGCGGCTTCCACCTGAGCGGGATCGCTGATGCGGACCTGAATCTGCTGGCCGTTGCCGGTCAGCCCCGAATAGCGGATGTTGGCGTCGCGAAGCTGCGTGCGCACATCACCCACGATCGTTTCAAGCCGTTCCTTGACGATGTCGGAACGCTCGATCTTGAGCATGATGTGCGAACCGCCCTGAAGGTCGAGACCGAGCGTTACCTTGTTGTCCTTGTACCAGGCAGGCATGCCCTCCAGCTGTTTGTCCGTAAACAGGTTGGGAGAAGCGATGAAGACGCTTGCCAGCACAAGCAGCCAGATGAAGACTGTTTTCCAACGGGAAAAATGAAGCATTTCGATCTCGGTCAGGGTTGGGGTAGCGCTTTGCGCAACCCGTCAAAATTCGCAATCGGGCATTCGATAATCCGGCAGGATCAGGAAGCGGCTTCCGTCTTGACCACTTCGCCCTTCACACGCACTTCGGCGATGTAGGCACGGGCGGCACGGATTTTCACGCCTTCGGCGATTTCGACTTCGAGTTCATTGTCATCGATGACCTTGGTCACCTTGCCGACGATGCCGCCGCCGAGAACGACCTGATCGCCACGGCGAATATTGGTCAGCGTTTCCTGGCGCTTCTTCATCTGCGCGCGCTGCGGGCGGATAAGGAAAAAGTACCAGACCACCATAAGCGGCGCAAACAGGAAAAGCATCTCAAGGCCGGAACCGAAGGCCGATGCGCCGCCCGCTGCGTCCTGGGCAAAAGCTTGACTAATGAACATATAAAACTCCTCAGAATTACGGCACGACCTTGGATGCCGCCCCAGCTTTCAAGCCGCCGGAATATAGTGGGGAACGCCGGGATTGCAACAGATGCAGGGCCCACGCCGTACCGATTCCGGACCTCTTAACCTTTATGGGCCTGAAACGCCATGCTAGGCCGGGCGCAAAACAGAGTTTTGAACACCAGACAAGCGGAAGAAACACCATGATTCGAGAAGAAACGGCCTCCCTGCTTCTTTCAGAACTGCGCCGGCTCACCATCGCCGTGGAACGTCTGGCCGGGCCGGCGCCCGCCGTAAACGACTGGAATGCGGCCGATTGTTTCGTCTGGGCGCCAGTCAACTCCTTTATCCAGCCGGTTCCCCGCCCCAACCGCATCGCCCTGAAGCTCATCCGTGGCGTCGACCACGTCCGCGACATTCTCCACGAAAACACGCTGCGTTTCGCGGAAGGTTTTGCCGCGAATAACGTGCTGTTGTGGGGTGCGCGCGGCATGGGCAAATCCTCGCTGGTCAAGGCCGTTCACGAAGATGTGCGCGCGGCAAGCGGCGTTTCGCTGAAACTGGTGGAAGTGCACCGCGAGGACATCCACACCCTGCCCGCTTTGCTCGATATATTGAAGGCCTCCGGCCATCGCGTCATCGTCTTCTGCGACGACCTCTCCTTCGACCATGACGATACGGCCTATAAATCGCTGAAGGCGGCGCTGGACGGCGGCATCGAAGGCCGGCCGGACAATGTGCTGTTTTATGCGACCTCCAACCGCCGCCATCTTCTGCCGCGCCACATGATGGAAAACGAGCAGTCCACCGCCATCAACCCTTCGGAAGCGGTGGAGGAGAAGGTTTCGCTCTCGGACCGTTTCGGCCTGTGGCTCGGTTTCCACAAATGCGGCCAGGAAGATTATCTGACGATGATCGACAGCTATGCGGCGCATTTCGATCTGGGTCTTGACCGCGAAACGCTGCATCACGAGGCGCTGGAATGGGCGACCACGCGCGGCGGCCGCTCGGGCCGTGTCGCCTGGCAATATATTCAGGACGCCGCCGGCCGCCTCAGAAAACCGCTCGACAGATAACGCCACCGTGACATCGGGCGAAACGCGGTGTCGTTACGACCACACCGCGTGTCGTATTCCCGAACGCCACATCTCCCCTCACATGGTTTGCTGCACCCATGGAGTCACCTGTTTCCGGAGGAGCGGACAGGTACGGTGTTCAAACCATGGAGGAGATGGATATGAGCAGGAACAGAGGCGTCGTCTACATGCGGCCGGGTCAGGTCGAGGTTCGCGATATCGATGACCCGAAGCTTGAGGCGCCGGATGGCCGCCGCATCGAGCACGGCGTCATTCTCAAGGTGATTTCCACCAATATCTGCGGCTCCGACCAGCATATGGTACGCGGCCGCACCACGGCGATGCCGGGCCTCGTCCTCGGCCATGAGATCACCGGTGAAGTCATCGAAAAAGGCGTCGATGTCGAGATGCTGGAAATTGGCGATATCGTCTCGGTGCCCTTCAACGTCGCCTGCGGCCGCTGCCGTTGCTGCAAGTCGCAGGATACCGGCGTCTGCCTGACGGTGAACCCGTCCCGCGCCGGCGGCGCGTACGGTTATGTCGATATGGGCGGCTGGATCGGCGGACAGGCCCGCTATGTCACCATCCCCTATGCCGATTTCAACCTGCTGAAGTTCCCGGACCGCGACAAGGCGATGTCGAAGATCCGCGACCTCACCATGCTGTCCGACATTCTGCCGACCGGCTTCCATGGCGCCGTCAAGGCGGGCGTCGGCGTCGGCTCCACGGTCTATGTTGCGGGCGCCGGCCCGGTCGGCCTTGCCGCCGCCGCATCCGCCCGCATTCTCGGTGCTGCGGTCGTCATGATCGGCGATTTCAACAAGGATCGCCTTGCGCACGCGGCAAAAGTCGGTTTTGAACCCGTCGATCTTTCCAAGGGCGACCGGCTGGGCGACATGATCGCCGAAATCGTCGGCACCAACGAGGTGGATAGCGCCATCGACGCCGTCGGCTTCGAAGCGCGCGGCCATGCGGGCGGCGAACAGCCGGCCATCGTTCTCAACCAGATGATGGAAATCACCCGCGCCGCCGGCTCCATCGGCATTCCGGGCCTCTACGTCACCGAAGACCCCGGCGCGGTGGATGCGGCGGCGAAACAGGGCAGCCTGTCGCTGCGCTTCGGCCTCGGCTGGGCAAAAGCGCAATCCTTCCACACCGGACAGACGCCGGTGCTGAAATATAACCGCCAGCTCATGCAGGCGATCCTGCACGACCGCCTGCCGATTGCCGATATCGTCAACGCCAAGATCATTGCGCTCGACGATGCGGTGCAGGGCTATGAAAGCTTCGATCAGGGCGCGGCCACCAAGTTCGTCCTCGATCCGCATGGCGATCTGTTGAAGGCTGCCTGATACTTCAGCGGCATATGGCTGATAATTGTAAAGGCGCCCGCGACGGATATCGTCGCGGGCGTCCCTGTTTTCCGGCCCTGTCACTACCCGGTGAAACTTACGGCTCCCCTACCAGCAGCGCCTCCAGCTCGGCTTTCGCTTCCGGGGAGAGATAGGGCCTGAACAGGCTTGAGACCTGCTTCAATCCCCAGTCCAGCTGCGGCGGACCGAACTCGGTGATGCCTTCCTGAAGGTTGAGATAGGACGCCCAATAGGTGGAGACGATCCATAGGTTCGTCAAAACGGCAGGCCGTTCTTCCTCCGGTATCGCAGCGAGGCCCGCTTTCTCCATGCGCGCGACGATATCGCCGACGGCAAGGCGCATCGCGGCGCTTATGGTTCGCACGGGCTCCACCAGCGCCGGGGCGGAAGAGACAAGACCGACCAGATCGCGAAACAGGAACCGGTAGTCCCACACCAGCGAAAACCATAGCCGCAGAAAACCGGCATAGGTTGCCGCCGCTCCCTCATCGGCCCCGTCAATCTTTCCGACAATTGCCAGCGCATCGGCTTCGAACCGGGCAAACAGCGCTAGAACCAGTGCTTCCTTGGTGCGGAAGTGATAATAGAGATTGCCCTCATTGATCTCCACCGCCCTTGCGATTTCGGCGGTCGTCACATGGTCAGGCCCGCGCTCGTTAAACAGAGTAAGAGCGGCGTCGAGAATTCTCTGGCGTGTGGGACGTGCTGCCGTCCGCGCGGTACTGCTTTTCTTCATTGATTTCGAACCCGACCATTGAAATCTAAGGTATGCACCTTAAATACCCACAATAAGGTATACACCTTAACAGGAAATGTAAGTGTTCAACGCGGACAAAGGACCTGTAAAATGACCGGAACCGACCTTCGCACCGCCTCCCCGGATACGCCCGGAATCGCTCCCGTCTCCAAATTCGCAACCGCCCGCGTCGCGCTGTCGCTCATCCGCAATCCGCTGAAGGCTCTGCCGCCGGAAATTTTCAGCGAGCCGGCGGTCTTTACCCGTCTCGGCGGCGTCATGCGGGTTCATCTTGCCGATCCCGCGCTTATTCATGAGGCGCTTGTCAAGAACGCCCATCTGCTCGGCAAGGGCGAAGATGTGCGCCGCGCCCTCGGCCCCGCGCTCGGCCAGGGACTTCTGACGGCCGATGGCGATCACTGGAAGTGGCAAAGGCAATCCGTCGCCGCAGCATTCCGGCACGAGAAGCTGCTGGAATTGCTGCCGGTCATGATCGACGCCGCGCGCCGCACGCAACAGCGCTGGCACGCATCGCCCGCCGGCGACATCGATATCGGCCATGAGATGATGCGGACGACCTTCGATATCATCGTCGAAACCATGATGTCCGGCGGCCACGGCATCGATATAGCCCGCGTCGAGCAAAGCATCACCGATTATCTGAAACCCACGGGCTGGACCTTCGCACTCGCCATGCTGGGCGCACCGGAATGGCTTCCGCATCCGGGCCGGCGCAAGGCGCGCGCGGCGGTGGACTATCTTCGCTCCAGCCTTGCAACCGTCATTTCCGAAAGGCGACAAAATCCGATCGAGAGGAACGATCTGGTTTCCATGCTGCTCGAAGCGAAAGATCCGGAAACGGGGCGCATGATGAGCGACACGGAAATCATCGACAATCTCCTGACCTTCATCACCGCCGGTCATGAAACCACGGCCCTCGGCCTTGCCTGGACCTTCCATCTGCTCTCGCAAAACAGCGACGTGGAGCGCAAGGTCATCGACGAGATTGAAGCCGTTACCGCCGGTGAACCGGTCGCGGCCGACCATATCGCCCGCCTGACCTATACCAGACAGGTATTTTCGGAAGCGATGCGGCTTTACCCGCCCGCCCCTGTCGTGACACGCACGGCATTGCAGGACTTCAGGCTCGGCGAACACGATATCCCGGCCGGCACCGTTCTTTATGTGCCGATCTACGCCGTCCACCGGCACACAACACTGTGGGAAGAACCCGACCGCTTCGACCCGTCACGCTTCCAGCCTGAAAAGGTCAAGGCGCGCCACCGCTATGCCTATATGCCCTTCGGCGCCGGCCCGCGCGTCTGCATCGGCAATGCCTTTGCCATGATGGAGGCTGTTGCGATCCTTGCCGTTCTTTTGCAGAACGACCACCTCAGGAACAAAAGCCCGGGAAATACGGAGCCGCTGATGCGGGTCACGTTGCGGCCGGAAAACCGCCTGATGATGCAGGTCAGCAGCCGAAAAAACAAATCGCCCGCGGCGTAACCGCCACGGGCGACTGGTTCAGTGCGAAACTCCATCCGTCACCGGATGGTGACGATCACAGATCGACGTCGAGGATCGCCATGGAGAAGTTGTAGGAGCGGTCGCCGTCTTCGTCATCGATATAAACGACGCCGAGAAACTCTTCGCCAAGATACACTTCGGCGGAATCGTCCTTGCGCGGACGCGCCTTGACCACCATCGTCGGGTTGAAGGTGCGCTTGAAATAGGCGTCGAGTTTTTTGATTTCGTCGGCTTTCACCACTATTCTCCTGTGCGGTTCGCGTTGGCCCGCTTTTGGCATGGGACAAAGGCCAAAGTAAAGTGAAAGCGGCAAGTCATCCGTGTCTTCCACACGGACGACCATGAAAATGCCGGCCCCATCGGGGCGCGACAGGGCCGGTCAGATATCGGCCCCGATAAGCTGGTCCATCAGGCGCGAGGGTTCGGAACACCCTGCTTCTCCCACCACACGCGCCGGCACGCCGGCAACGGTCGTCTTGGGCGGAACCGGCTTCAGCACCACCGAGCCGGCGGCGATGCGCGAGCAGCTGCCGATCTCGATATTGCCGAGGATTTTCGCCCCCGCCCCGATCATCACGCCATTGGCGATCTTCGGATGGCGGTCCGCCCCTTCCTTGCCGGTGCCACCGAGCGTGACGCCGTGAAGGATGGAGACGTTGTCGCCGATCACGGCTGTCTCACCGACCACCAGCCCGGTGGCATGATCGAGGAAGATGCCCTTCCCGATGCGCGCGGCCGGATTGATATCTGTCTGGAAAATGCTCGAAGAGCGGCTCTGCAGATAAAACGCGAAGTCCTTACGGCCCTTCTGCAGCAGCCAGTGGGCGAGCCTGTGGGTCTGGATGGCCTGAAACCCCTTGAAATAGAGGAGCGGCTCCATGAAGCGCGTGCAGGCCGGATCGCGGTCGTAAACGGCCTGAATGTCGACGCGCAGCACGCTTCCCCATTCCGGCCAGTCATCCAGCATGTCCTGGAAGGTCTGGCGCAGAAGCACGGCCTGCATGTCGGGATGATCGAGGAGTTCGCAGATGCGGTAGATCACACATTCTTCGAGAGACCGGTGATTGAGGATCGTCGAATAAAGGAAGGCCGAAAGCAGCGGGTCCTGTGCCGCGGCGCTGCGGGCTTCATTGAGCAGGCTGCCCCAGATGGGATCGACGATCGCCAGCTGTTCGGGCTGACGGGCCTCGGTACGTGCGACCATGAATGGTCTCCTCGTTTGCAGTGGTCGTTCTTTATACAGAAAAAGACGTGGATTAGAAATGGGATTCGAATGACGACTTTAAAGGCGGCAAGGCTTCAGTTTTTCTTCATGCAGCATGAAAAACCGTTTCTTGCCGCGCCCTCAGCGTTGCCACATTTCCGGACGGAAAACCGGGCTCCGCTTTTCCCGGAAATGCTCCTGATCAAAGCGAGCGGTAAAATTCCAGCACCGCCGCCTTGAACACCCGGTCGCCGACGGCCAGCATGTGGTCGCGGCCGGGGATATCGATCGCCCGCGCATGCGGCATGATCGCGGCAAGCTCCGCAGCGGAACCGGCGATATCGTCCTTCGTTCCAACCGCTATCAGCGTTGGCGCATCGATTTTCCCAGCCTGTTCGCGGGTGACGAGAACCCGCGACGTCTCGATACAGGCGGCCAGCGCCAGCCGGTCGCTTTTCGTCTGGTCAGCAAAGGCGCGGAACATGCGGCCGCGCTCGTGGGTGACGACATCGAGCGAAGGTGCGAGAAGCGCCTCGGCAATCGGATCCCAGTCGCCGACACCTTCGACCATGCCGATGCCGAGCCCGCCGAAGACCAGCGAACGCACGCGCTCCGGATGCGCCATGGCAAGGAAGGCGGAAATGCGCGCGCCCATGGAATAGCCCATCACATGCGCTTCGGCGATGCCGAGATGGTTGAGCAGCGCCACCGCATCCCCGGCCATGACGGGCGGATAATAGGCTTCGGAATCGTGCGGCTTGTCGCTTGCGCCGTGGCCGCGATTGTCGATGGCGATCACCCGGTAGCCCGCATCCCCCAGTGTTTTCAGCCAGCCGGGATGCACCCAGTTGACATTGGCGCTGGAGGCGAAGCCGTGGATCAGCAGAACCGGTTCGCCCGCCGGATCGCCCTCGTCGAAATAGGCAAGGCGAAGGCCGTCATGGGAAAAATCGGAAAACTGCGGCGTGTTGAGATTCATCAAGGACATCCTTTTTGCCGGACCATATGGCAGGAATTAGCAATGTTGAACATGTTTTGCTGACGATTTTTATGGAGATGCAATGCGTTTGAGGCTACATATCCGCAACGACGAGCCGGCACGCGAAGACGGATTGCGGCTCGGTAACGATATTGCATTTGGAGACGAACATGGCCGGGCATTCCATTCCCCACTTCCAGAACGATGGCGGACACCGCATGATCGAGATCGGCGTCAAGGAATTCATGTGCACCGGCGCTTCCGTTCCTTACGATCATCCGCATATCTTCATCGATATGGGCGACGACAACGAGAAGGTCTGTTCCTACTGCTCCACGCTTTACCGCTACAATCCGTCGCTGAAGGCCGAGCAGACCAATCCTCCGGGCTGCGTCTTCCATGTGAAGGCCGCCTGACCTTCCACTTTTCCTGATCGGGGCGCACCAATGCCCATCAAATCCGTAGCCATTGTCGGTGCCGGCATCGCCGGTCTCACCGCTGCCCTTTCCTTTGCCCGGTACGGTATCGACTGCGACATCATCGAGCAGGCCGGTGAGCTGACGGAAGTGGGCGCAGGCCTGCAACTCTCGCCCAATGCCGCACGCATTCTCGCCGAACTCGGCGTGCTGCCGGAAATCGAAGAGCGCTGGACCGAACCGGTCAGCGTCGAACTCGCCTCCGGAAAATCGCTTGCCACGCTGCTCTCGCTGCCGATGGGCGCGGTGGCGCGCACACGCTGGGGCGCACCCTATGGCGTGCTGCACCGCTCGACGCTGCAGAATGCGCTTCTCCAGGCGGTGACACGCAACCCGCTCTGCCGCCTGCATCTCGGCAAGCGCATTGAAAACGCGACGGTGGACGTGATTGCCGCAACCACCTTCCGTGACCATGATCTTATCGTCGGCGCGGACGGCGTCTGGTCGGCGGCCCGCTTCGCGGTCCCTTCCGCCCCCAAAGCCACCTTCTCCGGCAATATTGCCTGGCGCTTCACCGTTGCCGCAAATGACGTGCCGTCAGCCATCAACAAGAGCGCAGTGACCGCCTATCTCGGTTCCGGCGGCCATATCGTCGCCTATCCGCTGAAGGAAGTCGGCGGTTTCAACATCGTCGCCATCGCGCTCGGTGCCGACCCCGGCGCAACCTGGCGGGCGGAATCGAGCGGGCGGCAGAAAGCCATGCTGCTGGAACAGTTTCGCGGCTTCAGCCCGGATATCGTCCGATTGCTCGATTCGTCAGAGAATCCGACCTTCTGGCCGCTCTATCAGGCCGGCTCGGGCCGCTGGCACAATGGGCGCGACACGGTGCTGATCGGCGATGCGGCGCATGCCATGATGCCCTTCGCCGCACAGGGCGCGGCCATGGCGATAGAGGATGCGTTTGAACTTGCGGGAGCAACGGCAGGCGGCAATGCCGAAAAGCCCCTGCCCTTGCCGCAGGCCCTTGCCAGCTTCGAGGCCCTGCGCCTGCCGCGCATAGAAAAGGCCCGCAAGCGGGCCTCTCTCAATCGTTTTGCCTATCACGCGAGAGGCCCGGTGCGTATTGCGCGGGACTTCGTGTTTTCCGCGCGCCACACCGACGCCTTCCTGAAGGACTTTGACTGGCTCTACGGCTATCGCGCCAAAGGCTGAGGTCAAACCCCGGCCGCTGCCGCAAACCCGGCCTCAAGGTCCTTCTTGAGGTCGGCGATATCCTCAAGCCCGATCTGCAGGCGGATAACCGGCCCTTCCGAGGGCCCCCTGGCGATGGTTCTGTCGACAAGCGAGACCGAAACGGCAAGCGATTCGTATCCGCCCCAGGAATAGCCGAGCCCGAAGAAGGTCAGCGCATTGAGGAAGGCGGCCGCCGCCTGCTTGTATTTGCCCTCTTCCGCCTTCAGCACGAAGGAGTAGACACCGCTTGCGCCCTTGAAATCGCGTTTCCAGAGCTCGTGCCCGGCAAAGCTCGGCAGCGCTGGATGCAGCACACGGACGACGTCGTCACGGCTCTCCAGCCATGTGGCGATATCGAGCGCGCTTTTCTGGTGGTGCTCCAGCCTTATTCCCATGGTGCGCATGCCGCGCAGGATCTGGTAGGCATCGTCGGAGGTGACGCAGATGCCGAGATTGGTATTGGCCTGATAAAGCGCCTTCCAGTGCTTTTCATTGGCCGAAACGAACCCCATCAGCACATCCGAATGACCCGAAGGATATTTGGTGGCGGCGTGAATGGAGACATCGACGCCGAAATCGAGCGGCTTGAAATAAAGCGGAGTCGCCCAGGTATTGTCCATCGTCACCACGCAATCATGGCGGTGAGCGATATCGGTGATCAGCCTGACATCCTGGATCTCGAAGGTGTTGGAGCCCGGCGCTTCCAGATGTACCAGCCTGGTGTTTGGCCGGATGAGAGCCTCAATGCCCTCCCCGATTGCCGGGTCGTAATATTCCACCTCGACACCGAGCTTCTTCAGCATCGTGTTGCAGAAACGGCGCGTCGGAAAATAGACGGAATCGACGATCAGCGCGTGATCGCCGGCGCCGAGATAGGCAAGGAACGGCACGGTGATGGCCGCAAGGCCCGAGGGCACGAGAATGGTTCCGGCAGACCCTTCCAGCTCGTTGACGAGATTGCACAGCGCATCCGTGGTCGGCGTGCCGTGCGTGCCATAGGTATATTTCTGGTTTTCGGTCGAAAGCGTCTCCGCGTCGGGAAAAAGCACGGTCGAACCGCGCACAATGGGCGGATTGACGAAACCGAAACAGTCCGCGGGATCGTTGCCGCCATGGGTCAGGCGCGTATTCACACCTGCGGCGGAAAGCAGGTCATTTGTCTTGGTCATTTCAGATCAGCTTTCGAAGGAACATTGACGCGTGCGACAATGCTAAGAGCGCAACGCAAGGTCAAGTCCCGCAGGGACGCCTGGGCAGGTCGGATTGACGCATCGCCAATCAGAATACAAGAAGTATACAAATACTGTGCAAGTGCAAATTTCCGCAAAAATATGCTTATATTTTCACCCTTTGCACACTTCCCGACCAAAATTTGGAAAATTCCGTTTTATAGGCACAATTATTGCCCGCACGTCTTGACCCCGCTGCCAATTGCGATTGTGATAGAAAAAGCGGATCGAAAAAGATCTCGCTGAAGGGGGAGCTGGGGAAGACAAACATGCCGGTCCCCTTCCAAGTGACGATAACAAACAAAGGTTGGGAAAAATGAAAAAGGCAATTCTGTCGGCCGCCATCGGCGCAGCAGTTTTGGGAGGAGCCTCGGTCGCTTCGGCTGCGACGCTTCAGGATGTGAAGGGCAAGGGTTTCGTCACCTGCGGCGTCAGCGCCGGCATTCCGGGATTCTCCAATCCCGATGACAAGGGCGAATGGTCCGGTATCGACGTGGACTATTGCCGTGGTATTGCCACAGCGGTTTTCGGTGATCCTTCGAAGGCCAAGTTCGTCGCACTTTCGAGCAAGGACCGATTCCCGGCTCTCCAGTCCGGTGAAGTCGACGTTCTGACCCGTAACACCACCTGGACGATCAGCCGCGACACGTCGCTGGGCTTCAACTTCCGTACCGTCAACTACTACGACGGCCAGGGCTTCATCGCCAAAAAGAGCCTCAACGTGAAGTCCGCTCTCGAGCTTTCCGGCGCCGCCGTCTGCGTGCAGACCGGCACGACCACGGAGCTCAACCTCGCCGACTACTTCAAGACCAACAATCTGCAGTACAACCCGGTGGTTTTCGAAAAGGAAGCCGACGCGACCTCTGCTTATGATGCTGGCCGTTGCGACGTCTACACCACTGACCAGTCTGGCCTTTACGCGATCCGCCTGAAGCTGAAGAACCCGGACGAAAACGTCGTTCTGCCGGAAGTCATCTCCAAGGAGCCGCTTGGCCCGGCCGTTCGCCAGGGTGACGACCAGTGGTTCGACATCGTGACCTGGGTTCACTATGCGATGGTCAACGCCGAAGAGCTTGGCATCACCTCCAAGAATGTCGATGAGCAGAAGAACAGCGCCAATCCGGATGTGAAGCGCCTGCTCGGCACGGAAGAAGGCACCAAGATCGGTACCGATCTCGGCGTCACCAACGACTGGGCCTACAACATCATCAAGCTGGTGGGTAACTACGGCGAAGTCTTCGACCGCAACGTCGGCGCTGGCTCTCCGCTGAAGATCGAGCGTGGCCAGAACGCGCTTTGGACCAAGGGCGGCCTGCAATACGCACCGCCGGTCCGTTGATCGGCCCCATTACCGGCTAGATCATAAGGAGGCTGGGCAACACCCGGCCTCCGCTTCAAATTATATAAATAAGCTCGCAAAGAGCACATAAAAGGGAAAGGTGCCTATGGCAGGCAACGCGGTCAGTTCGCAACGATCGCGCGCGCAAAGCGCGTCGTCACTTATCTACGATCCACGCATACGCGGCATTTTTTATCAGGTCCTGACAGTCGTCGTCCTGGCCGCCTTCGTCTGGATCATCGTGACGAATACGATCACCAATCTTCAACGGTCAAACATCTCGTCCGGCTTCGGCTTCCTCAACGGAAGAGCCGGTTTCGATATCGGCCAGTCGCTGATCGCTTATACCAGCGACGCGACCTATGGCCGGGCATTGCTCGTTGGCATTCTCAACACGATCCAGGTTGCATTTTTCGGCATCATCGCCGCCTCGATCATCGGTTTCATCGTCGGCATCGCCCGGCTGTCCAATAACTGGCTGATTTCGAAACTCGCGCAGGCCTATGTGGAAATCTTCCGCAACATCCCGCCGCTGCTCGTCATCTTCTTCTGGTACAAGGGCGTCATCTCGGTTCTGCCGCAGGCGCGCGAGTCGCTCGAGCTTCCGCTTGGAGCCTACCTCAACAATCGCGGCTTCTTCTATCCCAAGCCGCTGTGGGGAGAAGGCACCTGGCTCGTGCCGCTGGCCTTCCTGGTCGCCATCGTTCTCAGCGTCTTCGTTTACCGCTGGGCAAAGGCCAGACAGGAAAGAACCGGACAGCAGTTCCGCACCGGCATAACGGTGACGCTTCTCATCATCGGCCTGCCGCTGGCGACGTTTCTGGCGCTGGGGGCGCCGCTGACATTCGACTATCCGATTGCCGGGCGGTTCAATCTCTCCGGCGGCGCGGTTGTCGCACCTGAATTCATGTCGCTGTTCCTGGCGCTTTCCTTCTACACCGCTTCCTTTATCGCCGAAATCGTTCGCGGCGGCATCAAGGCTGTGGCGAAGGGTCAGACGGAAGCTGCGGATGCACTGGGACTTCGCTCCAGCACCACGACGCGCCTGATCGTCGTTCCGCAGGCGATGCGCATCATCATCCCGCCGCTGACGAGCCAGTATCTCAACCTGACCAAGAACTCCTCGCTTGCGGTCGCTGTCGGCTTCGCCGACATCGTCTCGGTCGGCGGCACGATCCTGAACCAGACGGGACAGGCAGTCGAAGTCGTTGCAATCTGGCTGGTCATCTATCTCTCGCTGTCCCTGCTCACGGCCGTGGTCATGAACTGGTTCAATGCGAAAATGGCCCTGGTGGAGCGATAACGATGACGATCAGCAATAACGCATTCGTGCGACAGACCATCGAGGACGCCAAACCCGCGCCCTCGAGCGCCGTCGGCTTCGGCCACTGGCTGCGCACCAAACTCTTCGCCACGCCTAAGGACACCGTTCTCACGGTTATCGCCCTTGCCCTGCTCGCCTATCTGGTGCCGCCGATCATCAAGTGGCTGTTCATCGACGCGGTATGGACCGGCAGCGATCGTATCGCCTGCCTGACCGCTTCGCAGGGCGGCGCGCTGCCGGACGGCCAGTCCGGTGCGTGCTGGGCTTTCGTTTCGGCAAAGCTCGGCCAATTCGTCTTCGGCCGCTATCCAATCGACGAACGCTGGCGTCCCATCCTGGTGATGGTGACGTTCGCCATCCTGCTTATACCGATGCTGATTCCAAAAGCGCCGTTCAAGCGACTGAATGCGCTGGCGCTTTTCATCATCCTGCCCTTCATTGCGTTCTTCCTGCTCATCGGCGGCGTCTTCGGTCTGCCGAAGGTGGAAACGCAGCTGTGGGGCGGCCTGATGGTGACCCTCATCCTGTCGTTCTTCGGGATCACGGTGTCGCTCCCCTTCGGCATTCTTCTGGCGCTCGGCCGGCGGTCGAACCTGCCGGTGATCAAGATGCTCTGCGTGCTCTTCATCGAGGTCATTCGTGGCATTCCGCTGATTACCGTCCTGTTCTTCGCCAGCATCATGCTGCCGCTGTTCCTGCCCGACGGCTGGACCTTCGACAAGTTCCTGCGCGCGCTCGTCGGCGTGTCGCTGTTCTCCTCGGCCTATATGGCGGAGGTGATCCGCGGCGGCCTGCAGGCCATTCCTAAGGGACAATATGAAGGTGCGGATTCGCTCGGCCTGAACTACTGGCAGAAGACGCGGCTGATCGTGCTGCCGCAGGCGCTGAAGCTCGTCATTCCGGGCATCGTCAACACCTTCATCGGGCTGTTCAAGGACACGTCGCTGGTCTCGATCATCGGCATGTTCGATCTGCTCGGCATTGTCACACTCAACCAATCGGATGCGAACTGGGCCACGCCCGTCACCGCCATGACTGGCTATATTTTCGCAGGCTTCGTATTCTGGATATTCTGCTTCGGCATGTCGCGTTATTCGCTGTTCATGGAACGGCACCTCGACACCGGGCATAAACGATAAGGGACGCTCAAATGGCAGAAACCCAAGCAAAAAAACTGACCGTCTCGACTACGGACGTGGCGATCGAACTCATCGGCATGAACAAGTGGTATGGCGACTTCCACGTGCTGCGCGATATCAACCTGAAGGTCATGAAGGGCGAACGCATCGTTATCGCCGGTCCTTCCGGGTCGGGCAAATCGACCATGATCCGCTGCATCAACCGCCTTGAAGAACATCAGTCGGGCACGATCAATGTCGATGGCATCGAACTCACCAACGACCTAAAGAAGATCGACGAGGTGCGTCGTGAAGTCGGCATGGTGTTCCAGCACTTCAACCTCTTCCCGCATCTGACGATCCTCGAAAACTGCACGCTGGCGCCGATCTGGGTTCGCAAGATGCCCAAGAAGGAAGCCGAAGAAGTGGCGATGCACTATCTGAAGCGCGTCAAGATCCCCGAGCAGGCGAACAAATATCCCGGCCAGCTCTCCGGCGGCCAGCAGCAGCGCGTGGCGATTGCCCGCTCGCTCTGCATGAAGCCGAAGATCATGCTGTTCGACGAGCCGACCTCGGCGCTCGACCCGGAAATGGTCAAGGAAGTGCTCGACACCATGGTCAGCCTCGCCGAAGACGGCATGACCATGCTGTGCGTGACCCATGAAATGGGCTTCGCCCGCCAGGTGGCAAACCGCGTCATCTTCATGGACCAGGGCCAGATCGTCGAACAGAACTCGCCCGCCGAATTCTTCGACAATCCGCAGCACGAGCGCACCCGGCTGTTCCTCAGCCAGATTCTGCACTGAGACTGCGATCGACATATATATCGAGCGGGGCCGTTTCGGCCCCGTTTTCGTTTCTGGAGACCTGCTGAAATCTTTATCTCCATGCACGCGCGCGACGATTTCGATTCCGTGATTCCACCGCTCTCGAAGCGCCAAGAGCACAAAAATGGGCGCGGCGTCGCAGTTTAACCATTTGTTACGAAACAGGAATCCTTGTTTTTCAGGGCTTCTGGGGGCCCATGTCATTTTTTTGTCAAATCATGCATTTTTCCGCTTGCAGACCTTCGGGAGCCTGACTATAAGGGCGCCACACCACAAGCGCACGCGCCCTTCGTCTATCGGTTAGGACGTCAGATTTTCATTCTGAAAAGAGGGGTTCGACTCCCCTAGGGCGTGCCACTTGCCTTCGTGTTTTTCCCCCTCAGAATATGACCACAATGCATCAGCTGGCAAATTCGTCACGCGTGATCAATGTGCCGGAACCGATTCCCGTCGGGCACGTTAGAATGCTGTCCCCCCCGATGGAAGGCGAGCCGGACGAAACGCCAACAGGCAAATCGACCGGCTTGCCTTTCCCCTTCAGCTCTCCCCACAGCATCCGCTTCATCGAGCCGGCCGCCTTTGCCAGCTAAGGGTTAGAGACTGCGTCCCCGGCCTCCTGCAAGACATGGGGGCATTACTGAAGCGCAGCGATAGGGGCGATATTTCAAGGCCTTGGCCATTTCTCGCGCAGTTTTCCACAGCCCTTCCAGCCTCCATAAAAAAACTCGTCACGAAGCGAGAAAAATCAATTTTTCCGCTTGCGGACCAACCGGAGCCTGACTATAAGGGCGCCACACCACAAGCGCACGCGCCCTTCGTCTATCGGTTAGGACGTCAGATTTTCATTCTGAAAAGAGGGGTTCGACTCCCCTAGGGCGTGCCACTTGCTTCTCCTTAAAAATCAGCTGCCTGCACGAAAATCTTCACGCATCGCGTAAAGAAGTCTCGTTGTGTCTCATCCGCTCGCCTGGGCTGGTGTCCGGTGAAATTCCAAGATAGCTGGAAGGCCCTGTCATTGCGCAAAGTCAGGGCGCGAAAGCCGCGTCCAGGACGCGCAGTTGAACGCGCCTCTGGCCCTGCCAGAGATCGGCGCCCACGGTGCCGGCGACGTGAATGTTCCGGCCACGCGCATTCAGCAGCATCTGCCCCAGAGGCGCTTCTGCGGCGCGGAACGCGATACCGTCCAGTCGCGAGCCGTCCATGGCCTCCAGCGTTATCTTGACGTGAGCTGTACCCACAAGCCGCACATCGCGCAGACGATGCGCCGGCACGGCAAAGATGGGCTGCGAATGACCGGAGCCATATGGACCGGCCTGCTCCAGCTGGTCGACAAGCTGCAATGTCGCGCCCGACGCGCCGATAGCGCCGTCGATCTTCAGCACGCTGCTTTCCACCAGCTCGTTCACGGTCTTTGCCGCCGCTTCCTCGAAGAAAGTCCTGAGCTTGCCGAGATTGGCGCGCTCCACCGTCAGGCCGGCCGCCATGGCGTGACCGCCACCCTTGACCAGCAAGCCGGCCTCCACGGCAGCGCGCACCATGCGCCCCATATCGAAGCCGTTGATCGAACGGCCGGAACCGGTGCCCTTGCCGGAGGGATCGAAGGCAATGGCGAAGGCGGGACGACGGAAGCGATCCTTCAGACGCGAGGCAAGCAGACCGACAATGCCGGGATGCCAGTTTTCACGCGCAGTCACGATGACGCCCGCACCCGAGCCGTCGCCATATTCGAACAGCGCCTCCGCTTCGGCTTCCGCCAGCATGGCCGCTTCCATGGCCTGTCGCTCGCGGTTCAGCTCATCCAGCCTCTCGGCAATGACTTCGGCCTGCGAAGCATCGTCGATGGTCAGGAGACGGCTGCCGAGCGCAGCGTCGCCGATGCGGCCGCCGGCATTGATGCGCGGCCCGATCAGGAAACCGAAATGATAGGGCGTCACCGGCCCGCCCAGCCCCGCCTTCTTAAACAAGGCGGCAAGCCCGGCATTGTTCATATGGCGCGCGGCAATCAGCCCCTTTACCACATAGGCGCGGTTGAGCCCTTTCAGCGGCACCACATCGCACACGGTGGCAAGCGCGACGATATCGAGAAGCGACAGCAGATCGAGCGTGAAGGCCTGCCTGTGCCGCTTCTCTTTCAACAGCCGCAGGGTGGCCACCAGCACGAGGAATACCACGCCGGCGGCACAGAGATGCCCCTGCCCCGAAAGATCGTCCTCGCGGTTGGGATTGACCAGCGCCACGGCCGGCGGCAGCTCCGTGCCGACCTGATGGTGGTCGATCACCACCACATCCGTTCCCGCATCTTTGGCAGCCTTCAGCGATTCATGGCTGGTGGAGCCGCAATCGACCGTCACGATCAGCGTCGCACCATTGGCGGCAAGCTGCTGCATCGCCGCCGGGTTCGGCCCATAGCCCTCGAAAATGCGGTCGGGAATATAGATTTCCGGTGTCAGACCGAAATGCGCGAGAAACCGGTACATCAAAGCGGAGGAAGCAGCGCCGTCGACGTCGTAGTCGCCAAAGATTGCCACCTTCTCCCCTGTCTCGATGGCCCGCACCAACCGCTCGGCGGCCTTTTCGCAATCGGTCAGCACATGCGGATCGGGCATCAGGGAACGAATGGTCGGATCGAGGAACGCCAGGGCGTCATCCACACCCACACCGCGCCCGGCAAGCACCCGTGCGATCAATTCGGGGATGGCGTGAATCTGGGACATGGCCAGCGCGCGGTTCTGCCCGGCCTGATCCAGCCGCGACACCCAGCGCTGTTCTGTCGCCGACCGCTCCACGCTTAGAAACGCGCGGGCCACGGTATCGGCCGGCTCCATCATTGCCATCCTGTCCATTCATCCTGTCATGCGCCCAATCGCGCTTTAAAACGGGCTAAATGGCGATGGCGCGTTTTTCAAGCAAAAACGCGCTTATGAGGATTCACACCGAAAAAATCGAGAAAAACGGGCTGACGATCGAGACAGCGCCAACAAGCAGCAGCAGTGAGAACACGGCAAGCGAACACCAGTTGCGCTCATGCTTCCCCATATCGAATTCCATGCTGCGAATATTGTCATTGGCATTGTGAGGCCGCGCCCGGTGATGGGCGGCCGCAAAGCCTGCGCGCTTATTGTCCTTGAACAGGATGATCGATGTCACGGCCACGCCTCCCTCGCTTGGTGAACAGGATTAACCATAGTGCCGAATCGCCTTGTTTTCCAGCGCTTCCGACGCCGTCCCCCCAAATTTTATGGGCGCGAGACTACCGACACGATGCGGGCAGCCATAGAACGAAAAACCGCGCCTCCATCCGGAAGCGCGGCCCTCGATAACATCAAGATCACGAAGCGTCTCAGGTCCGCTCGATACGGATGACCTGCGGCTCGCTGACGAGATATTTCTCGTTCTTGATCGCCTTCACGGCCTTGCGGATCGCATCTTCCATCGTCGCATGGGTAACGAGAATGATGGTCTGCGGCGCGCCTTCCACATGCACGCGCTGGCGCTGCACGATGGATTCCAGCGAGATGTTGTTATCCGCCATGCGGGTGGCGATGGAGGCAAAGACGCCGGCCTGATCCTTCACCGTCAGGCGAATGAAATAACCGCCCTCATGGCTCTTCATCTTGGCGCGGCGGTATTCCGTCAGCGATTTCGCCGGACGGCCGAGAACCGGCACCTGCTGGGCGCCCGGACGGCTCTTGGCGATATCGGCAATGTCGCCCAGTACGGCGGACGCCGTGGCGTTGCCGCCCGCACCCGGACCAACCATCAGCAATTCGCCGAGAATGTCGGATTCGATCGCCACCGCGTTGGTGACGCCATCCACCTGGGCGATAACGGAATCGAGCGGCACCATGGTCGGATGCACGCGCTGCTCGATGCCGGATTCGGTCACCTGCGCCACGCCGAGAAGCTTGATGCGATAACCGAGTTCGGCGGCCGCCTGAATGTCCTCGCTGGAGATATTGGTGATGCCTTCCAGATAGATGTCATCGGCCGAAATCTTGTTGCCAAAGGCAAGCGTCGTCAGGATTGCCAGCTTGTGGGCCGTATCGTTGCCCTCAATATCGAAGGCCGGATCGGCCTCCGCGTAACCGAGCCGCTGCGCTTCCTTCAGACAGGCCTCGAAGGACAGCCCTTCCTTCTCCATCTTGGTCAGGATGTAGTTGCAGGTGCCGTTCATGATGCCGTAGATGCGCGACACATGGTTACCGGTCAAGGATTCGCGCAGCGCCTTGATGACGGGGATACCGCCGGCCACCGCCGCTTCGAAATTAAGAAGCGCGCCCTTGTCTTCGGCAATGGTCGCCAATTCGACGCCATGTTTGGCCAGCAGCGCCTTGTTGGCTGTCACCACATGGAGACCGCGTGCGAGTGCGGCGCGCACCGCATTTTCCGCCTGACCGGAAGCACCGCCGACCAGTTCGACGAAGACGTCGATCTCGGCTTCGCTCGCCAGCTGCTCGGGCGTGTCGAACCAGGTAATACCCGCAAGATCAATGCCGCGGTCGCGCGAACGGTCGCGCGCGCTCACGGCAATAATCTCAATCGCGCGTCCGCAGGTAATCGCAAGTTCGTTGCTTCTCTGCTGGAGGATGCGCACGAGCGAAGCGCCGACAGTGCCGAGCCCCGCTATGCCGATTCTCAATGAATCTGCCATGGGTATGTTCCTGATTGCTGTTGATGGTGGCGGCCGGGACCCGGCCGCCTTGGGTTGCCCTTATCTGTGGGCGTTGAGCGAAACGACGTTATGCATCGTTTCGTCTGCGCTCGACAGGAAACGCTTCAGATTGCGCGCTGCCTGACGAATTCGATGCTCGTTTTCCACGAGCGCGAGACGGACGTAATCGTCCCCCATCTCGCCAAAGCCGATGCCGGGAGCAACAGCAATATCTGCCTTCTCGACCAGAAGCTTGGAGAATTCCAGGCTGCCGAGATGACGGAATTTTTCCGGGATCTTCGCCCAGGCGAACATCGTCGCCGCTGGCGGCGGAACCTCGAAACCGGCCTTGCCGAACGTATCGACCATCACATCGCGGCGGCGGCGATATACATTGCGCACTTCGGCGATGTCGGAACCGTCACCGTTCAGCGCATGGGTCGCCGCAACCTGGATCGGCGTGAAGGCGCCGTAATCGAGATAGGACTTCACGCGCGTCAGCGCCGCGATCAGCCGCTCGTTGCCGACGGCAAAGCCCATGCGCCAGCCGGGCATGGAGAAGGTCTTCGACATGGAGGTGAACTCCACCGCAACGTCGATTGCGCCGGGAACTTCAAGAACCGATGGCGGCGGATTGTTTTCGTCGAAATAGATTTCCGAATAGGCAAGGTCGGAAAGCACGATGATCTCGTGCTTCTTCGCAAAGGCGATGACGTCCTTGTAGAAATCCAGCGAGGCGACATGCGCCGTCGGGTTCGACGGGTAGTTGACAATCAACGCCAGTGGCTTCGGAATGGAATGGCGCACCGCGCGCTCCAGCGGTCCGAAGAAGCTGTCATCCGGCTCGACATTCATCGAACGGATAACCCCGCCCGCCATCAGGAAGCCGAAGGCATGGATCGGATAGGTGGGGTTCGGGCACAGGATCACGTCACCCGGTGCGGTGATGGCCTGCGCCATATTGGCGAAGCCTTCCTTGGAGCCGAGCGTGGCGACGACCTGCGTGTCGGGGTTCAGCTTCACGCCGAAACGGCGGGCATAATAGGCTGCCTGCGCGCGGCGAAGGCCGGGAATGCCCTTGGACGAGGAATAACGATGGGTGCGCGGGTCCTGAACGACCTCGCAAAGCTTGTCGACGATGGCCTTCGGGGTCGGAAGGTCGGGATTGCCCATGCCGAGATCGATGATATCGGCCCCGGCCGCTCGCGCGCTCGCTTTCAAACGGTTGACCTGTTCGAAGACGTATTGCGGCAGACGCCGGACCTTGTGAAACTCTTCCATCTCTTTCCTCATGGGAATGGACCGGTTCTGCCGGCCCATAACGAAGGTTCGTTTTTTGTTGTTAAACGCCGCCGACACGAACCGACCCGGCAGGCGTTATTCATTGTAGCGCAAAGCACGGGAAAACCTACAAGGCTTTTCTCGGCCCACGCCGCATAGCGGTGATCCGCCCGTCCTTCCGGCACGGCCTTCTCAGCCCCGCCGGCAAGGCGGATCGCGCACTATGATCAGGGAACTTGCATAACGCCAGATTCTTGGAAAATGCAAGGCAAGCCATGCTCAAGAACGGCCATTCCTGCCCTTCAGCCGTGCTCACCCTTCACAATTGCCGCGCGGATGACCGAAAGCACGCGCTCCGGCTTGATATCCGTGCAGATGAGCTGGCTCGGATGCCCGTCCCAGTCGCCCGGCGGAAAGGCGCGGCCATCCGGCCTCTGGATCGTCTGGCCATCGGCAAGCCCGCCGCAGACGACACGCACCGGGCCGCTGCGGGTGGTAAACAGTTCCGGCGCGACGAGATAAACGCAGGCGCAGCTGTCATGCACCACCATGCCGTCACCGGTGCGGGTCTTGTAGAAATCGATATAGAATTGCGACAGGTCCGAAAGCAGCTGCACCGGCTTGCCGCCCGCCTCTGCCATCTCAGCCATGAAGGCGCTCGTCATCACGGTTTTTGTCGTGACATCGAGACCGACGACGACCACGCGCCACGGCGCAGTGAAGACAAGATCGGCCGCTTCCGGATCGCCATGAATATTGGCCTCGGCCGCCGGCGAGACATTGCCGTTGATGTCGAAGGCGCCGCCCATGACGATCACTTCCTTCACCAGAGCGGCGAAGTCAGGTTCTTCGCGCAAAGCCAGCGCCAGATTGGTCATGCGGCCAACAGCGATCAACGTCACTTCGCCTGGATTGGCCTTGACCGTTTCGATGATGAAGCGATGCGCGGGCCGCGGATCGAGCGGCAGATCGATGGTTTCAGGGATATCGATATCGCCGAGGCCGTTTTCGCCGTGGATGAAGGTCGGCCAATGCCCCTCTTTGCGGGCGGGATCGAAGGTCACGCCCGCGCCTTTTGCGACCGGCGCTGTCATCTGCCATTCCCGCTTGAGGAAGAGCGCATTGCGGGTGGTGATATCGATGGGAGCGTTGCCGAAAACCGTGGTGACGCCGATCAGATCGATATCGGGGTGACGGTGCAGGAACAGAAGCGCCATGGCGTCGTCTACACCGGGATCCGTATCGAATATCACTTTATGCATAATGCCCTCATCCGTATGTCTTCAAGCGCCATCCGCTTCTGCCGGCGACGCGCCACGGAAACATAACGATAAGCGGCAACACCGCAATCCCCCCGCAGGCGGCATATCATGCAGAAAAATATTGCGTGGCGGTCTTTTCAGTGAAAGAAGAAGCCCTCTCCCGCCGCTGCCCGGACATCCCCAGTGCAAGACATCGCCCTCAACGTTTTTCTCGTCCTTTTCTGCGTCGCCATCTTTGCCGGCTTTATCGATTCCATTGCCGGTGGCGGCGGCCTCATCACCATTCCGGCGATGCTGATCATGGGCATTGCACCGCTCGATACGCTCGGCACCAACAAGCTGCAATCGCAATTCGGCTCTGCCTCCGCCACCATCGCTTATGCCCGGCGCGGCCATGTCAATCTGAGGGAACAATTGCCCATGGCCGTCATGGCCATGCTTGGCGGCGGGCTTGGCGCGGTCGCCGCCGGCTTCGTGCCTTCGAGCGTGCTGCGCACCATCATGCCGTTCCTGCTGATCGCGATTGCGATCTATTTCGCCTTCAAGCCGCAGCTCAGCGATATCGACAGCCACCGCCGCATCACACCCTTCGTGTTCGGCTTCACCGTCGCGCCGCTGGTGGGCTTCTACGACGGTGTTTTCGGCCCCGGCGCGGGTTCCTTCTACATGCTCGCCTTCGTGGCGCTTGCCGGTTTCGGCATGTTGAAAGCAACCGCCCACACCAAGCTTCTGAACCTCGGCTCGAACTTCGGCGGTTTCGTTGTGTTTGCGATAGGTGGTGCGGTTTTGTGGAAGCTCGGCCTCGCCATGGGCGTCGGCCAGTTCATCGGCGCACAGATCGGCTCCCGCTTCGCCATGAAGAACGGCGCGAAGATCATCCGCCCGCTGCTGGTGATTTCCTGCCTGGCCATGGCGACGAAGCTCCTTGCGGATGCATCTTCCGCATGGTCCATCGCGACGATATGGGAAACGATATTCCCGACGTAAAAGGATGGTCGTCAGAGACGGACGTGTAACGTCACGCCGTGGCGCGGCGTCTCCGATCCTCGATTTCACGGATGACGACCATCGCGCCAACAAGTTTGTAGGCAGATGAATAACACGGCGACATTTCCAACGATTTCACGATCGTGCGGCCGTTCTGGTCTTCCGCGTAGGTATACTTCGACGTATCGCCCTTGAAACAATTGTCGAGCTTGTCCCTGAGGTCGTTCTGGAAACGGTGGACGCCGACCAGCTCCGCAATATGGCAACCCACAAGCCCTTCCGGCGCATTGCGCTGAAACGCGTCAAGAGAATTGGCGAACGAAACGCGGTAGCCGGGCGTAACGATCACGACGGGATCGTCCAGATCGTTCAGCATGTCTTCATCAAGGATCAGGTGGCGATGATGCCACTCCAGCGTGTCCTCGTCCTCGTCACCAACGACTTTGGCCTTCGAAGGCATCCCGACATAACGATCAACGAGTGTCCGCAGAAGCTCGGAGTTGCGCTGCACGCAGCCCAGATCCTCCGCCTCGTGGTTGAGGAGGTCGATGGCAAAACGGAACTGCTCGCGAATATCTTCGGAATTTTCTGTCTTGCGTCCGACGACCCGCTCGAGAAGCTGCTCCAGTTCACGCTCCAGCACTGCGATCTTGTCGGCTTCGTTCTTACCAACGGCAGATTGCAGTTCCGTATAACGCAGCCAGAACAACTCAATCAAATCTTTCAACCCAACTCTCCCTGAACGGGCATAACCCGGTTCCCAATGCGAACGGATTAACCCTTTGCCCCCTGATTATAGCGTCTTTGCGCTTAAAAATGACGTAACGAAACGCAGGAACGCCGCGAGGATTGTTGTCCAAAATATCACAGCAGCCGCCAATTTTTCAATTTCGATAATCCATGAACGAAAAATGAGGTTCTATTAATATGGAAAAAACATCGGAACACATCGTTCTACGGCCGAATTTCGTAAAAATCGCCGAGGATCGGGCCGCACGGCATCACCTTAAATCTGGTGCTTCACGTCCCAGCGGTCGTGATACCACAGCCATTGTCCGGGGTATTCGCGCACCCAGCTTTCCACCTTGTCGTTCAGAAGCTGCGCCGTCGCCTGAATGTCGACATTACCCTTCTCATCGCGCGGAATTTCAACCTTGGGCTCTATTTCCAACCTGTAGCGATTGTCGGGAAGACGAACGCAACGGGCCGGATAGACATCGCAGTTGAACTGCCGCACCAGCTTGGCAAGCAGCGGATTGGTGCGGACTTCAAGGCCGAAGAACTTTGTCGTCAGCCCCTTGCCGAACTTCTGGTCAACGAGCACGCCCACGCCGCCGCCCTTTTCTAGCTGCCGCGCCAGCGCGAAAGAGGAACCGGCGTGCGACGGTACAAGATTGCCCATGCGCTCCTTGCGGAAGTTGAACACCTTGTCGGCCACGAAAGGATTGTTCGGCGGACGGAACAGCACCGTTACATCGAGACCGAAAGCCGAGCCGGCCACCGGCAGCAATTCGAAATTGCCGCTATGGGCGGTAAAAACGATGAAGGGCCGCGGATTGTCGCGCAGCTCGAGGAAGGTCGGAATGCCCTCGACCTCGATGCGGCCCGTTTCGTTCTTTTCCGGATCGAAATCGAACAGCCGGTCGAGAAACACGTATTCCGCCGCAAGCCGGCCCATATTGGCCCAGCTGTCCATGGCGATCTCAAGCCGCTCCTCTTCGGATTTCTCCGGAAAAGCGCGCGCCAGATTATGAAGCATCAGCTTGTGGCGTCCGGTTTTCGGCCCCACCCAGCGCGCCAGCCGGTCGGCGGCGCGAATGCCCGCATCGGCGGGAAAAAGCTTCAGCAGGTTGAGAAGGCCGAAGGCGAATGTCGCAATCAGCCACTGCCGGAAGTGGTCCAGTTTCAGGACAATCCGTGTCAGGAACAGCTTCAAGATGCTCAGTCCATTCGCAGAACGATCTTGCCGAACACCTGGCGCGTCTCCATGCGCTCCAGCGCCCGGTCGATATCGTCGAAGGTCACTTCGGTGTCGATGACGGGATGAACGATGCCCCGCGCCATCTTCTGCATGGCGTTGGCCATGTTTTCCATGCGGCAGCCGAACGAGCCGAGCAGCTTCAGCTGCTGCTGGAACAGCATCATAAGGTTGATATCGGTGGAGACGCCCGACGTCGAACCGCAGGTGACGAGACGGCCGCCGCGCTTCAGCGAGAACATCGAACCCGCCCAGGTGTCCTTGCCGACATGTTCGAACACCACGTCGACACCCTTCTTTTTCGTCAGCTTGCGCACGACACCTTCGAAACGGTCAGTCCGGTAGTTGATGACGTGATCGGCGCCCAGCGCCTTCGCCCGTTCGATCTTGTCATCAGAACCGACAGTGGTGATGACGGTGCAGCCCATCTTCTTGGCAAGCTGGATCGCCGCCGTGCCGATGCCGGAACCGCCGGCATGGATGAGAATGGTTTCACCGGACTCCAGCTTGGCATTGTCGAACAGCATGTGCTCGACGGTGCCGAAGGTCACCGGTGCGAGAGCCGCAGCAACGGCATCGACGCCATGCGGCGCAGGCACCAGCTGGCGGGCGGGAATATTGATCTTTTCCTGCGCGAAACCGTCAAGGTGGAAACCGTGCACACCCTGCACATGTTCGCACAGATTGTCACGGCCTTCGCGACACGGCTTGCACAGCCCGCAGGTGCGCGCACCGTAGATCGACACGAGTTGGCCGGGCAGCACATTCGAAACGCCCGGACCGATGGCTTCGACCACACCCGAAGCCTCGGCACCGATGGTGAGCGGCATCTTGCGTTTGGCGAAAGCCATGCCGCGCCAGCCCCATACGTCGATGTGATTGAGCGCAACCGCCTTGACGCGCAGCGTCACCTCGCCCGGCGCCGGGGCATCCGGTTCGGGCAGGTCCACTTTTTCGAGCTTCCGGTCGTCCACGAGTTGAAGAGCGCGCATATATCAGTCCTTCGCCCGAAGGCGTTAATCTCTAGTGCGATTCCAGCAAAACTCTGTAACCGTTTTGCGGCCGGAATGCGTAATCAAAGAAGCGAGAGCGTTTCCGCAGTTGCCCTGGAAACGCTCCTGTTGATGGCGAAACCGGTTAAGCCGGTTCCCGCGTCATGACAAGGCTTGCATTCTGCCCGCCGAACCCGAAGGAGTTGGACAGAACCGCACTCACCTGAGCATCCCGCTTCACATTCGGCACCACGTCGAGCGTGATGGTCGGATCGGGATTGTTGTAGTTGATCGTCGGCGGCAGCGTGCCGGTCAACATGGTCTGCAGCGAGAACACCGCTTCCACGGCGCCGGCGGCGGTGAGCGTATGGCCGATCATCGACTTGTTGGACGACAGCGGAATATTCTTCAGACCCTCGCCGAAGACGGCGAGCATGGAGCCATATTCCATCTTGTCGTTCTCAGGCGTCGAAGTGCCGTGGGCGTTGATGTAACCGATATCGCTTTCGGCCACGCCCGCATCGGCCAGTGCCGCGCGGATCGTCGCAATCGCCGGGCCGCCATCGGGCGAAGACCGCGTGCGGTGGAAGCTGTCGGCCTTCTCGCCCGCACCCTTGATGATGCCGAGCACCTTCGCGCCACGTGCAACGGCGGTTTCCAGCGATTCCAGCACCAGCGTCGCAGCACCCTCGGCGATCACGAAACCGTCGCGGTCCTTGCTGAACGGCTTGGAGGCCTTTTCCGGCGGGTCGTTCTGGGTGGAAAGCGCGGAGAGAAGCGAGAAGCGAATGAGCGCCTCCGCGCTGACCGAACCGTCGGTGGCGACCGTCAGCGCCCGCTCGGTGCGGCCCTGGCGGATTGCCTCGACGCCGAGCTGGATCGCGGTCGCGCCCGATGCACAGGCCGTAGACAGCGTGACGGGCAGGCCACGGGTACCGAAACGGTCGGAAAGGCGTTCGGAAATCGCACCGAACAGGGCGGCTTCCTGGAACGCCGGGTCGGGACGCTGGCGGAAGGCCGTCAGGAACCGTTCATAGGCGTCACCCGGCTGGGCGGCCGGCGGAGACCGGTCGGCAAGCTCGAAACGGGCGCTCCATTCCGGCTCGATAGGCGGCGCCGCGAGAAATAGCGGGCCGTCGAAATCGCCGGAGATACCGGCCTGCGCCAGTGCCTCGATGGTGGTTTCGCGCGCGAAGGCATAGGAACGCTCGACCGAATTCGGAACCGGGATATCGATGAAATCCACCGTACCGCTGATGCGGGTCGAAAGCCCCTCGGTCGGGAAACGGGTGATCTTGTGGATGCCCGATTTGCCCGATGTCAGCGCCGCCCAGTTATCGGCAAGCCCCTGCCCGAGCGAGGTGATGATGCCCATGCCGGTGACGGCGACGATGGGACGACCGAGATGATCCCTGAAATTGGAAGTCATGGTCTTTCTCCTCAAACGTCGCGGGACAGAACGGCGACACCTTCGCCGCGCACATGGCCGACGGTGGTGACGACGGCTTCGCTGGCCGCCTCGCCCATGGGCTTTTCCTCAGCCGCATCGAAGGTAGGCACCTTCGCGCCGCTTTCAAGCGTCAGCGCGGCAAGCGCCAGCCCGAGCGGAAACTGTGCTTCCAGCCCATGACCGGTGACGCCGCCAAAACCGCGAATGACGGCATTCGGCAGGGCCTTTTCGAGAATGTCCTTCTCGCGGGCCGTCACGCCGTCATAACCGCTCGCGCCGGAAAACACGACGGTCGCCGCGCTGTCCTTGGCGGGGGCAAGCAGCCGCTCCATGCGCTTTTCCATCTTGCCTTCGTCACGGCTGCCGCGGTCGCCCTCGATGGCGTCGATGCGGGCATAAATGCGCGCGCCGCGCTCGCTGGCGTGCTTGCGCGATTCCAGCACCAGGAAGGCTCCGAGCGAACCGGAAACCATGCCGCCGCCTTCCTGACCTTGACGCGACCACAGCGGCTGCCAGCCGCCCTGCGCATGCGCGCCGATGGCCTCAAACAGCAGGATCATGTCGGGACGTTCCGCCGAGAAGGCGCCGCCCACCAGCGCGTGGCTCGATTCGCCGGAGCGGATGCGGTGGAACGCGGTTTCGACGGCGGAAATGCCGGCCGCTTCCTCGCCCATGAAGGTGCGGGAAGACCCGGTAACCTTGTGCACGATGGAAATATTGCCGGCCATCAGGTTGGAAAGCTGGGCAAGAAACAGCGTCGGACGCAGCTCCGTCGTCAGCTTCTCATTGAGCAGCTTTTCGCGGTCATTGCGCTTCAGCGCCTCGTCAACGATCAGCGTGTCGACATTGATGTCGCGCTCACCGCCGCCGGCGGCAACGATCATGTCCATGGTGGCGCAGGCTTCTGCATCTTCCTTCAGCCCGGCATCGTCGAGTGCGAGACCGGCGGCGAAAACGCCGAGACGCTGCCAGTTTTCCATCTGGCGCTGGTCGCCGCGCTTGGCGATCTGCGCGGACCAGTCGATCTCCGGCATGGGATGGACCGGATAAGGCTTGAACTTTTCGGTCTCGACCACCGGCTCCGGCACGGCGGTTCCCGAAAGAAGCGCCACATGCGCCTGGCTGCCGACGCCGTGACAGGTCACGATGCCGACCCCTGTTATCACCACATCATTGTCAGATTTCATCGTCTGTCATCCTTTGCAGCCGGCCCCGTCGAAACGGTCACGGCTATCCAACAGCGGTCGCGAACAACCACTTCATGCGTTGCGGAATAAAGCGCGCGATGCGGATTGGCAATGGTGAAGGCCTGATCCGCCGTCGCGAGCCCACGATTTTCGTGCTCAAAAACCGAGCCGGCGGGAAAAACGCTCTCCTTCGAAACGGACGGAAACGCTTATTTCTGTGCATCCGCGGCAATCGCCGCCATCAGGCCGACTTCCTCGGCCCGCTTCTTGACGATAGGCCCAAGCGGGATTTCGCTGAAGGGCATGGTCCTGAGTTTAAGCTGCGCGTCGCAGACCTTCTTGCCATCCGAGGTGATCTTCGCCTTGGTAACTGCAAAGCCGGAACCGTCATGCTCCAGCACCGCCTCGATGTCGAGAACCGCGCCCGGCTCCACGAAGGTACGCATCTTGGCGCCGTCCACCGACATCAGGAACGGCATGGACGCAAAATCGGAAAACGCCAGAACCATCATGCCGGACGCCTGCGCCATTGTCTCGATCAGAAGCACGCCCGGAACCAGCGGCATGCCGGGAAAGTGGCCTTCGAAAACCGGGCTTTTGTCGGGAACGACAGACTGCGCCTTCAACGTGCGCGTCGTCATGTCCACGGCCTCGACCTTGTCGATCATCTGAAAATATTCAAGCAGCATCCGTCCGGCCCGTCTCTGGTCGGTTAGTCATGGTTTGCCCGCAGGCGGCATCAAAAGAAAATGCCCGCCTGAAGCGGGCACTGTCAGATCAGCCCTTGGCTGCGCGCAATTCGTCGATCTTGGCGCAAAGGTTCTTCAGCACGAAATATTCTTCGGTGGAAACCTTGCCTTCGTTGACTTCCTGCGTCCACTGCTCGAGCGGAATCTTGATGCCGAATTCCTTGTCGATCGCGAAAACGATATCAAGAAAGTCGAGGCTGTCGATGCCCAGATCGTCGATCGTGTGGCTCTCCGGCGTAATGGTTTCGCGGTCGATTTCGCTGGTTTCGGCGATAATGTCGGCAACCTTGTCGAATGTAGCTGTCACGCCCATAATCCTTATTGTCGTTCGTATGAATTATCCTGTCTGACGCACCACATAGGCAAGTCGCACAAAAAAGCCAATGGTTTCGTGACGTAACTTTGAAATTTGCCCCAAAACTGTTGCCTAAACAGCAACCGAATGGCGGCCGCGTCCATTGCCGAGATAGGCGTCGAAGATTGCCGCGATATTACGCACGAAGGGCTTTCCAGCCTCCGTCACCGCAAAAATATCGGCGTCCATCCGCACTACGCCATCCTTGTCGCTTGCGGCGAAATGCTGCGCCTGGGCTCTCACGGAATGGCTCACATTGCCGAAACGGTGCTGCAACTGCGAAAGATCGATAGCGAAATCGCACATCAGCCTTTCGATGACATGCGAGCGCAGATGGTCGTCCTCAGACAACTCTATGCCCTTGACGGCGGCAAGACCGCCCTCGCCCACCATCCGCTGATATTCCCCCGTCGCCACCATGTTCTGCACATAACCCTGCGGCAGCCTGCCGATGGACGATGCACCAAGTCCGATCAGCGCATCGGCCGTATCGGTCGTATAGCCCTGAAAATTCCGCCGCAGGGCGCCCGCTTCGGCGGCCTGGCATAATGTATCGGTCGGCTTGGCGAAATGATCGATGCCGATGGCCTCGTAACCCGCCTGTTTCAGCATCTCCGCCGCCATCGTCATCTGGCGGTAGCGTTCGGCAATATCCGGCAGGGCATGCTCCGGGATCAGCGACTGGTGTTTTTTCATCCACGGAACATGCGCATAACCGAAAAGCGCGATGCGATCGGGGTCGAGCGACACGATCTGGTTCACCGTCTTTTCCAATGTCCCGCAGGTCTGGAAAGGCAACCCATAAAGAATGTCGCAATTGACCGAATGAACGCCCCTCGCCCGCACCGCATCCACCACGGATTTCGTCTGTTCGAAGGACTGAATGCGGTTGATGGTTTTTTGCACTTTGTCATCGAAGTCCTGAACCCCGAGGCTCGCCCGCGACATGCCGATGGCGGCAAGCGCATCGTAGCGGCTGTCATCCAGATCGTTGGGGTCCATCTCGACGCTGATCTCGGGTGCAAGGCCGAAGGTGAAATGACGCCGCAGACAGTCCATCAGGCTCTGCATGTCCTCCGGCTTCAACATGGTGGGCGAGCCGCCGCCGAAATGCACGGCACCCACCACCGCATCCGGCGAAACAAGTGCGCCGACGGCTTCGATCTCCTGCTTAAGTGCTTCAAGATAAACGGCAATCGGCTCGTATTTCAGCGTGTGCTTGGTGTGACAGGCGCAGAACCAGCACAGCCGGTCGCAATAGGGAATATGCAGATAAAGCGACAGGCGATTCCTGTGACCGAGCGCGCCGAGCCAGCGGCGATAGGTGCCATTATCGATTCCCTCGTGGAAATGCGGCGCCGTCGGATAGCTTGTGTAGCGCGGCACTGCACCCGAATATTTGTAAAGAAGTTCGGTATTCATCGCCCGATTTGCCTTTTATCAAGAAAATGTCGATTTCCTCTCTTTCAGTAACGGCTGCGACAGTTTGCAACTTTGACTTCAATCAAATTGCACCGTAAGTTCTTGCTAAAGTAGACGCAGGGGCGACGGCTACGTGGCGAAAGCCTTGCATCAGACCGGATTTAACACCCACGGTCGCAATCGTCCCGAAAAGCCAGCATTGGAAAAGGCTTATGGACACGCTGCAGAAGACCATCCACAATTCGGAAGAACCCGTTGTTTGCCGCTCCTGCGAGGCGCGTCACGGCGGTCTTTGCAGCACGCTGACGCCGCAGCAGCTCTGTGACCTCAATCGCCATTCCAGCCGCAAGAAACTGGAAGCGGGCAACGAGCTTCTTGGCCAGGGCGAACTCGTCACCTCCTACGGCAATATCCTAAACGGCGTGGTGAAGCTGTCGAAAATGATGTCGGATGGCCGCCAGCAGATCGTCGGCCTGCAATTCGCACCGGACTTTCTCGGCCGACCCTTCATGGCGGAAAGCAAGATGACTGCGGAAGCCGCAACCGATGTGGAGATTTGTCTTTTCCCGCGCCGCGTCGTCGACCGGATGGTTTCCGAAGTGCCCGATATGGAACGCAAGCTCCACAACCAGTCCCTGAAGGAACTGGACGAGGCGCGCGACTGGATGCTGACGCTGGGGCGCAAATCGGCGCAGGAAAAGGTTGCCAGCTTCCTTTATATGATCGCCACCCATATCGACCCGGAAAACGACGACAAATCCTGCTTCGACCTGCCGCTTTCACGCGCCGATATCGCCGATTTCCTCGGGCTCACCATCGAAACGGTTAGCCGGCAAATGACCAAGCTGCGCAAGGAAGGCATTATCCGCATCGAGAACAATCGCCACATCACCGTGCCCGATCTCGACGTGCTGAGTGACGCCGCCGGCAACGACTGACGGAATTTGCCTCTCACTGCCCCTGAAGTGCAGATGTCCCGAAATTGATATGCGGCGCCCGCGCCTGAGCGGGTGCGAGCGCAAAACCGGCAAGAACCAGCAAAGCGGCGATGCATTTCATGATATTTCACCCCGTGCCCCGCTTTTTCAGCGGCCTGTTTGTTATGGCTGCATCATAAGCGGCAAACCTCATCCATCCGCTTAACATCTTGGGTAAGCAGATGGTTCAAAGGCAGGGTAAAGAAGGGGTTATGATTGCCGGGCCGACAGGACCTTCAGCCGTGATTGTCGCTGTAGCAAGTTCGGCATCGCCGCTTGTTTCTTCTCCCCGCCGGGGAGAAGGTGGCCCGAAGGGTCGGATGAGGGGGCAAGCGCGGAGATATGTGGAGAGCTAGCCCCCTTGTAACTTGATTTCGCCGCGCTGTGCTATTGTCGCTTGTGCGGTGGCGGATGGAAGACCGATCCCCCCTGGGGACATTGATCCCGTGGATGAGCCCGGGTCTCC